>NZ_CP030040.1:1295714-1619642 GCF_003260995.1 Acetobacterium sp. KB-1
TTAAAATCAGCCCCTTCTTGGGCCAGTTTTTCATTAGATTTAAGATAATAAAATTTGTGGGGTCCCTGAATAACAGGTTCAGAATAATCATAAATCTGAGCCATTTCATTTACATAACCATAGGGAAATGAAGCCCAGGCGTCTCCACTTTCAACCATTTCCGATGCCCTGGCCCAAGGATAGAAAGCAACTTCACTCTCAAGTCCGCTTTCTTTTAAAGCGGCCTCAACAATCTGAGTGAATGCCCCATAACCGGCCGCCTGCTCTGATGTATAGGGTGCATATTCTCCGGTAACAATTATAAGCTGCTTTGTTTTTAGGTTTTCGCTACTTTCAGGCCGGATATTTGTTGATTCCACGCGATCTTGCTGTTTGTTTTCGGTCGTACATCCCCAAAGACAAATTGCTACAATTAGTAAAACCATAATTAATATAACTTTTTGAATTTTCTGATCATTTGCCATCGTCATTCTCCTACATCATAAGGTCGTATCCCGATCAAACGGTTAGACACAATTACGATTGATACCGTACTTACACTAATTCGTTTTATTCTATATTATACCCTTTCATATCAGATATAAATGTAAAATCTCAGACAACTCCTATCAAACCTTGATAAATAGCTATTTTTTTACTTCTTTTTTTTGATAAACAAAACCAGACCGGCGTACGCCGGTCTGGCACAATAACAGTCTATTTAAATCATTGTTTTTTAATCACTTGGTGATAAACGGGCTGTCTGTTGAACCAGGGGCGATACTGCCCTTGGGAACAACCTCAATCCGAATCCCTTCCAGTCGATAGCCATAACCGGCTGTTCCTGCCTGTTGACCATTTTTTGCCCAGCCCATCCAGCCGACATTCTGAGCATGCACCTGATAATAGACGTCAAAGAGCTCTGCATCTGTACCCGTAAGTTCGATCTCAATAGCCTCCAGGCGAAGAGACTGCCCTTCGGTGCCGCTTAGAGCCCCGTCTTCTACAAAATTTTGCCAGCCAATGTTTTGTACATGAGTTTTATACTTCACCCCAAGATTATAGTTCGTTGTGATAGTATTGACTTCAATGGCTTCCAGTCTCAGTGATTGCCCTTCGGTTCCACTAACGGCACCATCGGCCATTATGCTCTGCCAACCCACATTTTGCACATGGGTTCGGTATTCAATGACAGGTGCGGCCTTTTCTTTAATGACATAATTGACAATGGTTTCTTTTACGGTATTACCTTTGCCGTCCACCACCTGTGCTGATAGGGTATAAATGCCCGGTTGTGTTGGTGTAAATTCAGCCGTGCTAATACTGCTGTAATCTTGAATCGTGATGGTTGTTCCATTCAAATCATAATAAAATCCGTATTGATAATCCCCTTCACCCCCACTGGCAGCAGCATTTAAGGTGAGCAGCGTTCCCAGTGTTTGCCCGGTAGGCTTGTCTACTGTAAAGCTGTCAATACTTAATGGATTTGTAGGCGTGACCTTGGCAAGAGCAGCATCTAACTGAATCATACCATCACCATAATAATCATCTCTTCCTTCTGTACCGAAGTCCAGGGCGGTTTCTTTAAGGAGCGTTTCGACCCGGGTACTGGTCATCGTGTGATCCGCTGCCATTAAAACTGCACAGGCACCGGCCGTAATGGGGCTTGCAAAAGAAGTACCGGAGGTTTCTTCGTAACCACCATCGTGATTTGTGGAATAAATTTTTTGACCAGGGGCACACAAATCAACCAAACTATTGTGTTGAGAAAAATAAGCAATCTTGTTGGTTTTGTCGGTTGCACCCACCGAGATAACATTATTATATGACGCTGGCACCGCCAGTTCGCCGCTGTAATTGGGGTTTGCCCCTTCATTACCCGCCGCCGCCACTAATACCTTACCAGCGTTAACAGCATTTTCCACGGCTGTCCGCAGTGCAGCAGAAACCATATAGCCGCCAAAACTCATATTGATGACTTTAACCTCCGGCCGTGCTGCCGCCTCATACAAGGCGGCGCAAATATAACCGACATCGAGGTTTTTGTCCCCATCATACAAACCGCCAACACGGTATGGGGCAACCTTAATATTCGCCGCTCCGGCGATTCCCGCCACACCTATGCCATTATTGGTCACTGCCGCCACACAGCCCGCAACCAGTGTACCATGACCGGATAGGTCAACCATATCGGTCGTTCCATCGACATAGTCATAGCCTGCAGTCACGTTCGCTAAAATATCAGGATGTTGGGTATAAAGGCCGGTATCAATAACAGCCACGACCACGGTTTCTGAATTACTTATCTTATTCCAGGTCTCATCCGCACCGACTCGTTCAAACTGCCAGGCTTTAGATAAATCCGGATCATCGGGCAAAGCCGAAGTCTGAATGTAACTATTTTTCTCCGCTACCAGAACATTGGGGTTTTCAGATAGTCTGGCCAAAAGCTCATCCGTATTAGCCGAATCAGCAACCGCTATAATATCCACTTGTTCACTTAGGGTTTCTCCCCCCTTAATGTCTTTGGTGGTCAGAGAGAGATTTTCCACATGCCCCTGTTCTTTGTAAATAACAATAATCTGGTCGCTGTTACGCGAAGCACTATCCAGGTCCGCTACTTGATCAAGACTCTTTATAACCATGGATTGATCTTCTGCCATAACGCCCAGCGGGAACGAACTTCCAATTAAAACCATAGCTAACAGGAAGATAATCGCCTTCTTAAATTTCATCAATAACTACCTCTTACACTTTCTTTTTTTTATCTTAAGCCATTCAGTTTCGAATAACGCTTTTTTTCTACTTTTTCTTGATCAGGTTTTCATCTTTCTTCATGTTTTATTTTATAATGGTTAAATTATACATGCAAGTGACTTTTTTTTCAATCGCTTTCATTAAATCGCTTTCATCGATTAATGCACATTACAAAACGCTTAACCTTTTTTAAGTTTTACTAAATTCCAAGCTTCGCTAAAGGTTAGCAGGGTATTATCTATACAAGAGATAAACATCTCCCCTTTTTCTTTTCATTCCTAATATAAAAAAGGCAGTGCATCCATCCGGGATCACTGCCTTTTTATTTTTTGCAGCTTTTGTATTTCAACTTTATTAGGACGATTTTTATTTACGATTTGTTCTTCAAAATAAACTATGATAAAATTGTAATAAATTAATTTCGATTAATAAATCGAATCAGAACAGGAGCTTAACAAAATGGCAATTGAAAAAGTACGGTCCTATTTTAAACAATGGGATTTGGATTCTCGGATCCAGGAATTTGAAACCTCATCGGCAACAGTAGAACTGGCCGCTCAGGCGCTGGGATGTGCGCCGGAACGAATCGCCAAAACCTTATCTTTTAAATTGAACGAAAAATGCGTGCTGGTGGTAGCCGCCGGTGACGCTAAAATTGACAATGCTAAATTTAAGGCTCATTTTAAAACCAAGGCTAAAATGCTCTCCCCGGAAGAAGTCGATCACTATGTCGGTCATAGCATCGGCGGCGTCTGCCCCTTTGCCATCAATGATGATGTAGCGGTTTATCTGGATCAGTCTCTTAAGCGATTTAATACCGTCTTTCCGGCCTGTGGCAGTAGCAACAGTGTCATTGAGTTGACCATTGAAGAACTGGAAAAATATTCAAACAGTGTCGCGTGGTCGGATGTTTGCAAAAACTGGCAACACCAAGTTTAACCCGATTTTTCATTAGTACTTAAGAAACCGCGGTGATTAATCGCCGCGGTTTCTTAAATAATTTTATCCCTTTCCCGAACCAATTTGGTTTAGGAAAATAGGAACATCACTGCTATTCCGGCGATGACACTGCCGATTGCAATAGCTAATGCGATAAATTTTTCATTTTTAATATCATCTAACAATTCTTCTTCTGATTTATAGGTCACGTGAGATGGTTTTTTAGTTGTCACCGATCGCCCCACATAAAGCCGACTTCCCCGTTTATGAATTTCACCCAGAATATACATTGGTTGATCTTCCGGGAGAATTTCTTCGAAAAAGCGATAACCCAGGAAGCGTGAACCGCGGGGGTTTGAAAAGCTTAAATTAAAGTTGTTTCTGACCCAGCCAGAGTCAGGTGACTCCATGCGGTTGCAACCTGGCATCAAATCCACATTGCAACCTGGCATCAAATCCACATTGCAACCTGGCATCAAATCCACATCGCCACCAAAGCTGGCCATATCAATATAAACCTTTTCATCTGAACTGCTGTCCGAAAGATAAACTTCGACCGGACTCTTTTCACTCGATAAAGAACTTTCCACCTTATTTGTAATGGTTCTGGTATTGCCCTTATCATCCCGTTCAGTTCTCGTTTCTTCATTAACGGAAAATACTTCATTTTCGTAATAGGCCACCGGCCGTTGGGAAAAAGGTGCTTGCACATCGCCTGATACGCTGTGAAGGTGACCCTTTACCTCGCTGTAATGCCGGTAATTTTCATCCAAACTGGATAAATCGCCGACAATGTCCAAAACGTCTTTAATGCAGGTTGTCTGTTGAAACTGAATTTCCTGAGCTTTTGCCTTGCTTTTTTTTAAAACGTAAAAAGCATAGCAAATCCCTGCAATCATAATCAGTATTCCAATAATAAATGCCATGATACTATTCTATTCCTAATTCTGCTTTAAGCTTGGCCAGTTCATCATCAACCGCCGCCGTTTTTTCCAATGCTTCAAACTCATCTTCAAGACTACTATCTTCTCCGGCCATTTCCGTAAACGCCTGGGCTTCTGCTTCTTTAGCATTTACTTTCTGTTCCATTTTGTCCAGTTTCGTAAATGCACTTTTACTGTCCGTACTGTTTAAAGAGGTGCTGACACTTTTTTGAGCATCAGCCATTTTTGAACGGGCAATCAACATGTTCTGTTTCATCCGGGCTTCTTCGAGCTTTGATTTTAACTGACGGACTTGATCTTTTAATTGGCCGACTTGCAAACTCATTGAATCATAAGCGGCCTGAAACTGAACAAGATCACCATCGACACTTGTTTTTTGTTCCAGCGCTTTTTTTGCTAATGCTTCATTGCCAGCTAATAATGCCGTTTTCGCTTTTTTACTCCAGTCTTCTGAAGCAGCTTTTGCGGATTCAAGCTGTTTTAATGCCTGTTTTTCGCTGCCCATGGCGGCACCCAATGCCTGGGTTGCACTGTTAACCTGCGCTTCCATGTCAATGATAATCTGTTTCACCATTTTTTCCGGATCTTCCGCTTTGTCCAGTATGTCATTAACATTCGCCTTTAACAAGTCACTGAGACGTTCAAAAATTGCCATTTTTTTCCTCCTGCTATTTGTTTTTTTATTTCAGGGCAGTAACTGCCGGGCTATTTGATTATTTTCGGTTATTCCCGGTGACTTATCAAATCGCCTTTTTCTGTATGCTAATTTTACCAAATCCGAGAAAATAAGTCTATTTCTTTTTTAATTTCAAGCAACCGTTTATAGCACTTAACTTGCCTGCAAGTTATCTATTGTCATGCAATTATCTCATCATGACAATTCTTATCCCAATTGTTAAAAAAGACGAATGAAAGCATCCTTTTCGGGTATTCAATTCTTAACAACGTCCGATTTAAAAAATCTATTTACATAACCGGATTCACCATTGATTATTTTGGCAAAAGCGGTTATCCTGTAAAAAAGTATTAACTGCGTAACGCAATCATTTTATTTTATCAGACTAGAATAATTTTTAACACAAAAGGGGTCATGAATATGAAAAGCATTCGAACAAAACTGATGGTTTATTTTTCCGGACTGATTCTGGTTGTCTGTGCAATCTTTACCTTTGTCTCCATTAATGCATTAACCAATGCTGTGGTAACTGAAGCCGAGAAATCGCTAAAAACCCAGGCTCAAAATTCAGCTGAAATTATTAGCAGCCGCAACGAACAGAATTATATTTATCTTGAAGGAATTGCCTCCCGGGATAAAATTTTTGCCAGTACTATTGCAATTGATGAAAAAATGACGATGCTAAAAAATGACGTCAACAGTTCTAACCGTTTCCTTCGCATTGGTGTTTCCGATCTCAATGGAAACCTTTACCTGTCCGACAGTTACGGTGATCGTGGCCAAATTGTGGATATCACCAAACGGGATTATTTTCATCTTTCAGCCGCCGGAGAAAGAGGTACCATGAATCCGATTATCAGCGTTAATCCTGATGATAACGGGGCGCTGATCATGGCCTACTCCGTACCGATTTTTGAAAATGGTGCGGTCACCGGGGTTCTGGTGGCGGTGGCCAATGCCTGGTTTTTAAATGACATTACCGACACGATGACCTTTGGCGAGACTGGCTATACTTATATTGTAGATTCTACCGGCACAGCTATCTCTCATCCTGACCGGGATAATGTCGTTAATCAGATGAATCCCATTAACCTGGCAGAAACAGATGCCAGGTATAAAGCATTCGGGGCTGCCATAGGAACCGGCCTGGAACAAGATACCATCGCTACGACCTATACACTTGACAATCAGGAGTATTACATGGCTTCTTCGCAGGTAGAAGGCATGGATTGGACGGTGGTTCTGATTATAGAATCAGATGAGGTTCTGGCTGCTCTACCTGGCGCCATCTTTAGCAGTATCCTTATTTCTATTGTTGTTTTAGCCATCAGTCTTGTTTTCTGCTACTTTATTGCCAAACGAATTACCGATCCCATAAAAAAAGTCAACCATATGATTAAAGAAATGGGACTGGGTCATTTAAGCGATCGTCTCAATATGGAACCGAATGATGAAATCGGAGAAATGGCCATCGCGATGGATAATTTTGCCGATGTCCTTCAAACTGATGTCATTGCAGTAATGAACCAGATTTCAGATGGCAATGTTTCGGCCACGATTGAAATCGGTGATGATCAGGATGAAATTAAGCCAGCTCTTAAAAAAACCATCGAATCAATCCGAGGCTTGATTGCCGAAGCCACCATGCTAGCCCAGGCCGGCGTTGCCGGTGAACTCTCCACCCGGGGCGATACACAAGCGTTCAAAGGCGGATTTAAAGATATTGTTGTTGGCGTGAATCACACCCTCGACGCTGTAGTCGGTCCACTTAACGTAGCTGCCGATTATGTTTCTCGTATTGGCAAAGGTCAAATTCCGGAAAAAATAACTGCCACCTACAATGGTGATTTTAATACCTTAAAGAACAACATCAATGCCTGTATTTACGGTCTGGGGGCTTTGCAGGAAGGTAGCCGTGTGCTTAAAAAAATGAGCCTTAATGATTATTCCGAAAAAATGAATACCGATCATTTGGGGATTTACGGCAATATTGCAGAATCAGTCAATGATGTTCACACTCGCTTAACCCGCATTGTTGAAATCTCAACCCATATCGCCAACGGCGATATGGTCGACCTGGAAGTACTGACCAAAATTGGCAAACGCAGCGATAACGATACCCTGATTCCTGCTCTGGTAGGCATGATTCAAAACATCATTAATCTGGTGGATGAAACTGAAAAAATGGCCCGCATCGCCATTGAGGGAAATTTAAGCAATCGTGGTGATGTCTCCGGCTTCCCCGGAGAATACGGAAAAATTGTCACTGGCTTTAATCAAACACTCGACGCAGTCATTGCTCCCATTGAAGAAGCTTCAGCAATCCTGACCCAATTGTCTCAGGGAAATTTACGTAGCAAAATGGAAGGTAACTACCGCGGTGATCATGCCCAGATAAAAGATGCCTTAAACCAAACCATCAGTTTCCTGAGTCAATACGTAGGTGAGATCACCAGTACGCTTGAAGAAATGGGTCGAAGTAATCTAAGTCAGGAAATCACCACCGACTATCTGGGCGATTTTCAGGCCATCAAGACTGCTCTTAACGACATTAACACCAACCTTAGCCATACCATGACTGAGATTAATGTGGCCGCCGGTCAGGTTGAGGTCGGTGCTCAACAGATTTCCGGCGGTGGTCAGGCGTTAGCCCAAGGCACCACTGAACAGGCTAGCGCAATCGAGGAGCTTACCGCCTCGATCGAAGAAGTCGCCGGTGAAACGAAAAAGAATGCCATGCGCGCCAATGAAGCCAATACGCGGACCATTGAGGTCCGTACCAATGCCGAAGTTGGCAATACTCAAATGACAAAAATGATCACCGCCATGAGTGATATCAATACATCTTCCAATGATATTTCCAGAATCATCAAGGTGATTGATGACATTGCCTTCCAGACCAACATTCTAGCCCTTAATGCCGCCGTTGAGGCCGCCCGGGCCGGACAACATGGCAAAGGATTTGCTGTGGTCGCTGAAGAAGTAAGAAGTCTGGCTGCCAGAAGTGCCGAAGCCGCCAAGGAGACTACCGGCCTCATTGAAGGCTCCATCGAGAATGTCGGTATGGGAACAAAAATAGTCGATGAAACGGCACTTAGTCTCAAAGAAATTCTTAATCAGATTGAGAAAGTGACTGGTCTCGTTGCTGATATTGCCCAGGCATCCAATGAACAGGCCTCGGAAATCGCCCAAATCACCTTGGGTATTGAACAGGTTTCTCAAGTGGTTCAGACCAATTCAGCCACTGCCGAGCAAAGTGCCGCCGCCAGTGAAGAACTTTCTGGTCAAGCCGAAATGCTAAAAGCAATGGTGGGCGCCTTTAAAGTAAAAGGTGTAACCCAAAGCGCGATTAGCACCGCCACTGTTTCACAACCGCAAGCCCAGGAAACTCAAGCACCTGCTGAGCCACGTATTCTTCTTGATGAAACGGATAAGTACTAAGTATCACAGTTAGTTACTACCGTTGCTTGTTAGCACAGACGCTCCACAAAATCGCCTCAATTCATCCCCCCGATAAAAGCCCTCTGGTTTATGCGCTGATGCAAACCAGAGGGCTTTAAACAGTCTGAAATTTTTAAATAATTGTTATTTAATTTTTCTGTTATTATGTATTTTATTGGGGTAAATAGTTTGCCAAAGAGGAATTTATTCTATTTCAAGGGGGAATTAAAAATGCGCTGGATCTTAAACATGAAAATCGGAGTGAAACTGATGTTAAGTTTCATTATTATCGCCCTGATCACCGGGGTAGTTGGCGTTGTTGGCGTTATTAATTTACAGGATCTTCAAAACTCCAATCGTATACTCTACGAAAAGATGACGGTACCAATTGCCGATGTTGGTCAGATTTCCACCTCCTACCAGCGAATGCGGGTTATCGTCCGGGATATGATCATTGAAAACAGCCCCGAATTGATCCAGTCCAATGCCGATAAGGTCATCATCCGCAATGGCGAAATCGATGAGGCAGCAGCGGCTTTCGAGAAAACAATCGTCGATCCGGAGATGCAAGCGGTCTTTGACGATCTGGTTGAATCTCGCAAGGTTCTGGCTCAGGAATTTGAAAAGGTAAAAGCGCTGGCTATCCAGAATCGGGATGCCGAAGCTTTCGCACTGATGGCCGATACCGGTTCCTATGAAATTGCCGCTTCGGTGGTGATGGATACCATTAATCAACTGGTACCGATGAAATTAGAAGAAGCACAGAAAACCGAAGAAATCGATATGGCTACGGAAGACGCGGCCACGACCACCATGATTATTGTAACCCTGGCAGCCTTCGGTGTTGCGATCATCTTCGGGTTGGTCCTCCGTTCAATGATCAGCAAACCCCTACAACAGGCCAACCACATGATCAAGGAAATGAGTCTGGGACATTTCAGCCTCCGTCTCAATATGAAACGGAAGGATGAAATCGGCGAGATGGCCGAGTCCATGGACGACTTCTCCGATGAGATCCAAAATGTCATCATTGGGACTATGAACCAGATTTCAAGGGGTGATGTGAGCACCGATGTGGAACCGAAGGATACTCAAGATGAACTTGCTCCCGCCCTTAAACTCACCATCGAAACCATTCGCGACCTGATTCGTGAAGCAACCATGCTGGCGCAGTCGGCCATTGAAGGAAAATGGGATACCCGTGGTAACTCAGCAGCCTTCCAGGGCGGTTTTAAGGAAATTGTTGAAGGTGTTAACGGCACCCTGGATACCGTTGTTGATAAGATGGTCTGGTATGAAGCCATTATCGATGCAGTACCATTCCCCCTCCATGTCACCGACAACGATATGAAGTGGACCTTTATGAATAAACCCTTTGAAGATCTGATGATTGCCAACGGGGTTATCAAAGATCGCACCTCGGCCTGTGGCATGGACTGCTACAATGCCAATGCTGATATTTGCCGAACCGAAGGCTGCGGTATCCGACGTCTGGTCGATCAGGGCTTAAACGACAGCTATTTTGAATGGGTCGGTCGAAGCAATAAACAAGATACCGCCTACCTAAAAAATAAAAAAGGCGAAAATATTGGCTTCGTTGAAGTTGTCACGGACCTAACACCGATTATCCGGGTCAGCGATTATACCAAGGCCGAAGTTTCCCGTCTGGGGAACAACCTGATTCGTCTCTCAGCGGGTGATTTAGACTTTGATTTAAATATTGGTGAACCTGATGAATATACAACTGAAGTCAGTGCTCAATTCCACGGAATTGTCAGCACCTTAGGCGATGTTAAAAATTCAGTTGATAATCTGATTAGTGATGCGACCATGCTGGCCGAGGCCGGTATTGATGGCCGCTTGGATACCCGTGCCGATGCCAGCCGTCACCAGGGAAATTTTGCCCAAATAGTGGATGGTGTTAATGCGACCTTGGATGCCGTTGTCAAACCAGTTCAGGAAGCTTCGGAAACCTTAAAAGAACTGGCGGAGGGCAATCTTAACACCAGTATGACAGGGAGCTACAACGGTGATTATACCCTTATTAAAGACAATATGAACCAGACAATCGCCTTCTTAAAACGATATGTCGATGAAATCACCCATACCCTTGAAGAAATGGGACGGGGTAATCTCGATCAACAGATCACAACCGATTATCTGGGCGATTTCCAGGCTATTAAAACAGCTCTTAATGATATTACCGGCAACCTCAGCAATACCATGACCGAAATCAATATGGCCGCTGGCCAGGTGGATATGGGTGCCAAACAGATCTCTGACGGCGGACAGGCCTTATCCCAGGGCACCACTGAACAGGCCAGCGCTATCCAGGAATTGACCGCTTCCATTGAAGAAGTGGCTGCCGAAACCAAACGTAACGCCATGAATGCTAACGAAGCCAATGAATTGGCTGTTAATGTTCGCTCCAACGCCGAAAAAGGCAATCGTCAAATGACCACCATGATTGGCGCCATGGGCGATATCAACGACTCCTCAAATAATATTTCTAAAATTATCAAGGTCATTGATGATATCGCCTTCCAAACCAATATTCTGGCCCTCAACGCCGCTGTTGAAGCTGCCCGAGCTGGTCAGCATGGCAAGGGTTTTGCCGTGGTCGCTGAGGAAGTAAGAACCCTGGCCGCCAGAAGTGCAGAAGCTGCCAAAGAAACCACCGGTTTAATTGAAGGCTCCATTGACAAGGTTAGTGTCGGCACAAAAATAGCTGATGATACCGCCGAGAGCTTAAAAGAGATTTTAAATCAAATTGATAAGGTCGCCGGTTTAGTCGGCACCATCGCCCAGGCTTCCAATGATCAGGCTTCAGAAATCGCCCAGATCACTCAGGGCATTGAGCAGGTATCCCAGGTTGTTCAAACGAATTCAGCCACCGCCGAAGAAAGTGCTGCTGCCAGCGAAGAACTTTCCGGCCAGGCAGAAATGTTAAAACACATGGTGGATGCTTTTAAACTAAAATCAAAGCACTCGTCAGAGCAAATACCAATACCAGCGACACAACCCATTAAAAAAGTTGAGAAACCGCTGCCTGAACCAAGCATCATACTGGATGATATGGACAAGTATTAGTCGTATATTTTTGAGGCCCGGATTCCTGATCCCGGCCTCTTTTTTATCGACCTAATCATTTATATTTTAGTGACCACCGTATAATTGTCTAAACTCGTTGACATCCGGTTGTCGTCTTTATTATAATGAAGTCTACTTAAATGGTTATTCTAAAAGCAAGGAAGGAGCACTATGAAAAAACTAAGGCATTTCATTATACTTATTTTTATTTTTACTGGCATCTGGCTTATTTTTAATGAAAGTCTGGCCTTTTCTCAAATCCTGATCGGCCTTTTTTTTTCAGTCGTTTCGGTTTTATTCACCAATCGCTATCTGCTGGAGAACGATTATACCGAGGCTTATTCAATTAAACCCGCTATACTCTTTCATTACACTACGTATTTATTCATCCAGATATATCGATCCGGCTTTTCCGCTATTTTAAAAATCATAAGAGGTCAGGATGCCGTTAAAATTATTGAATATGAAACATGTATCCGTGATGACCTGGCTATTTGCTTATTAGCCAATGCCATCACCCTGACTCCCGGGACGGTGACAATCGGAAAGAATGGCCGACTGCTTCAAATTCTGGCTTTTCAGGATGAAAATACCTTCACGGATATCACTGAAGGTAAAACCTGTTCCCCCTACGAAATGATCTTAAGGAGTTTGGAATCATGACCTTTTTAGAAGCCACCCTATTTGTCATTGCCATCTATATTGCCCTAGTTCTTGTTCGGGTTATTCTAGGACCTACCATTTGGGATCGCCTTTTGGGCCTGAATGCCATTTCAGCAAAAATCATTATGTCGATCATTATTCTATCCCTTATTACCAATCAGCCCTACTTGCTTGATGTCGCACTGGTTTATGCCCTACTTGGGTTTATCGGCACGGTACTCATTGCCCGATTTATCGAAAAAAAGGAGACCTCTCATGATTGATTTATTCGCCTATCTACTCATGATTATCGCCCTTCTTTTTATGGCTTTTGGCGTCATCGGTCTGTTTCGGTTTAAGGATTTTTATTCGCGAATCCTTATTTCGTCTAAAATCGAAACTGTTGGCTTTCTGACTGCCATGATTGCTTTTACCATTTTATCCGGGATCAGTTTTGCTGCCATGAAAATACTGCTGATAACGTTGCTGGTGATGATCACAAACCCATTAGCCACCCACGCCATTGCCCGATCGGCTTTTTTAAGTGGTTATACCATTGATCAGGAGACCGGGCCATGACCGAAAACATCTTTCTCATCGCTTTGGTTATTATGGCAATTATCGCCCTCAACACAAAAAAACTAAGACGGGCCGTTGTCTATTTGGGCGTTTTTTCGCTAATCAGTTCCTTTGTCTATCTACTTTACGGTGCTCCGGATGTGGCCATTGCTGAAGCGATCATTGGCAGCACGATCACCACGGTTTTATATCTGGTAGCGCTGAGAAAATATAAAGTCTTTTCCATTTATTACACAAATGACTCACATTTCCAGGATATTCGACTGGTAAAAAGCAAATCCCCTTTTTTATATAATCTGGAGACCTTTTTAATTAAACGGGAAATGGAACCGCAGATTGTTTATTCCCGCGAACCCATTGAAACCATCCTCGCCCAGGAAAAGTTTGACCTGGCCATTCATCATACCGACGACGATATTTGGATTTATGGCTGTGCCGAAGATTACCAGATCGATGCATTGGAAGACTATTTACTATCAAACCATGGCGACTTAAATATACATTTGACTCGTTATGAGGAAGGAGCCGATAATGAATCGTAGAATTATCACAATGATCTTTACCCTATCGCTTACCGTACTGATTCTTTATCTTAATTTTGATGCACCTTTGATCGCTGAGCCACTCGTGGCAGATTTTTATATTGAACATTTTAACACGGACACCCATGCCCAAAATGCTGTCGCCGCAATCTACCTCAATTACCGGGTATTTGACAGTATTTTTGAAACCCTGATTCTTTTAGTCAGTGTTTCGGCTGTTATTACTCTTTCCTGGAGGCGAACCGATGACTGACCATTCTGAAATTATTTCTCGTATGACCGGGCTTTTATATCCCTTTATTTTGTTATTTGGATTTTACATTATTTTAAACGGTCATGCCAGTCCCGGCGGGGGATTTCAGGGCGGTGCTGTATTAGCCGCGGTTTTTATCAGTCGCTATCTGGTAGAACCGGATCGGTGTATCCGACTTAAAACTCTAAAAACCGCAGAAAAGACGCTTTTTGTTTGTATTATTCTGTACCCGGTTCTTTTTCTATTTCCAACGACCTCCAACCATTCGGAATTCATGAATCTGTGTTATCTTATCGTCATGAATTTTCTAATCGGTTTGAAGGTCTGCAGCGGCTTTACGATTGTTTTTTTCAGGTTCGTCTTTTATGAAGGAGGTATTTAATGATTGCCATTAACGGAGAATCGATTAGTATTATCCTTTTTTTTGTCGGTGTTTATGGCCTGATTGCCAGAAGAAATATCATCAAATCGGTTATGTCTATCAGTATTATGCAAGTCGCCATTATTTTATACTTTATTACAACCAATATTGCCCCAGGAAGCGCCCCCCCGATTGGCGATGTTGCCCAGACCCTCCAGGTCGCAGATCCGCTCCCTCAGGCATTGATGATTACCGATATTGTTATTGGTATTGGTGTTACCGCTGCTGGTTTAACGATGTTTATTCATCTTTATCATCGTTACGGGTCCAGCAACTGGCAAAAAATTATGAAAAAAAGGACCCCCCATGATTAATTTACACTGGATTATTCTGTTACCGATTATTTTTGGAACCGTTGTTAAGTTGCTTCCCCTTAAAACAGCAAAAAAACTGATGGTTTTATTTCAGGCCGTCTTACTGGTTTTGGTCTTCGTGATTTTTATTGAGGTTCGCAAAAATGGCACCATCCTGGAAAACATTGGTGGCTGGCCGGATACGATTAGCATCACCTTAAGAGCTGATCTTCTGGCCTCAGCCATGGCTCTTTTGACCTGCTTATTGTTTTTAGCCATGCTAACCTTTGTTCAAAACAAGCACTATGCCGACCACCTGTTTTTCTTTCTTTTTCTGAGTCTTGAGAGCTTAATTATCGGTATTTTTCTTTCGAACGATTTGTTTAATATTTTTGTTCTCATTGAAGCCGCCACCCTAATCATTACCATTCTGATTATGTATAAAAAGACCAACCTTTCTATTTATGATGGAATGATGTATTTTTTGATTAACGTTGTAGCGATGTCATTTTTTTTGATGGGTTTGGGGATGCTATACAAAAAAATTGGTGTTCTTGACTTCTACGCGCTCGAAACCGCTCTAAGCCAGGTTAAGGACCCCGATAGTATGATTCTCCCTTATGCCTTTATGATTACTGCGGTTAGCTTAAAAGCTGCTTTAATGCCCCTTTTTAGCTGGCTGCCAAAGGCCCATGGCACACCCAGTGCGCCATCTGAGGTTTCTGCTATTCTATCCGGATTATATGTTAAAACAGGGGTCTACCTATTTATCCGCCTGCAGTTAGCCTTTTCACCGCTGATTGACACCTCTGAACTTTTTATGGTGCTTGGATTTATCACTGCTATTGTCGGTTTTGTGTTAGCCTTTGCTCAAACCGATATTAAACTGCTCCTGGCTTATTCAACCGTTTCCCAAATTGGCTTGATCATGGTCGGTATCAACATGGGTAGTCCCCAAGCCTATTGGGGTGGTCTCTATCATATTATGAATCATGCTGTTTTCAAGTCTACTCTTTTTTTAACCGCCGGGATGATTATTACCGAATATAAAACCAGAAATTTAGATGAGATTAAAGGGGTGTTTAATCACATGCCAGCAGTCGGAATGGCGACTGTCATTTCAATTTTAGGTATCGTTGGGGCCCCACTTTTTAACGGTAGTATTTCTAAATACTTGATCTCCGAGGGTTCCTCCGGTTCCTGGATCGAATATGGCCTGATTTTTATTAACCTGGGAACCATTATTGTCTTTATTAAATATGGCCAGCTTCTTTTCGGTGAGTCAGGTAAAAAAGAAACCGCCAACTCCGATATTTTGGAGAAGGCAGTGGTTTTAGGTTTAAGTATGCTTTGTTTTTTCGGCGGAATTTTTGGTAGCGAACTGATTTCGATTCTCTTTGAGGTCAACTTCCCGGTGGAAATCTTATCCCATGGGGTAAAGCTGCTCTTGTTCGTGGGTTCCTTATTCCTGGGACTAGTTATTTACTACGGATTATTCAAGAAAAAAAATTATCTGGCCGTTCTTAATGCCATTGAGTTGGGTTTTAATGAAATTTGCCTCTCGATTACACTATTTTTTGCTTTCATGGTTATTTATTTAAAGATAACACTTTAATGATATTTTGAAGTAACAACCTGAATTAAAGAGGTGATCTCATAGCCCAAAGCCAGCTGACTCTCTAACAACTCAATGGTCATGGGTCCCTGATGCTCGGCCGAGATAATTTTTATCAACGCGCCCTTAATAAACCCCATACTATAAAGGCGCTTGTGTGAGGCTTCGTCCACATCTAAATCCTTCACAATCACTGTACTTCCTATTTTACACATGGATAATGGCATAATTCTCTCCTCATTTTTATTTGCTTAGTTAATTCGCTTTGAGAGTGGCTGTGTTTCTTGATGAGATCACCTAAAACTAAAACAATATGCCCATCTAGCATCTGGGGTGATTCTTTTACTATTTCCAAGAAGGCAAATTCATAACTCAAGGCCTCACGATAATTACGCTTGCTGGTCATTGCATCAAAAACGTCGGCAACTCCGACAATACGCTCGTGTCGATAGATCTCGTCCCCTGCCAAGTGATTGGGATAGCCACTGCCATCAAGCCGTTCGTGATGATTATGAACAATTTGAACACTTGAAACGGGCAACCATTTTTGCTTTTTGAGCACCTGAAACCCAATTTCTGAGTGTGTTTTGATAACATCAAATTCAACTTCACTGAGTTTACAGGGCTTGTCCAGGATTTCTCTGGGAATAAAGAGCTTGCCAATATCATGAAGGATTGCCCCAAGCCCAATTTCTGTGATCTCCGATTGGCGCAAACCCAACTCTTTAGCAATACCCATGGCCAGCAAAGCGCATCGGATGGAATGTCCCGGCAGGCAATTGCTGAGACAGTTTGCATTTCGATACTTTTTCAGATCATCAAACGATGCCTCATTGAGTTTTTTTATCAACTGTTTCAGATAGGCCCGGAATTTTACAGTAAAGATTTCCTGATTGCCTACTACATAATATCGCAGATACACTTCGTTTAAATATTTCGAAAAATCACAGATCTCTCGGGATGCCTTTTTTTCTGTCATCTAACTATCCTTTCCTCGCGACGGACCTTATTTAAATTGAGCGCTGGTAACTCGGTTCTTACCATTTCTTTTTGAACAGTATAAGAGTTCAACGGCCCGATCAATCAACATGGTTTGTTCACCCCGACTCAATGCTACCGTTGAATGACAAACCCCAGCTGAAAATGTTATTCGCATTTTTTAATGATCAAATTCAAAAGGGTACTTTGCAGCAAAAGTACAAATCCACTCGGCAATTTTCTGTCCAAAAGGTTACCGGTAGCAACACCGCAAACTCTTTTCCGCCATATCGGGCCCCGATATCTGAGGTACGAAGCTGTTTTTTGATAATTTGCGAAACTTCCCGGATCACATAATCACCGAAAAGATGGCCATAGACGTCATTGACTACCTTGAAATCATCAATGTCAAAGAGTATCAGAATAACTGGCGCATGTTTTTCGACAATGACTTCGAGGGACTGATAAAAGACCTGATCCTTTTGTATCTTCTCCATCAATAACTCCCATTACTTCCATTTATCAAATTAACGAATTGCAAATTAAAACTTCTGTTAGACAGTGCTAACTTTTATTTTTTAGTATACCACTTCGTTTTTCTTTTATCAAGTGGTTTTATCGCGACCATCTGCATGAAATCGGTTCTGATTATTTTCTAACTGCGATTATTTTAAATTTAATGTTATATTTTGCTGAATTTTGTCGATATAGTTTATAGAAGCAAGCAAATAATTTAGAAACGATTATTTAATATCTATTAAGGAGGATGTTATGAATGCAAATGCAATTGATGCGAACAAAACTCTGAATCAAGCAGTTCAGACAAAGGGCGTCACCCAAAATGCTGACATCAAAGTTGAGCCCGAGGCTGCCGATAAAGTCCAACCCGTTGTACAAAAACTCGACTCCATTGAACTTGGCACTGCTACTTCTGAAGACATTGGAACCTACACGGTCGACCGTAAAAAGATAGACGCAATCAAGCAGGATTTTGCCCGAAATACCGAATCTTTCAAGAAAATGGTTGAAGCCATGATTGAAAAACAGGGCAAGAAAGTGAGTCAGGTTCTTAAAGATCTGGCCGACGGAAAAGAAGTTAACATCATTGTTGATTCAAAAACTCAAGCGGCTGCCCAGGAAGCGATTTCTGAAGACGGCTATTATGGGGTAAACAAAACATCAGAACGGATTATTGATTTTGCTAACGCGCTCTCCGGTGGTGATAAAAGCAAACTTGAAACCCTCAGAAATGCCTTTAAAGAAGGCTTTGAAAGTGCTAAAAAAGCATTTGGCGGTGAACTTCCAGAAATCTCCCAACAAACCTATGATAAGGTTATGCAGGGATTTGATGATTGGGCTAAAGAAGAATAACAAACTTCTTCGTAAAGAAGTTTGTGTTCTCTTCGCGTGCGAAGATCTTACCACCAAAAAAGACAAGGAAAAATTTCCTTGTCTTTTTTGGTTTAATTCTTTTGTATTTAAGCTTATTATTTTAATTTAAACCGCGTGATCATTTCCTTGAGCAACTGCGATTGACTGGATAACTCTTCACTGGCTGCTGCCGATTGCTCCGCTGTTGCTGTATTTCCCTGGACAACCTGGGAGACCTGGTCGACCCCCAGATTAATCTGGGTGATATTGGTAGCCTGATCATTGGAGGCTTCGGCAATTTCCTGAACCAGTTCCGCGGCCTTGGTAATTTCTGCTACAATTTCTTCTAATGCGTTGGCTGTTTCATCAGCAATGGCGGTACCATCTTCGGTTTTTCTGACTGATCCTTCGATCAGAGCGGTCGTTTCCTTGGCGGCTTCTGCACTTCTGGCGGCCAGGGAACGAACTTCTTCCGCAACCACAGCAAAGCCCTTGCCGTGCTGCCCGGCTCGGGCGGCTTCTACAGCAGCGTTTAGCGACAGAATATTGGTCTGGAAAGCAATATCATCGATGACCTTGATGATTTTTGAAATATTGCCGGACGCCTGGTTGATTTCATCCATCGATACCTGGAGCTGGCGCATGCTGTCATTGCCTTTTTGGGCTTTTTCCTGGGCGGTGGTCGAAAGCATATTGGCTTCGCTGGCCCGCTTGGCATTGTCTTTTGTTTTATCTGCTATTTCATCAATGGACGAGCTCAATTGCTGGATAGCGGCCGCCTGTTCAGTCGAGCCCTGAGCCAGCATCTGGCTGCCATCCGATACTTGTGACGCCCCGGCTGATACCTGATCGGCCGCTTCGTTCATGTCGTTTAAGATTCCGTTAAAAGATGCGATGATATGGTTAAGGGCCGTTTTAATCGGTTCAAAATCGCCCTTATAGTCCCCGGTAGTACTGACGACCATATTGGAGTTCGCCATCTGGTCCAGAATATCAGACACTTCATCAACAATCCCCTGTAAAAAGTCCAGGGTACTGTTGAGGGAATTTTTAAGGGCTGAATGCTCACCCTGATATTCCCCTGCCATTCGCAGTTTCAAGCTGCCGTTGGCCACTTCTTCCAGCACCGTGTTGGCTTCCTGTATTGGTGCCACCATGGCATCGAGAGTGGCATTGACACCAGCGACAATCCGGGCATATTCGCCGCTATGTTTAAAGGTATCGGCCCGGGCATTGAGATCTCCTGCAACAGCAGATTCAACCAGACTGTTGGTGTCACCAACTAACATCTTGATACTGTCAAAGGTTTTGTTAACCGAATCCTTAATAACGGCATACTCCCCTGTATAATTGCCTGCCATACCCTGTTCTAGATTACCCTGAGCCATTTCCTCAAGAACCCCGGAGGCTTCCTGAATCGGCTCTGCCATGGCGTCCAGAGTGCCGTTGACCCCGGAAATTATTTTCGCATATTCACCCTGATGTTTGGTGGTATCGGCCCGGGTTTCTAACTCTCCGGCGACAGCAGCTGCTACTAGAGAATTAGTATCACTGACCAGCATTTTGATACTCTCAAAGGTTTTGTTAACAGAGACTTTAATCAGCGCATGTTCGCCCTTATAGTCGCCCTGCATGTCTTGTGTGAGATCCCCTCTGGCCATCGCTTCCAGAACGCTGGAGGCTTCTTTAATCGGTTCAACCACCGCATCCAGTGTCTGATTGACCCCAGCAATCACCTTCTGATAATCGCCATTGTACTTTGACGCATCGGCCCGTTCATCCAACCGACCTTCAACGGCCGCAGTCACTAACATATTCGTATCGGTGATCAACGTTTTGATGGCTCCCTGGGTATCCTGTAAGGCTGGTCCGACCTGATCATTGTCACCGACCATAATAATTTCATCATCCAGATTCCCCCGGGAAATATGTTCCAGTTTATCAATCAGATTTTCCTTTACATTCTGCTGCATGGTTGTCACAGCCTTTAGCATCGTACCGATTTCATCCTGTCGATTGAGATATTTACCAGCATTGGACTGTTCATTATGTCGAAAATCAAAGCCCGCCAGACGGTTTAATTCCTCGGTGGTTGCCATAATTGGCTTGGCGATGGTGCCACTGATTAGAAATACGGCAAATGCTGCAACAATAATTGCTAACAGAATCACGGTTATAATAGTATTTCTGACTTCAGCTACCTGAGCATCCACCTCAATCTGATCCATGGCTACTGACAGTATCCAGGAAGTCCCTTCAACCGGAGCAAAGCCAATTAACATGTCCTTCCCGTCAAGGCTGTAATCACCATAGCCCGGTTCACGGGTTAACATGTCACTGCGTACCAGCTCAGCTAACTGGGCATAATCGGGATTTTCCGCATCAGCCTCAGCAAAATTAAACTGCTGCTTGACCAACTCCAGATTTGCATTTCCCACTGCAATCCCATCGTTATTAATCAGTGAGCCAAAACCGGTTTCTCCATAGGTTACCTCACCGACAATGCTGCTTAAGGTTTTTCCTTCTTTTCTGCCATAAAGAACTGCTGCAATCCCACCGTTTTGATAGACCGGTGTTGCAAACAGCAGTACCGGCTCTCCGGTAACCCGGCTGATAGTAATATCCGATACCGTCGGAACACCGGCCGCTGCCCCTTTAAAATAACTTCGATCAGCAATGTTAACGGTATCCCCAGTAATACTTTGGGTAACACCATTCCCTGCCAGATCTGCTAAAACAAAGGCGTCATACCCCACTCGTGTAGCTTCTGCTTCAAAAAAAACAACCCGCTGTTCCTGGGACACCGCCGGATCCAGAATCATTGAATTCTGAGCCAGCGCCTCCATATAGTTCAGTTGGTTATTAATGCTGGTTTCAATATACCGGGCCTGAACCAGCGCCATATTTTGTAATTGTTCATGGGCATCTTCCTCCAGAACACTGGTAAACTGACCAACAACAATTACCCCCAAAATACCTGTGACTGCCAAAATGAGTGCGGTGAACAACATGATAAGACGTAACCTGATTGATTTCATCCTTTCTCCTTCCTTTTCCCTTTATTGTTTGGCTTATCAAAGGTATTAAATTCACTCAATCAGAATTTAATCTACGCGAATTCATACATATTCAAAAAACCTCTATTAAGATTAATAGTACTTATATACCATCTTCAACCGTGTGTAAACGTTTTTTACAACGTTCGCATCCAAACTTACTATTTTTTTGCAGCTCACCTATTATAATGTTTAAAGCACCCAAAAGCAATGGCATAACGTCAAAAAGACAGGTAATATTACCACCTGTCTTTTTGACCACTGATTTATTTGTGTTCCAACGTTCTCTAAACAAGTTGCGGAATAAACATTTTTGTTCGACTCATATAATTCTGATAGTCTGTTCCGAATTCTTCGATCATATCCTGTTCTTCTTTTTTTGCCAGCCGCACATACATAAAAACCATCACCGGGTATAATATCAGCAGCGGCAATGTAACCCATTCTACCATCATTCCCAAAGATAATAAGAGCAGCCCCGCATACTGAGGATGGCGAATGTACTTATAAATCCCGGTTTCCACCAAAGTTCCAGTTCCGGTTTCTTTAGACCAGTATTTCTTGTAAATACTATACCAGCCATTCATAATTAAAAATATACCCGCTGCCCCACAAGCAATATTAATATACATTCCCCAATAACCTATGGTATCAAAAAGCGTGTGCCCCCATAGAACACCTTCAGGAAGGTTTTTACCAATTATCCAGGAGATCACATACATACTAAAGGGGATTCCATGCATTTCAATGGCAAAAGCAATCACAAAAGCAAGGTAGGTGCCAGCCGGCTTCCGATCCATTTTTTTGTAAAATGGCATAAACAGCAAGATCACTCCATAAAGTACCGTAAAAAATAATACTCCAAACCAATTATAAAAATGACTGTCCAATGTTTCCAATTTATCAACCTCCAAATTTTAGTGGAATCACATAAAAAACTTCACGTAATCCCTTACCTTTACTATAGCAAGCAATTCATACATGAAGTTGTTTCTTATCTTAAATCCATCTTAACTCTTTGGTAAAAACAAAACGAATTCACTTCCAACCTTGTTATCCACTGCCAGTTTGATTGTACCACCGTGGGCTTTTACAACTTTTCTGACAATCGCTAAACCCAAACCAGTGCCCCCGCTTTCCCGCGATCTGACCTGATCGCCTTTGACAAAGGGTTTAAAAATCTGATCGCTTAATTCTGAGGAAATCCCTACCCCGTTATCTTTAAAGCGAACTTCAATCATTTTGGGATGCTCCATCAAGCTCAGTTCAATCTGGGTGCCAGCCTGATTATGGTTGATAGCGTTGTCAACAAGATTTTCAAACACCCGACTCATCTGCTGTCGATCCACCGCTGCCATAATCTCTTGATCGGGAATATGAAACAGATAGGAGAACCCGGCGCTATCCAGGTTTGCCACGGCTTCGCTCATTTGCTCCCGAAGATATTCGGCAAAATCGAGTTTTTCCTTGACCAGAACATAATCCGAAGTTTCCATTTTTGACAATTCAAAAAGATCTGTCATCAGACGATTAGCCCGACTACTATTGTTATAAATCGTAGTCAGATACCCCCTGAGTTGTTCAGTAGTCATTTCGGTTTTTATTAAACAGAACTCTACATAGCCGATAATACTGGCAAGAGGATTTTTGAGATCGTGGGAGATATCCAAAATCAGCTTTTTGCGGTTTTCATCGCTCTGTTTTCTTAAAGCAATTTCTTTTTCAATTTCGTCGGCCATTTCATTGAAAATGGTTGCTAGTTCGCCGAATTCATTATCCAGATTTAAGTCAACCCGGGATGTGTAATCGCCTGCTCTTAACTGACTGGCACTGCTGCATAGCTTCTTAAGGGGGTTAACAATACTAAGTGAGGTCAGCTTAGAATATATAACCGTACTAATTCCCAGTAAGATCAAATAAAATAAGACAATCGCAAAAATGACCCCGACTACTCGCTGAGTATCAACCGATAAAAATTCGGGATTATGAACAATGGCAAAATCAATGCGAATTGATGTTGGGAAAGTAACCAACAACCAGAATTCTACCCTGGGATTATAAGCGATACTATAACTGAATGGGTTTCCCTTAGCTTGACTGGCGGTTAAAAATTCGGTGAACGTCTTCGGGGTTAAACACCTCCGGTAGATTGTTAATTCCCTGGCTGAAAATGACCTCATAATTTTTAGAAACCACTTGAACCCCACCGCCATTTTCCAGCACTTGCTCAACATCCATAGCTGAGAGATCATCCGTCATGATTTTTTCTGCCGTGTAGTTATAATTGACCAGATTTTTTGAGATCACATCACTGGCAAAGCTTAATAGCGTCACGGCAAAAACACCAATCAGAGTGGAGATTAAAAACATCAGCACATAATCCGCGACAAAGCGATTCGAAATCCTCTTTTTCATTCTAGAGAACCTTAGAAATATGGAATTTATAGCCAATTCCACGAATCGTCTTGATATACTCGGGATTCCTAGGATCTGTTTCTAATTTATTCCGCAGCCGGCTGATATGAACCATAATGGTGTTATCGTCATAATAAAGGTCGTCTTCCCATACCTGCCGATAAAGCTGCTTTTTAGTAAAAACCTTGTTCGGATTTTTCATTAAGAACAGGAGCATCAAATACTCCTTGGCGCTGAGTTCCACTAATACACCATCTAAATAAATACAGCAGCCATCCTCATCAAGAGCTAAATTCCCAACATTCAGATTGGCCTTATTGATCGAATTATTTTCTGAGTATTCATAGTTCCGTCTGAGATGTGCACCAACTCGGGCAATGAGTTCGGCCATACTAAATGGTTTGACCAGATAGTCATCCCCACCAAGACCCAATCCCAAAACCTTATCCATTTCATCTCCTCGGGCAGTCAGAAAGATAATCGGCATCTGACTGGTTTCACGGATTTTTCTCAGCAGATTAAAGCCATCCAGCCGGGGCATCATCACGTCGAATATCCCTAAATTGATAACATTATTTTTAAAAATCGCCAAGGCTTCCAAACCATCAGCGGCAGTAAAAACCGTATAACCATTTTCTTCAAGATGAAGTTTTAAAAGGTTTTGAATATCTTTTTCATCTTCAGCAACTAAAACATTCATATGAAACTCCTTGAGTCAGATTATTTTATTCGCTTAATTCAAATGATGTCATGCCTTTTTGTCGACTATTCGTTGTTGGCAGAAAAAACATCACCATAGTCCTGATTTTCAGTTAAGACCTTTTCCGCATAGGAGCAGTAGGCGATAATTTTAAGCCTCTTTTCCCGGGCAAATGCCACTGCCTTTGCCACCAGCTTGACTCCAAGCTCCTGCCCTCTGAGTGCTTTGGTCACATAAACGTGCTCGATAATCAATCGATCACCTTCAATGTGATAGTTTAATAAACCAATTGGTTCTTCTTCATTGACACCAATATAAAATTTGTTTTTTGTTACATGGATGGTTTCCATTGTATCCTCCTATCTGGTTTTTTATGCAAAAAGACAGGATGGTTTTCCCGTCTTTTGTTTGCATTTATTATTTTAATTTAAACCGCGAGATCATTTCCTTGAGTAACTGCGATTGACTGGATAACTCTTCACTGGCTGCCGCCGATTGCTCAGCGGTTGCTGTATTTCCCTGGACAACCTGGGAGACCTGGTCGACCCCCAGATTAATCTGGGTGATATTGGTAGCCTGATCATTGGAGGCTTCGGCAATTTCCCGAACCAGTTCCGCGACCTTGGTAATTTCTGCTACAATTTCTTCTAATGCGTTGGCTTCCTGAATCGGTGCACATGGCGTCGAGGGTCGCATTAATCCCGGTAACAATCCGGGCTATACTCACCAGTATAATTGCCTGCCATGCTATGGTACTTATATACCATTTCAAGCCCCGTGTAAACTTTTTTTTGCAAAGTTTTTATCCAACTTAATTTTTTGCAACTCGTTTATTATAATGCTTAAAACACCCAAAAGCAATGGCGAAACAGCAAAAAGACAAGTGTTTACCTGCCTTTTTGCTGTTTCACTCTGGTCTCCTAGGTTTTTTAATGAGACAAAAATAGTATTTTGTTCGTTTTATATAATTCTGATCATACCTTCTGAGTTCTTCTCTCCTATCTGGATCATTTCAATTATTTAGTCGGTTGCATTCAGAAATTGACCATGTTATACTTAAAAAAAGAACCATTTTAAATAACAGGAGAGAAACGATGAATGAATTAAGTAAACTAAGTGATGTCGAACTAAAGAATAAATTGGCCAGTTTGAAAGAAGACTTGGAAGACGTTGAAAATGAACGTAGCTTTATTTTTAAACAATCCGGCATGCATGTCTCAAGCGGGAAGATCGTTGCCCAAATGGAAGAATTTGATGCAGAAATAAAAAAACTCAACGAATGTATCACTGAATGTGACGAAGAAATTAACGGTCGCAATCGTTAAAGGTGGGCAAGGGGTAAATACCCCTTGTTTTATTTACGCTGTCGTTCTACTTCTCCCCAGATTCCCGTTTAATCCAATTAATAGGTCGTTTCATGTTTTTAATGCAAAAAAAGCCAAAGGAATCAATCCTCTGGCTTTTTTTATTCGTTTTAACGCTTAATCTTCTTTTCCGGCGGCTTCAATTTTCTTTTGTGTTTCAATGATACGCACGATGGTTTCCTCATCCAGATCATTAAAATCAATATAATCTCCGGTAATGATGTAAAAAACTGTTTCAAAAATATTGGTGGCATGATCACCAATACGCTCAAGATAAGATCCAACAAAAATGAATACCGAACCTTGATGGATATTTTTAGTATTATCAATCATATAGGCCAAACAGTCATGATGAATCTGCATATTCAAGGCATCAATCTCATCCTCCAGATCAACGACTTCCCGGAGTCGACTGATATCTTCATGCACAAAAGCTTGAATTGCAAGCTTTAATAATGTCTGTGCCAGATCACAGGTACGAGGGATGTCCACCAGTCGTTTCATATAAACAGTATCTGATAATTCCATCACCCGTTTGGAAATATTGACTGTCATATCAGCAATTCGTTCCAGATTGGTAATAATTTTCAAGGTTGACGCCAATCGTCTTAAATCGGTGGCAACCGGTCCTTGGGTGGCAATCACCTGACTTACAATCAGTTGAAGCTCAATTTCTTTGGCATCTACTAAATCATCCCGTTCAATCACTGATCTGGCCAACTCACAGTCCTGAGATTTTAATGCCTGGACTGAATCAGCTAACATTTTTTCTGTCATCGCTGACATCATCAAAATCTCGTCTTTGATCATTCTTAATTCTTCGTTATACTCTATTCGCATGATTTATTCTCCTTATCAACCGAAGCGACCTGTAATGTAATCCTCTGTCCGTTTGTCATTGGGATTTGTGAAAATAATCGGTGTTTCATTAAATTCAATCACCTCTCCCATTAGAAAGAAAGCTGTTTTATCTGAAATTCGGCCCGCCTGCTGCATGGAATGAGTAACGATAATAATGGTATAGTCTTTCTTTAAACTCGACATCAAGTCTTCAATCTTGGCCGTTGCAATGGGATCAAGCGCCGAGGTTGGTTCATCCATTAAAATCACTTCCGGATTCATGGCAATGGTTCTGGCAATACATAAACGCTGTTGCTGACCACCTGACATGCCAAGAGCCGATTTATTTAATCGATCCTTAACCTCGTCCCAGAGCGCCGCTTTCATCAAGCTCTCCTTTACGATTGCGTCCAATTTCGATTTGTCCTTCATACCCTGACATTTGGGTCCATAGGCGATATTTTCATAAATACTCATGGGAAAGGGATTCGGACTCTGAAAGACCATCCCCACCCGGGTTCTTAAGTTTATAACATCAATATCACCATTAATATCTTTTTCATCAAAGAGAATTTCCCCCTTGATTTTTACCGAGTCGATTAAATCATTCATCCGATTCAGGCAACGTAAGAAGGTGGATTTTCCGCAGCCGGATGGTCCAATAAATGCGGTAACTTCATTTTCGCGAATTTCCATATTGATTGATTTAAGCGCTTGAAAATCGCCATAATACAAATCAAGATTCTTCGCGTTAAACTTTATATTTCTGTCCATATTACTCCTCATTTTTTATTAAAGACATCCAACTTGTCTGAGGTGATACGGGACAAGATGTTCAGTACAATAACAATTACAATTATGACAATGCCGACTGCACAAGCCAGCTCAATATTGCCTTCTTCTTTGGCCACATAATAGGCCTGTACGGTTAGGGTGCTCCCTGGTGAAAATAGCGTACCCGGGATTTGAGCAACCGTCCCTGCAGTTAATAGTAGTGCCGCAGACTCACCAACCACCCGGCCAATACTGAGTAGCACCGCTGTGGCAATACCAGGTACCGCACAGGGTAGTACGACTTTAAAAATGGTTTGAAGCTTAGTGGCACCAAGTGCCAGAGATCCTTCTCTAAAAGCCATGGGGACCTTTTTTAAAGCTTCTTCTGTACTCCGAATAATAACCGGCAAAAGAATGACCGCAACCGTCAGACTCCCGGAAATCAGTGAGATCTGAAAATTCAGAGCGACTACAAAGAAAGCCATCCCAAACAGACCAAAAATAATCGAAGGAATACCCGCCAGAGATTCGGCAGCAAATCGAATGATATTAACCAGTTTCCCTGGTTTTGCATATTCAGTCAAATAAATCGCTCCAAAGATACCCACTGGCAGTGCCACAAGCAAGGAGAGCAAGACCATGTATAGTGTTGTGATAATATTTGATTTGATTCCGCCACCCGGCTGGACGATTTTTATTTTCAGTTCACCGGATTCAGTCGCGATGGTTTTGGCGACCTCTTCTAGCGATAAATCAGTAAAATCTTTTCCATTAATACTCTGTAACATATAGTCGGGGCCAATTTTTATTTCTGCTCCAGTTGAATCGATAGCACTTTGTAATGGTGAGTCCTTTTCGAGATAGGTAACAACAATCTGTTCGCGCTCGGTACTATGGTTTTTATAAGCGACCTTAGAAATAGCTGCCCCAATGTTCTCGACGTAGATTGGTCCCTCTAATGCGGTCTCATATCGGTTATCCAATGAATTTATATCATTAAGCTTTTCTTCATCAATGCTTAAAGGTACGTCCTTGGCCTCAGTAAAGGCATAACCTACTTTTTCATTGAAATCCCGGGTTAAAAAATCCCAATTAACCAACCCGATTCCTTGAACAAAAATAAAGCCAATAATAAAAAGCAACACACTTAATGTAATGCCGGTTGCCAGATAAATAATACCTTTAACAAATAGATCTTTTATGCTTCTGCTCATTTAACTGCCCACCTTTGCCTTAACCAATTTATTAACAATCAGATTAATCAACATGATGAAAATAAATAGCACCACACCGGTTGAATATAACAGCTCCTGATGGACACCGGAGGCGTAACCCATTTCCAGCGCAATGTTAGTGGTCAGCGGACGAACCTGATCAAACAGACTAGTGGGTATACCGGCAATGGGGTTACCACATACCAGCATAACCGCCATCGTTTCACCAATGGCCCGGCCAATACCAAGAATAACACCGGTCATAATCCCAGAACGTGCTGCCGGTAACACTACCTTAAAGATGGTTTGTATTTTCGATGCACCCAACGCATAGGAGCCTTCTCGATATGCCTTTGGAACCACACTGATGGACGTTTCTGAAATGCTGACGACGGTTGGTAGAATCATAATTGCCAGAACCAGAATGGTCGACAGCAATGACTCCCCTTGAGCCATAGGCGATATTTTCAGCACATAAGGAACAATGATTCCTAATCCAAAAACCCCATATAGAACGGAAGGTATCCCTGCCAATAATTCCACCGCAAAACGAATGATTTTGCCTACCTGTGATCCGGCCATTTCTGAAATAAAGACTGCTGTGAGAATCGCGATTGGCACTCCGATCAGAATCGCGCCTAATGTTGCAAAAACAGATCCCACAATCATGTAAAAGATCCCATACATATTCGAACCCGGTCGCCATTCAACACCGGATAAAAAATTCCAAAGCGGATAACTGTTGGAAATAAAAGGTTTTAGTCCGTTGTAAAAAACGAAGGCAGTGATCGCCAAAACACTGACGACAGCGACAAAAGCACAGACAAGAAAAAAGCCTTCAATTATTTTCTCTTGTTGCTTCTTACGTTTAATTGCTTGCAAAATAAACGCTCCTTTTCTAACCCATGCAGGTTACTTGATGTCATGGGATTATTTTAATGAAGAGAGACTCCTTTTCAGGAGTCTCAATTATTTTTTTAAAGTACTGAGATACCACCATGTTCTTCAACAATGGCCTGTCCATCTTTGGTCATCAGGAAGTCAAGGAAAGCAAGAGTTGCATCATCAACCTTTGATTTATCATACATAGCCAGGAAGGGTCGTGAAATTTTATAAGTTTTATTTTTAACATTATCCACAGTCGCTTTTACGCCGTCAATATCAACGGCTTTAACGGTTTTATCAACAAAGGTTAAAGAAACATAACCAATGGAGTTTTCATTTCCGGCAACCGTACTTTGAACATTTCCATTACCTTCTTTAATGGTGGCATCAGGTTTGAGTTTTTCTTCAAAATCCGCTAATTCTTCAAATGCACCACGCGTTCCCGATCCATCTTCACGAGATACAACAACAATCGGTGCATCTGCTCCGCCAACTTCACTCCAGTTGGTGATTTCACCCATATAAATTTTTGCAACTTGTTCAGTTGTCAGGTTGGATACTGTGTTAGCTGGATTTACAACAACAGCAATACCATCAAAAGCAAAGACCAATTCGGTTAAGCTACCCTTTTCTTCGGTTTTTAAGTCTCGTGATGCACAGCCAAAGGAATAAGTACCCGCTGCTGCTCCTTTAATTCCGTCGGAAGAACCGGTTCCACTGTAGGTAAACTTGACTTCTGGGTTTAAGGCAGTAAACTCTGAACCAGCTGCATCAATGACCTTCAGCACTGATGTGGAGCCCCCACCGTTTATTTCTCCTGAAATTGCGTCACTGGTGGTTGCCGTTGTTGATCCTGAAGAACCACATCCTGCGAGGGTCAGCACCGTTGCACCGACTAACAATGATACTAAAACTTTTTTCAAACTTTTTGACATTTTTTTCTCCTTTAAATTTCCTTAAATTTCGTTGATTGCATAGCTATCTTACCAAATAAAAAAGACTAAAAGGTTTTGTGGAGGTAAAGAGATTGTTAATACTCTGTTAAATTGGCAAACAAAAGAGAGGTATTTCTACCTCCCAATTTGATCCGATTGACTTTATATGGCCGTCCATTCTCTCCAGCTCGACTGGAGGGAGTAATATTATCTTTTATTAACGCTTCATTCTTTACGTTTATAAGGATCAGCAGGACATCCTTCTATTAGTCAAAGATTTCCTGAATCAATTCTTTTAGTTCTTCATACATCGCCAAACCCGCTAGGGGTGCCAATGCGTCCCGCACACCTTTGTAATACCAGGCCTGCTTGTCCTTACCTCTGACAAAAATATCCCAGACCTCTTCACCAATTCTCTCGTAGTCTACTTTAACACTTCGCAGATTTGCCAGTTTATCGGCGCAGGCCAGCATCTGCATCTCCCGGGTCGCTCGGTTCTTGAGAAAATCGATGGTATTTTGCTTGCGTTTTTCCCAGGGCAACAATTTGTCTTCCGAGTCGGAGGCTACCAGTTCGGCCACTGCTTCTCCGAATTCCCGACGGATCGTTTCCAGACTGGTATCCGTGTCTTCGACCGTATCGTGAAGGAGTCCGGCACAGATCAGGGCTTCATTTTCTTCCGGATCCACTGTCTCACCGAGAATTTTAGCAACCTCAAAGGGGTGAGTGATATAAGGAATTTTGGAGCCCTTGCGAAAATGACCGTCATGGGCTTTGGCAGAAAATTCAATGGCTTTTGAAATGGACATAGATCCTCCTTGATTTTAAATCTTACCATACGTTTGATTAACGGGTGTGACAAATTAGACTGACAACTAAACAGGTAATCTCGGATCGCCCGTGCTAAACCATTTTACGCAATTTAATATAGACACAACAATCAGCATCTGTTCAGAATTTTATTATAGACCACCAGCATATGAGGTTCACTGACATGGCTTGACAATTCATCTATCGCGATCCATCTGACCCCACTGTTTTCATCTGGCTTAATCGCCAGCGGTTCATCTTCATAAGCCGATAGTAAATAGGCTACCGATAAATGCAAATGAGCCGAAACCGGTTGTTCATTTTTAAGATGACCAAAAACTGGCAAAATATCCAATGAAACAATTTTATCCGCTACGGCGGTTACTTGTTTTAATCCGGTTTCTTCTTTGGCTTCGCGGATAGCTACCTGCAGCAAGTCCGGTTCACCATCAGCATGACCGCCGGTCCAGGACCAGGATTTATAAATATTATGATAAATCATTAACAGTTTATCCTGCGCTGGATTAAAAATCAAGGCTGAGCTGGTCAGATGGGCAATTTTATTTTCCCGAAGCAAGACATTCGGATTTTTTTTGATAAAGGTTATCATCGTTTTTTGATCAGCCTGTTCCTGGGCTGATCCGGGCTTAAACGCTGTGATGGCTGATAAATAATCCATAGACACCTCACTATAATCATTTCACGTGTTACACTTATATAAATCTAATAACTTAATTACTTGATCATTTAATTAGTAAAACCGACGAATCGGCTTCTTACGGGCAATGGTAACCGGCTTATCTTCGGCCAGGGTCACCTTTCTAAGCCGCCCCTTAATATTCCTTGTTTGCAGCTCTTTTAATACCTGAGGGCCTTTGTTATTTAGGATTTCCACAAAGGTGGAAACATCGAGAATCGTGATCACGCCGATATCCGCAGCCGTCATGCCCTCCAGATTACAAAGGGTCCCGACAATATCCACCGCTCGCATTTTGGTCTTTTTACCGGCATTGATATGAATCTTGGTGATTTCACTGACCAGATCATGGGCTTTGTCCAGCTTTTCTTCTGGTTTCTCGTGAAGCTTTTCCATAAAAGCCGATTTGAGAGAATGGACCGTAGCCAGGGTGGGGCAATCTTTTTCAATAATTTCTTTGTCGGTATAATTCTCAATGTCCCGGAACAAGCGACCTTCTTTTGAGGAAACCAGGGTAATGGCTTTACCGGTAGTACCCCGACGGCCCGTCCGTCCGATGCGGTGGACATAAGTTTCTTTTTCCCAGGGCACATCAAAATTAATGACCAGTGAAATTTCATGGACATCAATCCCCCGGGCGGCTACGTCGGTGGCAATGAGATAGCGAAAAGCGCCCTTTTTAAAGCGCTGCATAACTAGAGTGCGGTCGTCCTGTTCCATCCCGCCGTGAATCCTTTCACAGGCCTTATTGTCCTTGCCAAGAAGATTATAAATAGCATTGACCCGTTCCTGGGTATTACAAAATATAATACAACTGTCAGGGTTTTCTACCACCAGCACATCTTTTAGTATATCCAGTTTATCTTCATGGCCGGTTTTATAAGCAAATTGTTCGATGGCATCAGTTCGTTTGGCCTCGGCCTCAATTTCAATGATCTGGGGATCATTCATATATTTTTTCGACAATCGCTGAATCTCATTTTCCAAGGTGGCTGAAAACAACATCGTTACCCGGTTTTTGGGCATTTCATTGATAATTTCTTCTACCTGATCGATAAAACCCATATTTAGCATCTCATCGGCTTCGTCGATGACCAGATATTTAATCTCATCGGTAATAAAGGTTCCCCGTTCAATATGATCCATGACCCGGCCTGGGGTTCCCACTACCACATGGGTTTTCTGTTTCAGTTCTTTTTCCTGACGGCGAATCGGCGATTTTCCATACAGGGCAGATACCTTCACCCGCTTGAAGCGGCCAATGTTAAAAATATCTTCATGAACCTGCAGTGCCAGCTCCCGGGTCGGAGTCAGCACCAGGGCCTGCGGCTTGTTTTCTTCCCAATCTAAAAGCTCACAGATCGGAATCCCAAAGGCAGCGGTTTTACCACTGCCGGTTTGAGCCTTGCAGAGAATATCTTTTTTCTCTAAAGCAATCGGAATCACGGCTTCCTGAACCTTGGTAGGGGTTTCAAAATTTAGTTTTTCGATGGCTTTTAATAGCTCATCACTGAGTTTATACTGGTTAAATTTTTTATTTATCACGTTTTATTTCTACTCTCTTTTTATTTTTCAAATTAAAAAGCTGTATCCGCAAAAAAGAAGATACAGCTTGATTGATCACTTGACATTTAATTATAAACTATATTTGTAGCATTTACAAGGGTTATTACTTACTTTAGACGATTAAGCCAGAAAAGATACTGTACCTGATTACTTTTCTCTGCTTTTTATTTTAAAACTAATTTTTTCATCTATAAATCTTCCAGATTCCGACGACTATCCAACACTGAAATAATAAGGACCTGGGTCTGCTCAATCCTATGAATGATGCGCCAGGGAGAAAAAACTATTTCACGATCGTTAAAAAACTAAAGGCTTCCAAATTGTACCAAAAAACCTCATCAGCCAGGCTAATGAGGTTTTTTGCTCAAAACAAGCGGCAGAACTTTTTCTACCGCATCACGACCCTTATTCAATTTCAATTAATCGGGACTGTTCCTGTTTTACCGCTTTGGGCACTGTAATGGTCAAAACTCCATCTGTCAGCTTAGCCTTAATGTCATCAGAAGCTGCGTCTGCCAGAAATACATTCCGGGTCATGGAAGAAAACTTTCTTTCGCGATGAATATAATTCTTTTCATTTTCTTCCTTGAGTTCTTCCTTCTTAACTGAAATTTGCAGTTTTCCTTCGTCAAGTGAAACATTGATGTCACTTTTAGCAACACCTGGCATCTCTGCTTCGACGATGTATTCTTTTTCGTTGTCCTGCAAATCAATTTTGAAGGTGTCACCCGCCAAGCTTCTTCTCATCGGCCAACCCTCTGCAAAAAAGTCGTCTAGCATATTTTGGAAATCTTCAAAACCGGTATTCATCAAATCATTTCTTTTTCTGTTAAACGGAATCAGTGCTGTCACCATAACCACTCCTTTACATATTTTATTTGTTAGCACTCTCTATCGACGAGTGCTAACTTTGATTATTTTATACCACTTTTTAAAAAAGATGTCAAGATGGCACAACTACTATTTTAAGATTTTTTTAAGCTGTAATTCATTCAAAACTAGAATAGTATTGAGGAATTTTTTACTTGAGTATTAGGTAAGCGCATCTCTCAACGCTTCATTTCATAAGTCAACTGCAAATGCAAAAATGTCTGGTAATGATTCAGCTGGACACCCATAACTTCTTCCATCTTTGATAATCGATATTGAAGTGAGCTACGATGGAGATGTAGCTCCTTGGCGGTCCGGGCTTGAGAACGGCCGTTTTTCATATAACAATACAGGGTTTCTACCAGATTGGCACCTTTTTTTTCATCATAGACCCTCAGCTTATTAAGGGCCGGGTGGCAAAGATCTTCACTGTTTTTAAGGTTCGCAAGCAAATCCATCAGATGTGCAAAACGGAATTGGTCATATGAAAACAACAAGCCGTCATTTTCTGTTTTTAATCCGAACTCAACGGCCACCAATGCTTCTTGATAGGATTTTCTAATTGCCTTAATAGAAAAGCAATCGTCACTGATTCCGGCAACCATTTTTGAATCCTTTAGCCAATTTTTTATTTCTGACAAACGTTGACCAGATAATTGTTGCCTACTGTTAGCATTGGCCAGCATCACAATATTATTTTGATGAAGAATACAAATGGTATTTTTCATCAGTCCGAGCACTTTTTTTCTCAGAAAAGTCAGCTCATAGTGATTGCGATTGGCATGACTTGACTGAAAAACGATGATAAAAAAAGAATCCGGAAAGGAAATATTGACAAAATTGATGACTTTTCGCAGTTCATTTTCTGAATGCGGACTACCCGTTAGAATTTCGGCAAACAGATAGCCCAGTTTAACCCCTTCATTGCTGATCATGGTCTGGTTTTTTTGTAACTCCATGATCAGGATGTCGCTAAAAAAGGCAATGGTCGCTTTTGTACCAATTGAAAAAGGTACTTCGGTTTCAAAAACAGTTACCAATCCCATTTTTTTATTTTGACTTTTTAAATTCATGGTGCAAAAGGAGTGGGGATAGCGTTCATTACCTGAAAAGTAAACCGGCTCATTCTGATTCTCAGTTTTTTCTATCAGGTCTTTCATAAAATAAAAATCGTCCACCGTGCTGGAAATATAACCATCTTCGATGCCGTTTTCAACAATATACTGCCACTCTTCCGGCTTCTGCAAAACACCGGTGGTACGGGCCAGTACCCTAAAATCAGCGTCGGCAACATAAAGTGGATTTCTAAGAATCGGTGTCATGGCATTGATAATTTCGGTGAGCCCTTTATTATCCGTGATTCGCTTAATCATTTCATCATAAATCCGATGAAATTCACTGATGATGTCTTCTATTTTTTCCAGTAACAGCTCTATCTTCCAGTCTGACCGGATCACAGCCACATCGATAGTTTGAAGCCTTTTCATTTCAGGCGAAGTGCAGCTGTCAGCAACACAAATCAGCTGTTTTGGTAAATGATTGGTGTGAATCTGTTGGACCAATGCCGCTGACCCCAGATATAAAACATCGGCTTTATAGCCATGTTCAGAGGGTTTTAGCAACCGGACACCGGAAAATCCCGACTGCTCAAGCGTAAAACATTCAGCGTATTCATAAGCAGCATCATTAAATTGATTCAATAATTGATCCAAAATCATAGCGATTCTAATTTTCATTTTTTTGTCCTTTTTGACCGTTTCTATTCTTAGTTCTATTCTTATCATGGATATTTTATCACGTTGGTGCTTTTTTATCATTTATATACGTTGAATTAAAGAAATTTGCAAATTGATCTGGCAATTGTGCAGTGTGCGGGCGATTAATAATCGCCCCTACATTAACTATTTACTTCAACTTATATCGTCAATTATTAAATCGGTAATTGTCGAAATTATAGCCCCTATTTTCATACATTCGTGTGATGTATCTTAATCATTTCTGCGATAAAATAGACTTATTACGAATGATTAAGGAGATTGTCATTATGCCAGAATTAAAGTATAAGCATTTATTTGAACCCATCAAGCTGGGAAAAACCCTTTTTAAAAACCGGATCTTTTCTTCACCTCAGGATTATCCCGGTTTAACCAGCGACCGTTTCTTAACCGAAGAAGCTGCCTATTTTTATGAACGAAAAGCGCTGGGCGGTTTTGCTTCGGTTTGTGTTGGCGATATGATCGTCGACGGTGATTATGGACGCAGCCATCCCTTTCAGATGCGGGGCAACGATATTCTTGGAAAAGTTAACCTGACCCGTACCAGTACCGCCATCACCCGACATGGCGCGGTTGCCGCCATTGAGCTCTGCCATGCTGGTCAAAATGCCAATCTTGGTTTAATGCCAGTCAATCCGGGGTTTATTTATGGCACGGTTGAAGGTATCCGTGAAGATGGAGTGGAAATCCGAGCCATGCAAGATGAACAAATTGAAGCGATGATTCAAAAATACTGTGACGCTGCTTCCTTTGCGAGGCAATGCGGTTATAACATGATCACCCTCCACGGTGGTCACGGCTGGCAAATTCATCAGTTTCTCTCTCCTCGGGACAATAAACGGACCGATAAATGGGGCGGTTCGGTTGAGAATCGGATGCGTTTTCCGCTGGCCGTTATCGACGCCATTCGCAAACGGGTTGGCAAGGATATGCCCATCGAATTCAGAATGAGTGCCACCGAATGTCTCCCCGATGGCTACGATCTTGATGAAGGTATTAAAATTGCCCAGCTTTTGGATGGCAAAGTTGAGATGATCCATGTATCGGTTGGCCATCATGAAATCGATGCTGCCGCCATGAAAACCCATCCGACCATGTTTCTACCCGATGGTTGCAATACCTCTTATGCTGCTGAAATTAAAAAGCACGTAAAAACCCCGGTTGGTACGGTTGGTGCCCTCACCGATCCCGAGATGATGGAAGAGCTGATTGCTTCCGGTCAGGTCGATGTGGTCAATCTGGGGCGTCAAACCCTAGCTGATCCGGATCTGCCAATTAAAGCCCGACTGGGCCGGGCTGATGAGATCAACCCTTGTCTGCGCTGTTTTTATTGCTTCTCCAACAGCACTATCGACGGCGTTTTCTACTGTGCCACCAACCCGGAAATCGGCCGTGAACAAGTCAGTCTGACCACCCCATTGCCCGCTCACAAAAAGACGGTACTGGTTGCCGGTGGCGGTATCGGCGGAATGCAGGCCGCTCTAACGGCTGCCAAACAGGGACACCGCGTCATTCTCTGCGAAAAAACCGATCATCTCGGCGGGGCGCTGCTCTGTGAAGAAAAAATCCCCTTTAAATCAAACCTGGACACCTATCTTAAACGCCAGGCGCTGAAGGTATCCCGGGCAGCCATTGAAGTCCATTTAAACACCGCCATCACCCCGGAACTGGCCGAATCCTTCCATCCCGATGTGATCATTGCGGCCATGGGGGCCAGACCGCTGATTCCGAGTATTAAAGGCATCGACTACCCCACAGTCATTGGGGCCGAAGACGTGTATTATCATCCCGAAAAAGTCGGCCAGCATGCCGTCGTCATGGGCGGCGGACTGGTGGGTCTGGAGCTGGCCATCTTCCTGTCAACCCTGGGCCATCAAATTACGGTTGTGGAAATGGCACCCGGCACTATTGCCACTCCACCACCGGTTGAAGGCACCTCTAATCGGATGGGCGGTTTAATGGAATTGCCCGGCGGCTTCCCGCTGGTCCATGGCGTCGCGTTAGGCGACGAACTAACCCGTCACCCTAATATTGAGCTTTGTGTTTCCACCAAGGCCCTGGAAATTACGGACACGGGACTGGTCGTGGAAGATGCCAATGGCGTCCGCACCATTGCCGCCGATACCGTTATTTATGCCATCGGTCAAAAACCACTGCAGGAAGAAGCGCTGGCGCTTTCTACCGCTGCACCGGAATTCTACCAGATCGGTGACTGCCTCAGCCCGAAGAATATTTATGATGCGACCTCCGCCGCGCATCAAGTAGCCAGTGATCTTGGCCGCTATTAAATCGATCAAATTTCAAAAGACCTTGTCAAAATCGACAAGGTCTTTTGATCTTTTATGCAAATGACTTTTCGTTTTTTAGCCTTTGGCAGTATAAAGGTGCGCTGTTTCGCAACAGTCTTCCAATCGTTGCGCATTGGCGTAAACCGTCATATTTTTGCCGCGAACATAGCCGATCAACGACACACCAAGGTTACGTGCCAAAGAAACTGCCTCATCTGTTGGTGAACTAAGCGAAACGACGATGGGTACTTTAAGCTTTACCGCTTTTCTTAAAATCTCTGAAGCGATTCTTCCGGTTGTTAATAAGATCTTATCTTTTGTGTGGATATCCCCCATCAAGCTCTTGCCAATGACCTTATCCAGGGTATTATGTCGTCCGATATCTTCCCCGATGGCCAGAATTTGTTCCTGGTCACATAATACGCTCGTATGAACCCCACCCGTTAAACGATAAGCAGTGCCACTTTTAATCATTTGTCGCGTTAACTTAAAGATGGTCTCGGTCGAAATTTTTATTTGGGAGCAGAGAGGAATTTGGGAGCTCACTATTCCCAGGCTCATTCCACCGCCACAGCCGGAGGTCAAAATTCGCTTTTTAGTATCAATAACAACTTCATTTTTTAAACGGACATCGGCAATCCGACTGTTTTCACAAACCCTTAAAATATCGATATCATCCACTTCTTTAATGAGACCTTCCGAAAACAAATACCCGATGACCAGAAAGTTAAGGCCCGAAGGCGAACAAAGAATGGTTACCAGCTCACGACCGTTAACAAAAAGCGTCAGCGGCATTTCTTCCGGTAAAGAAAGCTTCTGTTCTTCCCAGCGGCCCTCCGCCAGACGGTAACAGTCGTTTTTTTTATTGTCTTCCGATGATAACACAATGATCTTATCCATCTCTTTTGGTCTCCTCAGTCGTTTGTCATTTCGCTCGTTATTGCGGACATTTACCCATTGCTGCCAATTCATCGGCCACATCCTTTAGTCCCAATTTTTCATAGGTTTCTCTGGTTGGCCAACCGGTTTTTTCGTCCCAACCGCGCAAACGATAATAATTAGACACAAAGGTGTTAAATCCATCTTCATCAATGCAAACCCCATCGGCATCAGGATAACGATGGAAGGGAACGATCTCAGCGACTTCCATTTGGCGGGTTCGGTCATAATTGCGAATGGTGATGGCCCGGAATAAATTCTTGATCCGGTTGGCGGCTATTTCGATCTCTTCCTGTGTCAGGCCAGCACCAGTAGCGGCTTCGAATAATTCAGTTTCTGCGGTCATCCAGAACATATCCGGCAACTGCCAATCACAGGTGGTAATGGCTTCCTTTAATTCTGATTTTGTTTCGTTCATAATCGCCGATTGAGGACCAGCCAGACTACCATAGGGATCCGTTTCCATGGCATGAACATAATCGGTTGTATCTTTGTGATGGGTATTGGTCTGGGCATCCCGGGTTGAGGTCATCATTTCCACGGCAATCGGTAGCCAGGTGTTGAGCGGAACGGTTCCCTCATAGCCGCGACCATTCCAATGGGCTGAATAACCCCAGGCCACTTCAAAACTGATGGGAATATCCAATTGCTTGCCGTCGAGTCGTCTGGATTTCCGCTGGTGATAAATGGTATCACCAAATTTTTCTTTGCCCATTTCCCGAATCGCCCGGGACATGCCTTCGGCAAACAGATTGCCATAGTACCCCTTGCGGTAAACAATCATATCCATCATGTACTTCATGAAGTCTTCAGATTCCACATCGATTTCCATACCAAAATCAATGTCATCAAAAACCCCTTCTTTTTTACCCATTGCCAGCCAGGTCATGAGCCAGACAATGATATCCCACTTGTTGACCCCATACTGGCTACATAGTTCATTAATGGTCATGCCGCGGTCATAGTCCGGGCCCCAGAAATTGTATTCATCGCCCTGATGTTCGTCAAAGAGGACGGGAATTTCGGGATCGGTAAAATCTGGTGGTGATGCTGCTCCCGACATCATGGCACAAGCCGGGGTATTGTTTTTTTCGGTGACAAAGGTCTGGGCCGGCATCCAGGCACAATCGTATTTCCACTCAATCGCAAAGGGACCCACACATTTAGATACCTGATTCATCCGCTCCTGTTTCCAGGTGGTACTCTTAATATCCATCATCAGGCGCGGACAATGTTGATTACACCCGTGACTACAGGTGGTGTTGTATTCTCTCAGTCCGCCGGCAACCTCCGCTTCCTGGCCGTGGCCAAAAAACTTCGGTGATTCCTTAATCGGATTGGTCTTGAAAGCTGGCGAACCCATGGTTTTTCGCAGTTCCAACACCTTGTTCACATCTGCCGGTTTGATGCTGCCGGTGCCTCTAACACAGATGCCTTTTAATAATTTAGAGCCCATCACGGCACCAAAACCGCCTTTTCCAGCCGCGGTTTCGTTGGCCGTAGCCACAATCGCCATGCGCAACAAATTTTCACCCGCCGGGCCGATCACAATACTCTTAACCTCTTTCCCGTGGATGGACTCCAGTTTAATCTGGGTATCATAGGTATAAAGCCCCCAAATACCAGCTTCTCTGGCATCGCGAATCTCAACTATCTGATCATCAATAAAGAGATAGCCCGGTTTTTTCAGGGCTCCTTCAAGAACGATGCCATCATAACCAGCATATTTGAGTTCCGAGCCAAACCAGCCGCCCATTCCCGACCAGGCATATTGTTCCGGGAAGCATTGAGGCGCAATACCCGCAATAACAATTCTGCCTCCGGTTGGAATGCCGGTGGCCGTCGTTGCTCCGGTCATGATGATCAGTTTGTTTTCCGGATCTAGGGCTTTAACGCCAGGTTTCACCTCATCCCAGAAAATCTTGTTGCAGACACCACGCCCGCCCAGATATTTTGGTACATAATCCCAAATCGGTTGTTCGGTAATTTCCTCGGTGGTTAGATTAACGCGTAAGATCTTTCCGGCATAGCCGCACAATTCTCTCTCCATCTTAGCTTTCCCTCCCTATGGCAGACGCTGACAAACCAAGACATTGTACCTGACAATACTCAATACATGCTGGACCGGCCTCACGATTTCTACACAGATCACATTTTTTCGCTTTTTTCGTTACCTTGTCATAATTGATCCGTTTGGGCTCAAAAGGACAAGCCTTGTAGCATTTTTTGCAACCAATACAGGCTGCTTCATTAACATAAACAATACCGGTTGCCGCATCAACACACATGGCCTCATCTTTTTTAGGACAGGCTTCATAACAAGGCCGGTCCGTACATTGCTGGCAGGTCAGAATTTTATGATCTTCCAGATTGATGGTATCACGATCCAGAAATAACCGTCTTAACATCTGTCCGGTCTCACCCTCATGGACCAGACCGCAGACAATTTCACAGGCATTACATCCAACACAGACTGAGTATTCTTTAGCATGCTGGATGACGTGCCGTCCCAGTCCGTTTGGAGCAAGATTACTCTTTTCATTCGTCATTTTAACTCACACCCTCATTAAATTTTTGTTACCCTCTTCCATTGAGCCTTTAACCTTAGTTGCTGATACAAACCCCACCATCAACGACGATGTTGGTTCCGGTTACAAAGGAGGATTCATCGGATCCCAGATAAACAGCCGGGTAGGCAATATCATCCGGTTCGCCCAGACGACCCAGCATACAGACGGAGTCGATCATTCCCTGTTGGGCTTCCTTATTGTTTTTAATGAAATCAGGGGTCATTCCGGTATTAATCGGGCCGGGTAAAATACAGTTGATCCGGATTCCTTTTCTCGCAAACTCTTTGGCTACATTACGCGAAAGATTGGCCACCGCCGATTTCATCGCACCATAGAAATAAGAATTAAGTTCCGGCCAGATGGCTGAGATCGAGGCCACATTAATAATACTGCCCTTACCCGCTTCAACCATGCCCGGAATAAAAGCTTGCATGGTCCAGACATAGGCCCGATAATTCGTTTCCATAATTAAATCAAAATCTTCCTTGTTTTGTTCCAAAAACGGTTTGTGCACCAGCACTCCAGCCGAATTAAAGAGAATGTCAACGTGATCAAATTTGGCATCGACTGCTGCTTTTAATTTTTCGATATCTTCAAATTGACGCAAATCACATTTTACAAAAAAACCTTCGCCGCCTAATTCGGCAATTTTTTTAACCAGTTCACTTCCTTTTTCTTCATTTCTTCCGACTAAAGCAACCTTCGCACCTTCTTTAACATACATCAAAGCAACTGCTTCACCAATCCCTGATGTTGCACCGGTTACGACTGCTGTTTTGTTTTCAAGTCTGCCCATTTTTTTCTCCTTTTCGGTTTTAGCATTATTTTTGCTGAAAATTTTTATTAAAAAGCCGCCGTGGTTTTTATCTTCGACTAAACGAGCTCAAGTTAAAAACCACCGACTCTCTAACACTTTATACAATCGTTTTCATTATAGCAACAGTAGCTCCTGATTGCATTTTACATTTATCCTAAAATAGCTTTATTTTTTATACATTTTGTACTAAGATGTTGTTATAGTGATTCAATTTTGCGGAATTCTGTCTAACATTTTGTCTCATTCAAAACAGTTTCGTTCGTAACAAGCTATATACGTTGGATTAAATAATTTTGCCAATTGAACTGGCAATTGTGCAGTATGCGGGCGATTAATAATCACCCCTACATTAACGTTAATTCTACTTATATAAACTATATTTTTATTTACCTATTCTAAAGAGGTGTTTTTATGAGAGTCACCATGTCCATGCTTTATACGGGTCTGAAAACCTGCGTTCTCTGTCAAAAGGGAATCGCTTATAACAAACAGCTCTATGTCGATGATGTCTGTTTCTCCAAAAAAAGCAAACTTCCCACTGATATCAGTTATGTCCTCATCGACTGGAGCGACTATGATCAACAAGCCTATGTTCACAGTTCTCCAGAAATGCTGATCTTGGCTACACGCGATGAACAGGTTGACCGCGATACCCTGCCCCCCTGTGCCCTCGTAGTTTATTCCGCGACCTCTCTTTCGCAACTATTTGAAATTTGTCGCGATGTCATGCGCTATTATTTTCAATGGGGAGATGAACTCTTATCACTGATTATGAAAAACAAAGACCTCCAAGAGCTGGTTTCCTGCGCCCACCAGCTTCTGAAAAACCCCATTATGATTTTAGATAGCTCCATGAAAGTACTGGCTTTTACCCCCGATGACACCATGGACGATGCCATCTGGAAACTGACCGTGGAAAAAGGATACGCCGATCTGGATGGACAATCGTCATTGGTTTTAAAGCGGGGTCTTGCCTTATTAAACGATCATGACTCCGCCTATAACCACCCCATGCATGGTGATAGCTGGGCCTCGGCAAAAAATGTGGTTGTCAATGGGAACCGGGTTGCGCTCGTCAGTCTGATTCAAAAAAATCACCCCATCAGTGAGGGTGACTTTGCCTGTCTTTGTTATTTTGGCGATATGCTGGCCTTGTATTTTAAAACCCGGGACAGTCTGAGCTATCTCACGGACAATCGTTTAGAATCAATTATTACGGATCTTCTGGATGAGCGGTTTAAAAATGAGGCGGAGCTCAATGCCAGAATCCGAAATGTCAACTGGCTGCCTAAACTAAATTTTTTTATTCTGACGATTCAGTCCTGTCATCTCTTTTTGAATAAAATGCAGATGAAAAAAATCAGTGAAGCCATCGTCAAAATGCTCTCAAATGCCTGGGCTGTCATTTACGACGATCATATTGTTATTTTGATCAACCACAATTCCCCACTCAGTCTTAATGTTCAAGAGACTTCAAATCTAAGGTATTTTCTTAAACAAAATCAGCTTTGTGCGGGTATCAGCAACAGCGAGAAAAAGATTTCTGAAATTGCCCGGCTCTATCGTCAATCCCTGATCGCGATTGAAATGGGTAGTTATCTTGATCTCGCTGATGATCTTTTTTTATTCAGTGATCATCGCGTAAACAGCATGTTGTATGCCTTTATTAAGCTTGGTGATGTTGAAAGTTACTTAAATCCCTGCATTAAGCAATTGCAGGAGTATGATACAAAAAAGAACGCTGCCCTGCTTAAAACCCTGATCGCCTATCTTAAAAATAACTGCAAGCAGCTTAAAACATCCCAGGATTTATTTATTCAACGGGGAACGCTGACTTATCGACTTAAAAAAATAGAGGAACTCTGTCAAGTCAATTTGAGTGATGACAAGCTGATCTTTGATCTTCAGCTTTCTTTGAATCTCTATCTGTTTATGCATGCAAAGTGAGGCGCAGCCTACGCAGTATACAAATCGCAAAAAACAGCATCCCCATTTATTAGATGAAACACTAAGAAGCTTTTATCCTCCATGATTCTCTTTTCCGACACCATTTATTAAATCAATGGGATTAACAATCAAGACAACTTGTCCGTTTCCCAGTAGGGTCGAACCGGTTATTCCCGGAATCGCGGCCAGGTGACCTTCGAGCGTCTTCACTACAAATTCCTGTTCATTTTTAAGCCGATCCACAACAATGGCATAGTTTTCGTGACCGTTTGTAAGAATGACGGCGTTTAGTTCTTCTTTTTCGGTATCCTTGTCTCCGGTTGCAAAAATCTGTGAAAGCCATTCCATGCCAATCACCGTGCCTCTTAAATAGATCAAGTATTTCCCATTATAATTGTGGATGCTACTGGTTTTTATTTTTACCGTTTCAACAATATTATCGAGTGGGAAAATATAGGTCTCCTGGCCGACTTCAACAATCAGGCCCCGGGAAACTGCCAGTGACAGCGGTAACTGAATCGTCATTTTTGTGCCCTTATCCACTTCACTCTCAATGAATATTTTCCCGTTGATTTTATTGATATTGCTTCTAACAATATCCATCCCCACACCGCGTCCCGACACTTCGGTAATTTCTTTGGCCATACTAAATCCCGGCAGAAAAATGAGATTGACCAATTGATTTTTAGTCATTTTATCAGCTTCAGCCTGCGTAATCAGTTTTTTTTCGAGAGCCTTGCTTTTTATCAACTCCGCATCAATTCCTTTTCCGTCATCTTCGATTTCGATATAAACCAGCTTGTTTTTATTATACGCTCTCAGGACAATCCGGCCCTTTTCAGGTTTGCCTTTTAATAACCGCTCCTCAAGTAGCTCGATGCCATGATCGGCTGAATTCCGAATAACATGCACCAATGGATCACTGATTTGTTCGATAATGGTTTTATCAATTTCGGTGTGCTCGCCCTCCATAATAAGTTCCATTTTTTTTCCGGTACTCTGAGCAATATCCCGGATTACCCGTGGCATTTTCTGAAAAACGGTTTTTATTTCAACCATTCTAATCGACATGATCGTATTCTGGAGTTCATCCGAAATGCGATTAACATAGGCTCCCACTTCTTTGACCTCTTTTGAGATTTGCGGCAGTTTATACTCCGTCGTCAGTTTTGACGAAATATGCATAAATGAGTTTTTGGCGATCAACAGTTCCGAAATCATATTCATCATTTTATCAAGTTTATCCTGGTTAACTCTAATGCTCTGGGTCACACCATTCTGGGTCGGTTGATTAGAATTTTGATTATTCTGTGATTTTACCTCAGCTGTCCCAACTGGTTCTGATTTTATCGTTGCGGTTTTAGCATCTTTCTTACGTGGTGGGGTTGATGCATTTTCGTCTACTCCACTTTTGGCCTGCAAATCATGCAACTGTTTATTGATCTGATCGAGCATTTTCTGATCTTCCCGATTGTCAAAACGCTCAGCCTCAATGGAATGGATGAATGTCTTAATATAATCCATCACAAAAAAGCTGAGATCGACGAGTTTGTTTTCGAAATTATATTCTTTATCGCGAATCAACGCCAGCAGACTCTCATAAGCATGTACGATTTCTGATAAGCCCTTAAGGGCACCATAAGTCGTATCCTGAGGATTTAAAACGGCCAGGTAGATCCCAATCCCCCCCTTAAGACTATGGACTGTTCTAAATATTTCATCAACGGCTTCGCGATCAGCACTGTTGCTGTCCAATCGCATTAATAACTCATTCTCGATTTTTTCAAGATGCTCCAGGCTTTCAATTTGAAACTGTTCCTTGATCTCTGCGGCAAGCTCTTCCTTAAAGTCCTCCGACTGCAGAATGTCCATATTTTCTTTTGCAGTCACTGGTGCTGGTGAATTTTTCTCTTCATCTACACAAATCCGCCCGTTTTCAACTGCCTGTATTAAACTCTGCCGCAACAAACTTTCCTGGCGATTGGGTTTAATCTCTGGAACACATTTACCCGCTTCATTGGTAAAATACTCATCTCTAATTATTTTGTTGAGTTGATCAAGGTAGTCTCTGAAAAAATCCACAAACAAAAGCAGGCTATCAATCAATTCGGTTTTAACACTGATCTCATTTTTTTCTAATGCCATTAAAACTGTTTCGATCTCATAACATAATTGGGTTATCCGTGGTAGTCCAAGAAAGGATGACCCACATTTAATCTGATGAATCTCATCATAGAGATCATGGGGAAACACCAGATTGTCAGTGTATAACTCAAGCCTTGCAGTTCGGTCACTTTTTCCGCTGAGAAACCCGCTCTTTCACTCATTTGAGCCGAAGATACCGATAGTTTTTCTGCGAACAAGGCCCCTCTTTCGGCCTTTTCGGCCTGTAAAAGCGCACCTGCGGATACCTGCTCCATCGCTTTTAAGATTTCTGCTGCCGTCGCATTTCCTTCCTCCACATTAGCAGAGAGTTCTTCGGAAGCTGCAGCCATGGACTCTGATGACTTTTGTGCATCGGTTGAACTTCTAAGATCCTCGGCCATTTGAGACAGATCCGCTGCTCCGGCATTTAACTCATTAAAGGCTTTGGTCTGCATTTGAATGGCTTTCTCAACTTCTTCAGCGGCACTGCTTTGCTCTTCTGAAGCTGCCGCAATGGTTTCCGCAATGGCCAGAAATTCCTGGCTCCCTTGTTTGCCGTCACGGCATTTTGCGATACTTCAGTAATTGCTGCCATGGCAATCACAACCCCGTCATTAATTTTAATCAGGTCTTCTGATGTTTTAGCGGCTTTTTCAACTTCACTGTTGGCCACCTTACCGGCATTCTCAATGTCAAGCACCACAACTTTAACATTACTTTGAATCTCATTGACCAGCGTCCTGATATTTGTTGCCGACTTTTCCGAGGTTTCGGCAAGATTTCTGACTTCATCCGCTACGACGGCAAAGCCTTTGCCGTGTTCTCCGGCGCGGGCCGCTTCAATGGCCGCGTTCAGTGCTAAGAGATTGGTTTGATCGGCAATGCGAACAACCGCCTGAACAATTTCGCCAACTTCATTCGATTGTCGTTCCAACTCACCAATGAGTTTCACCGATTCGCTATTGGTCTCAGCCGATTCTTTGATCCCTTCAATCATCAGTTCGATATCACCAGATATATTACTAATCAGATCCTTTGCTACTTCCGCTCTTTCGAACGATTCTTTAGCTCGCCCATCGGATAATACCGATGCTTTTTCAACCTGGTTAATCGCCGCCCGGGACTCTTCCGCCGCCGAAGCCGCTTCCGTTGCTCCACTGGATATCTGGGCCATGGTAGCTGCCAGTTCTTCGGCCGCACTACTTGCTTCTTCTATCCCAGAAGCCATTTGTTCGGTGGCAACAGCAATCCGCTCGGCTAATTGCTGCTGTTTGGCCAGCGTTCGGGCTCTTACCTTATCCTTTGCCTGGCGTCTGGCCAGCTCACGTTTTCGTTCCATTTCATCCGATGCAGCCGCTGATTCAAATGAGATGCTTTCTCGTTTTGCACTTGGGGGCGTAGCCAACTTTTTTTCCATACTATTTTTGACCTCCTAAAGTCTTATTCATTTATTTGCCGGGGCTTGTTTATGCCATATCTTTATACTTACTGAGGTTTTTTATCACGGCTTCACTTGTGTATGGTTTAACAATAAAACCTTTTGCGCCACTTAAGATCGACTCTTGTACATATTTCTCCTGTCCTAATGCCGAAACCATGATCACGATGGGTAAATAGTCCATTTTCTTGATCTCTTTCATGCAATCAAGTCCATCCATTTCGGGCATGGTAATATCCAATGTAACGAGATCTGGTCTGAACTCCTGGATTTTTTCCAGTGCGACCCTGCCGTTTTCTGCTTCAGCCACCACTTCAAACCCGTTGCTTTCCAACAAATTTCTAAGCTGCATCCGAATAAACGCAGCATCATCTACTATTAATACTCTAGTCATAGTCACCTTCCTACTCTGTATAAATGATCAACTGAAAAGCGAGCGCATAGCGTGAGAGATAAATAATTTCTAAAAATTCTAAATCATTTGAATGATTTCATATTCTGATTATATTTATAAACCCATGCCTGATGGAACGCTTTATTTTAAATTTGTTTAACTTTAAATCTAGCATAATCAAGGTTGTAATTATTATCAATGATCAATCATACATAGAAATGTCTATTATTTGTCATAACTCGTTTTAATGTTTTATAATCATCATCTTTTAGTAATCTGTCTAATTACGAGTTTGCTTACTCACTTCAAATTTAGTATAATGACTACATTATTCTATTCTAATCTATCTTGAATTGCTTTTTTGAAAGGACAAATGACTTACATGGAAAAAAAAAATCGATCGCCGAGTTCGAAAAACGAAACGTCAACTGCAAACTGGCTTCATCGAATTATTGCAGGAAAAAAGCATTCAAAAAATAACCGTCCGTGAACTGTCGGATTTAGTTGATATTAACCGTGGAACATTTTATCTTCATTATAAAGATGTGTTTGATATGCTAGATCAAATTGAGAATAAATTGGCTGAAGATTTTCTAGATATTCTTAGTCATTACCCTTCCCTACTTGAGGAAAGTAATGTCTACCCACTTCTCGTTGAGGTGTTTTCTTTTATCAAATTAAACGAAGGGATGATGCGGGTGGTATTTTGTGAGAATCGATCACCTGTTTTTTTAGATCATTTAAAAAGCAGTGTTAAACAAAGATACTTTGGCGACTGGAAACGAATACATTTCGTGAAGGCACCGTTTGAAGTTGATTACTTTTTTTCCTATTTTATCTCGGGATGCATTGGCTTAATTACTCTTTGGTTGGAAACAGAAATGAAAGAAACGCCGCAACAGCTTGCCAAACTCACCGAGCGAATGATCTTAAACGGTAACCATGCCATCTAATTAATATCCGAGAAACGTAACCATTCCTCTATATTCAAATCGTATATCGTCAACCGCATCGCAAGTCGCTGAACCGAAAAAAGAGCATATATAGCAATAATATGTCCTCTAGTTTCATCAGTAAAATTTTATTCCTTGGCGCTTTTATGATCTTGTCTCGACAAACTATTTCTAATCTGATATAGTTAGAACTAATAAATAGGTAATTGCGAAACTAATTATAAAAACTGACGTAAATAAGCCATTCCGAGCCCATTTTGGTTAAATATAAGCTAATTTGGTGAGGAGATGCATAAATATACTATGTAAGAAATGGCTTATCCATGGGGTTTATTGAGTTTTGCAAACACCTAAGAACTAATAAAAATTTGGAGGTATGAAATGAAAGATGATGAATTATTAAATGAAACCCCAAATCCAGAAGCGACTCAAACGGTAACTGCTGATAAATCCCAGGATTATGGTTTACTGGGTCTAACCGGTATGTTTATCATATTACTTGGTTATAATCTATTTAAAGGCCTTCCGATCAGTGATTTAAATGCAATGTTCTGGGGATACCTGGGGATGGCTTTTATTATCAAGTATCGACAGGAAAAAACGACCAGTAACCTGATTATCGCTATTGGCGGCATCGTCGCCTCACTTTCGGCACTTGCAAATTATATCCTTAGTACCTGGTAGAATAAGAACTAAAAAAGCTGATCCGATTAATAAATAATCTGATCAGCTTTTTTGCTGCACTGGTACTTAACTTTAATTATAAAATTTAAGCTCTTGTGGGCGTGTAAAAAAGTTTGCACAAAAAACGGTAGTTTTTCCTTCTTTACTTACCTCAAAAGCATAAAAAAGTTTGCACAAAATTTATGCTTTTTTACTTTTTAGAAATTATCTGCTTTAAAGTTTGCACAAAATCTAAAGTGAATAATATTAACAGACCTGATATTTGATTAATTAACCCACTCTCTACTTCTTTCTCTCTAATTTCCATTGTTCTTCTTTTTAATACTTGATTTCAACATTCTATTATTTACAGGTATCCATAATCATTTATTTGATGATGTATTATATCATAGATATAATTAAATTATATTATTTTACACTTAACTTTTTACCTTATTTATCTTGTAATGTTGTAATAAATCAATCATTCTACCATCAACTATAATTTCATGATTTTCTTCTATGACATAACTAAATAGTGCTCTTGCCAAAAACGGTACTTGATGAAGGTATATTTATTTTGATCGTTCAGAAAGCTTGGCCGTATTTAAAACCCGAGTGATCATATTGTGGACGATTTCGTTGGTATTTACTGTATTGATTTGGATATCAGGATGTTTATTTTGAAAAACGACAAATATTTCATGACAAAAAGCCTGGCCAACATCAATAATTTCATCGAAATCAATGGTAATTTCACAAAAATCGTATAAGTTTTCTGTAATTCTTCTTGCTTGAGACCGGGCAACTGGATAGCTATGGTCACAGAATTTTTTTAATTTAATCTCCGTTTTTTCAAACTCTTGATGCATTTATGAGCCTTCTTTCATTTTGATTTTAGGTATAAGAATTCATCAATCTTAATTCTTTAAGGTGCATTACCATTACGATTTCCTCTATAAAATTCTGTCATAGTAGTTTGTCACTCAGAAAGTTCTCGCAATTTCAAACGAATTTCCCAAATCCACCAATACCCGTCATCTTGTGCTCCATATCGTTCTACTTTTAAACCGCTATAAGCAAAACACCGCATATAACGGGATCGACAAAACATCATTTTTAAATCCAAAATTTTTCCCAGAAATCCGAATCGAATAATCCTGATTATGTTTTTTTACATAAACTGACAAACTTCTGGATTTTACATTTTCTCTCGCTTTAACCTCAATAGGAAATACAACGCTTTGTTTCTCAATTATAAAATCAATCTCTGATGTCCCTGAAGTCCAGTAATATAAGGGATATCCCTTCTGAATTAATACATCAGCAACATAATTTTCAGTAAGCGCGCCAATAAAGACATGATCGTTGCCTTTGATGATATCATATTGATTGACTCCAGCCCGGTGCGACAACAGACCCACATCACCCATATAGAGTTTTAACGAAGCAACATCTCTGAAAATAGTTAATGGATGCTGCCCCTGCTCGACCCGATCGCATTTTATGACAATCCCCGAGGCCAAAAGCCAGTCTATGGATGGGCCAAAGAATGACGCCCGCCCACTTCTTGCAACAACTTTATATTGAAATTTTTTGTTGTCTTTGGCCAATTGCGCCGGCAAACTGTCAAAACAAGCCATGATTTTCGTTGTGTCGCCATGGGATGCATATTTGGCCATATCCGCAACGTAGGTATTGATGATTGCTCCCTGGATTTCTGCTACTTCAAGCATATCGTTGTTTTCGGTATATTCTTTTACTGCTTCGGGCATTCCACCCACAATTAAATATTCACGATAAAGACCCATGGCTTTTTTGTGTAAAGCCGCATCCATCGGCTTACGTTTTTCATAATACGCCCTTATTTCCTCCGCCAGCATATTCTGATTTTTTGCCCACAAGAATTCTTCAAAATCCATGGGATACATATGAATTTGATTAACTTTTCCAACCGGAAAACTAAAATTATCGCGTTTTATAGTGATGCCAAGCAAACTACCCACACCGATGATGTAATATTCTGGAGCATCTTCACAGAAATATTTCAAGCTTGTCAGCGCACGTTCACAGGCTTGAATTTCATCGAAGACAATCAATGTTGACCCCTTATTAATTTTTTCTCCAAAATAAACCTCAAATCGATGAATTAAAAAATCTGGCGAGATATTCCCCTGGAAATCCTCTGCTAATTCCCTGTTTAATTCAAAATTGATATAAATCATATTTTTGAAATATTTTTCTCCAAAATATTTAATACTAGTTGTTTTCCCAATTTGACGGGCTCCATTATAATGTACACGCTTGTCAAGACACGAAATTAGAAATTTTTAGATAAATCTCCTTTCGCGTTTTGATTAGGCAGCCAATGCCATATTTTCATAGAATACAGCTGCCGGTGTTTTGTAATTGAATCGCTGGTGACCTCGCTCATTGTTATATTTAGCGATGTATTCCTTTGTCATGGCTCTCACTTCAGTGACGGTTTCCGGGTACAGCAAATACAGGCGTTCCCATTTATATGATCGAAAAAACCGTTCAATGGCAATATTGTCGGTAGCACGGCCTTTACCGTCCATGCTGATTTTTGTCGTTTTAAAGCTTTTAATCAGGTCAATATAGGCATTTGACGTAAACTGACTGCCCTGGTCACTGTTAATGATCTCAGGTGCACCATAGGTTTGAATGGCGGTTTTTATAACACGGGTGACCATGTCGGTTTGCAAGGTGTTGCTGATGGTGTATCCCACAATATAACGGGAATACCAGTCAATAATAGCGGTTAAATACACAAATCCATTTGGGGTTCCTATATAAGTAATGTCAATGGACCACACCTGATTCGGTTGGTTAATTTCAAGATTTCTCAGCAGGTAGGGATAAGTTTTGGCTGCTTTGGCTCGCTTACTCAGATTGGGGCCGGGATAGAAACAAACAATATCCATTTCCATCATATAACGCCTGACAAGACGCCTGCCTACTTGATGAAAGCCCAGTTTATGCAATTCATTCCTGATTCGTCTGACGCCATAGGCTGGCTCCTCAAAATGAATACGATCAATGGCGTTTTTGATATTGATTTCATCTTTGGATGGCGCAACATCTATGGGTTCATGATAAGCTGTTGATCGCGATAGCGTCAGAAGTTGGCACTGTTTTTTTATGGTTAAGAAAGGGTGCTTCCAATCAATTAACGTTCTTTTTTCTTCATTTGAGAGATTTGGATTTGTTTTTTTTTAAGCCAATCGACATCCAATGTTAATTCGCCTATTTTCTTTACGAGCAGCTCCTTTTCATCTTCATGCTCTTGTTTGAGTTTGTCAACATCTTCATTTTTCTTATTGAAGACGGCGGACATATTGGCGATAAATTCGGTTTTCCAGCGGCTTAATAATTGCTGAGATACATCATACTTCTTAGAGATCTCGGCTAACGTATTTTCTTCTCTGAGGATTTCCAGCACGATGGCTGCTTTTTCCTCTGGGGTCCAGGTTCGTCGTTTTCTACTCATGTGTATAGTTTATCTTATTTTCTGGATTTTGTGTCCAACTATTTGTGGACATTATAGAAGGCAGCAGTCACCAGGAATATCTGTATCAGATACTCAGTGAAGAACTCCATTACCGGGAGGTCACCCGCACCCAAAAGCTGGTGAACAGCGCCGGTTTCTATGGGATTAATACTTTCGAAGGGTATCGGTTTGATGAAATCACCCTGCCTTCGGATTTGACCCCTGAAGGCCTGAAATCCCTTGCGTTTATCCACGAAAAGAAGAATCTTATCCTGTATGGCGGAACCGGAACCGGTAAAACCATGCTGTCAACCGCTCTCGGGGTAGCCGCCTGTCGGCAGGGAATCCCGGTAAAATTCTTTCGGACGGCAGCACTGGTGAATAAACTGTCCGAAGCCAAAACCGCCGGCACCCTGACCGTTTTTTTGAAAAGGCTGAATAAAGCGGAAGTCATTATTCTGGACGAATATGGCTATGTTCCACTGGATCGAACGGGAGCACAGCTCCTGTTCGAAATCATATCCGATTGTTATGAACGCCGGACCATCATTCTCAATACCAACCTGGAATTCTCCCGATGGGTCAATGTGCTTTATGATGAACAGATGACGGCTGCCATGCTGGATCGGCTGCTTCACCACTGCCACCTGCTCATGTTCCCGGGGCCCAGTAACCGAATGCGGGAATCCAGTATCAATGAATTATATCGCTCAATTTCAGACAATCAATTAAAAAAATAATAATTGCCTGCAATGCTATGATTTCTCGCAAAATCGCTTCGCATTTTAGCTTGCAAAACTATGGATTTTCCATAATGCAACATTCTGTATTTTTAACTTGCAACTTTCTGCAAAAAGTACTTGCAAAAAACAATCTGGCTACAACTGCCAAAGCGTTGTATTTACACCGCAACACGCTGATTTACCGGCTTGATCGAATGGCTACAATGCTAAACGTGGAGTTAAAGGATCTGAATACCAACGAATTATTTTATCTGCTGTTTTCCTGTATGCTGGTGGAATATCTGTAAAATCTACCTGATTATTTCACGCTAAGAGTACCGCCAGTACACGCTAATGATACTGGCAGTACTTGAGATGATACCATTGGTTCACAAAATGATACCGGTAATACCGGCATTCCCTAAAATGGGTTCATTAAAGGTTTAATACAAAATCACGCATATTTATACTGCCTGAGCTGACAATGTGAGCACCATGTATAATGCGATCCATAATAGAATCAGCCAGAACACCACCACCGAGACGAGCATGCCACTCCTCGATCTTATACTGCGTGCAGAAAATGGTAGCACCGTTGTCATAACGGCGTTCGACCAGTTCAAAAAGAAAATGGAGTTCATCATCAGAAAGATCAGTAATTAGCCATTCATCAAGGATCAATAAGGGATAGTTCGTATATTTTTTGAGTTCCCTGCTTTGCCCATTCGGCTGGTTCTTTGCTTCGCCGTATTCCATCAGAAGGTCGGGCAAGCGAATATACCGGGTGCGAATGCCCTGTTTACAGGCTTCTTTTCCAATGGAACAAGCCAGATACGACTTTCCCGAGCCAGTGAACCCGCAAATGATGATATTCTGATTGTTGCTGATAAAAGTACCGGTAGCAATTTCCAGAATCAGATCTTTATCAAGATGTCGTTCAGCAAAGAAAACATCCTGAATGGCGGCATTCGGAATTCTGAATCGAGCCCGTTTTATAAGGCTTGCAACACGCTTGTTGTGCTTTTCCTGATAAACATAATCAACAATCATTTTCATGCGTTCGTCAAAAGAGAGGGTGGCATAAATCGTATCTTTGGCCTGTCTGTCAATCACCTGAATCATTTCCTCAAGCTGAATTTCGCGGAGTTTGCGTCGGGTTTCGTCATTAATCATTGTCGTAACCGCCGTAGTAAGATGCCCCACGGATAAAACCGGTGGTACTCGCTGTTTCAGCTTGATGAGCGGCATCCCGGTCTTTGGCATAAAGGATATCTTCGCCAGCGGCTAATATCGGTTCGAGATGTTTGTATTGTCAAAATCGGTGTTAAAATACCCATAATAAACGGTTGAAAATTCCCCAAAAACACGGTATGTTTCTTCTTAAAGATAAGGAGGACAACCGAATGATTACAATTGAGGAGTATTACATGATCAAATGTTTAAAGAACAAGGGAATGTCAATCATGCAGATTTCCAGAGAAATGGGTGTTGATCGAAAAACGGTCAGCAACTGGCTTAAGCACAACGAACCGCCAGCATATCGGAAACGTCAGTTTCGGCAAGGAAAGCTTGATCCGTTTAAAGATTATATCCTGGAACGAATGAATGAAGGCTGTGTCAATGCCGCTGTGATTTTTGATGAAATTGCAGCCGACGGGTACCAGGGGAAAATGACGATTCTTCGGGAATTCATGAAACCATATCGCGAAAAAGTGTTAGCCAAAGCATCAATCCGCTATGAAACGCCCCCTGGCAAACAGGCCCAGGTTGACTGGGGAGAATTCGTTGTCACGATGCCCGATGGAAAGCTCAAAAAATTGTATGCCTTCATCATGGTTTTAGGGCATTCCAGAAATTATTATCTTGAGTTTACGGAGAGTTCGAAATTTGACACATTAATCGGTTGCCATGAACGGGCATTTGCCTATTTTGGTGGTGTAACAGAGAGCATTCTGTATGACAATATGAAAACTGTTGTTGCCCACAGTCACAAAACCGGCAACGATAAATGGAATCAGCGGTTTTTGCGATTTGCCGAGCATCACCATTTTATTCCGGTTCGGCATCGGCCTTATCTGCCCCGTTCCAAGGGCAAGGTGGAACGCGGGGTCCGATATGTACGCGGCAACTTCTGGCCCAGAGTCAAAAGCTTTTCCGATCTAACTGACCTCAATGAACAGGCTCGACTCTGGCTGGATACGAAATGTAACGTCAGGCTTCATCAGACAATTCACAAAATTCCCCGTGATAGACTGAAGGAAGAACAGCTGAAACCCGTTAATACCGAACCGTTTCTTTCTGTGGATCTGGTCAGCAGGAAGGTCATGAATGATTGTATGATCAGTTATCAGTCCAATTATTTTTCCGTTCCCTTCCGCTTTGTTGGTCACCGTGTCGGTGTGCGGGATCTGAGAAATGGAACGATTGAAATCTATGATGAAACTGGTGCTTTGATTGAAGGTTACCGGAAACCGGCTCAAAAACATCAGGTTCAAAAAATGAAAAAGCACTTTGAAGGATTGAACAGTCAAAACCATAAAGCCAAAGCCCGCAAAGCACCGCTTATGATTCCAGATCAATCGCCCAAAGTGCATCAAAGACCGCTCGCAGTCTATGATTCTTTAGTCAGTGAGGTGACCATATGGTAACCCATCACCTGAAGGAAGCTTTTGATCGTCTGAATCTCACGCATATGGCCGCCGTTTATGACCACCATGCTGAAGAAGCTTCCAAGGATAGTATATCCTATTTGGAGTTTCTGGACAAGCTGCTTTGGGCAGAAATTGATGCAAAAAGAGAACGGACAACTACGACGAACTTGAAACTTGCAAAATTTCCCTATATCAAGGCCATCGATTCATTTGACTTTGATTTCCAGCCCAGTGCCAATCAGCGTAAGGTAAATGAACTGAAAACGCTCGCCTTTGTGGAACGTTCCGAAAATGTCGTGTTTTTGGGCCCGCCCGGCGTTGGCAAAACTCATCTGGCCGTAGGTCTGGCGGTTTGTGCGATCAAAAGTGGCTATACTGCTTATTTTCTCAGTGCACATGAACTGATTTCAATGATTCAGGAAAATATTGTTTCCGGGCGCATTCATCGCAAACTTAAAACACTGAATAAACCCAATATCCTGATTATTGATGAAGTTGGCTATGCGGCCATGGATGATGAAGTGGCTCATTACTTTTTTCAGATTGTTTCCAATCGCTATGAAAAAGGCTCAATCATTCTGACTTCCAACAAGTCCTACGGTAGTTGGGGTGATGTGTTCGGAAATAATGTCGTTGCAACGGCGATCCTGGATCGACTGCTGCATCATTCCACAACGATCAATATCAAAGGTGACAGCTATCGGATTAGGGAAAAGAAAAAGGCTGGCTTTTATGATGTCAGCCTATATGAAAACGAATCGAACGATGCTAATGGGTAATTTTTACCGTTTATTTTGGGAAGTTTTAAAACGGTATTGACAGTATCTCGGCGAACGAAGCGTTTTGAGGGCCATTTCGCAGGCATTTTCAAGCCGTACCGCCGAATATTTTTTAGCCAGTTTCAGTACCGACTTTGACGGATTAAAAGCTCTTTCCGGGAGCCGGGTATTTTCGAAAATCAGCTGAATCACCGCCAAAGTTGAAGCACCGATGCTCTGTGCTTCTTTCATAAAACGTTCCTGATTCCATTCCGCCTGTTTAAAACTTTCAGGCAAATCTTCATCATGAGTCGACCAACCATCAATGGTATAGTATGGGAAACGATGATGACTGGCAATCCGCTCATTGTGGCAATAAATCTCAATAAATGAATCACCGACACGTAAATCGGCTTTTTTACCCGCAAACTGATAAGGACAGGAATAATGATTCTTTTCAAAAACGATATGACAATCCGAATAGATTTTATTGTTGTAAAACCAGGTAACTGGCTCATAGGGATGCACCGGTAATGGTCTCAAACAGGTGCGCTCAATGGTGTCGTGGATTTCAGTACGACTGCCTTGCCGTTTCTGGAAAGGCCGGTCATTAAACACTTTGAGAGCCGCCAGGACATCGACTCTCAAGTCGGCAAGGGTGTAGTAGACATTATTTCGAAGTTTGGCAATCACCGCCGTGGCGAGTTTACCAACGCTGCCTTCAACCGAAGCCTTTGCTTTTGGTTTTCGCACCGGGGCGGGCATAATAGCCGTGCAATAGTGATCACCCAAAGCTTCATAAGCTTCAGTGAGAATGATGTCACCTTCCCTGGGATGCGTAACAACACCCGTCTTGAGATTATCACAAACCGTGCGAACCGTTGAACCACCAAAGTATTCATACATGTGCACATGACAATTGAGCCAGGTATTTTGTTTCATATCTAAACATGGTTCAACATAGGTATACTGGCTGTAAGGCAAGGTGCCAACAAAGAGATAAACTTTTATCTCATCACCGGTCACCTGGTCAATCAGCTTTTGGGTTTTGCCACTCCAGTCAACTTCGGCGATCACACCCGGCTTATGGGTCAGATGATTGGTTAGCTTTTTACGCGCCACTTCATCGCGATAACCATTACAGAATTTCGTATAACCAACGTTGAGATGTGACGTGGCAGTGCATTGATCCCGATACTCTTGCCAGAGAATTTTGAGGGTGACGCCCACTTTGGTCAACTCATTATGAACATAGTCATAATCCGGCAGCGCATAAACGGTTTCTTCAGCATGTTTATGCGGAAAGAACAGATGATAGACTTCGTCTGAAGACCGGTCTTTGATCTCATCATAAGAAAGATGCTGTTCTTCAGCAATACGGAAAACTTCATTAACAGAAGTTTTTGACATGTGTCGGCTGCGTGCGATTGATGATTGCGAAAGCCCATTAGCACGCAATTCCATAATGAGCTTCACGGCAATTTTTCTGGACATATTTATGTCCTCCTTTATAATGTATTAAGGAATATTGGATATTTATTCCCTGATATACATTATAAGGCAGCAGTATCATTCCATGAATAGCCAGTATTGATTTGTGAATCGTCCACGGTATCAATGTGTGTGCTACCGGTATCCAATTGAATATCGTTGGTATCATTACCGTGAAATATTCACTTATGCTTAAAAAAACGATACTTTGTGTAAGCTGTCCAATAAAGACATGTGCAAAAAATAACTTTGGCGGCCAGATGGATGCCATTACTATTTATTAACACATTTTACTAGATAAGGGGGGCGGACTGAGAGCGCACGGCTGCGGCGGGGCTGGCCTTCCAACAGTATAACAACATGGCTGCCGACGGGCTGGTAAGGAGCACACCAACAATGCTCTGTTTCTGGCCTTAAATTCACTTATTGAAGAAATTCAAATCGGAGAAAGCCAGTTGGAAACAGCGGAGCTTCTTAAAGACTTTACCCCTCATGAATGCGCCTGCAGTTGCAGCTGCGGACTGGATCTAGTGAACAGTCTGAAAGATTTTGACCAGGATCTCCGGAACGTTTTCGTCAGGCCCCTGACCATCTCATCCGGAGCCCGGTGTCCGCCGGTCAACCGGGATGCCGGCGCGTTCCCGATTCCTGCCACTTAACCAGCGAGGCCTTTGATGGTTATTTCGCCGGTCATATGAATGCAGGGGTGATGGAAGCCATGGCCGATTTTGCCGTTGCCGGGGCGTTGGGGTGATCCGCTTTCCCGATGTCAATACCGTTTTAAAACTTCCCAAAATAAACGGTAAAAATTACCCATTAGCATCGTTCGATTCGTTTTCATATAGGCTGACATCATAAAAGCCAGCCTTTTTCTTTTCCCTAATCCGATAGCTGTCACCTTTGATATTGATCGTTGTGGAATGATGCAGCAGTCGATCCAGGATCGCCGTTGCAACGACATTATTTCCGAACACATCACCCCAACTACCGTAGGACTTGTTGGAAGTCAGAATGATTGAGCCTTTTTCATAGCGATTGGAAACAATCTGAAAAAAGTAATGAGCCACTTCATCATCCATGGCCGCATAGCCAACTTCATCAATAATCAGGATATTGGGTTTATTCAGTGTTTTAAGTTTGCGATGAATGCGCCCGGAAACAATATTTTCCTGAATCATTGAAATCAGTTCATGTGCACTGAGAAAATAAGCAGTATAGCCACTTTTGATCGCACAAACCGCCAGACCTACGGCCAGATGAGTTTTGCCAACGCCGGGCGGGCCCAAAAACACGACATTTTCGGAACGTTCCACAAAGGCGAGCGTTTTCAGTTCATTTACCTTACGCTGATTGGCACTGGGCTGGAAATCAAAGTCAAATGAATCGATGGCCTTGATATAGGGAAATTTTGCAAGTTTCAAGTTCGTCGTAGTTGTCCGTTCTCTTTTTGCATCAATTTCTGCCCAAAGCAGCTTGTCCAGAAACTCCAAATAGGATATACTATCCTTGGAAGCTTCTTCAGCATGGTGGTCATAAACGGCGGCCATATGCGTGAGATTCAGACGATCAAAAGCTTCCTTCAGGTGATGGGTTACCATATGGTCACCTCACTGACTAAAGAATCATAGACTGCGAGCGGTCTTTGATGCACTTTGGGCGATTGATCTGGAATCATAAGCGGTGCTTTGCGGGCTTTGGCTTTATGGTTTTGACTGTTCAATCCTTCAAAGTGCTTTTTCATTTTTTGAACCTGATGTTTTTGAGCCGGTTTCCGGTAACCTTCAATCAAAGCACCAGTTTCATCATAGATTTCAATCGTTCCATTTCTCAGATCCCGCACACCGACACGGTGACCAACAAAGCGGAAGGGAACGGAAAAATAATTGGACTGATAACTGATCATACAATCATTCATGACCTTCCTGCTGACCAGATCCACAGAAAGAAACGGTTCGGTATTAACGGGTTTCAGCTGTTCTTCCTTCAGTCTATCACGGGGAATTTTGTGAATTGTCTGATGAAGCCTGACGTTACATTTCGTATCCAGCCAGAGTCGAGCCTGTTCATTGAGGTCAGTTAGATCGGAAAAGCTTTTGACTCTGGGCCAGAAGTTGCCGCGTACATATCGGACCCCGCGTTCCACCTTGCCCTTGGAACGGGGCAGATAAGGCCGATGCCGAACCGGAATAAAATGGTGATGCTCGGCAAATCGCAAAAACCGCTGATTCCATTTATCGTTGCCGGTTTTGTGACTGTGGGCAACAACAGTTTTCATATTGTCATACAGAATGCTCTCTGTTACACCACCAAAATAGGCAAATGCCCGTTCATGGCAACCGATTAATGTGTCAAATTTCGAACTCTCCGTAAACTCAAGATAATAATTTCTGGAATGCCCTAAAACCATGATGAAGGCATACAATTTTTTGAGCTTTCCATCGGGCATCGTGACAACGAATTCTCCCCAGTCAACCTGGGCCTGTTTGCCAGGGGGCGTTTCATAGCGGATTGATGCTTTGGCTAACACTTTTTCGCGATATGGTTTCATGAATTCCCGAAGAATCGTCATTTTCCCCTGGTACCCGTCGGCTGCAATTTCATCAAAAATCACAGCGGCATTGACACAGCCTTCATTCATTCGTTCCAGGATATAATCTTTAAACGGATCAAGCTTTCCTTGCCGAAACTGACGTTTCCGATATGCTGGCGGTTCGTTGTGCTTAAGCCAGTTGCTGACCGTTTTTCGATCAACACCCATTTCTCTGGAAATCTGCATGATTGACATTCCCTTGTTCTTTAAACATTTGATCATGTAATACTCCTCAATTGTAATCATTCGGTTGTCCTCCTTATCTTTAAGAAGAAACATACCGTGTTTTTGGGGAATTTTCAACCGTTTATTATGGGTATTTTAACACCGATTTTGACAATACAAACATCTCGAACCGATATTAGCCGCTGGCGAAGATATCCTTTATGCCAAAGACCGGGATGCCGCTCATCAAGCTGAAACAGCGAGTACCACCGGTTTTATCCGTGGGGCATCTTACTACGGCGGTTACGACAATGATTAATGACGAAACCCGACGCAAACTCCGCGAAATTCAGCTTGAGGAAATGATTCAGGTGATTGACAGACAGGCCAAAGATACGATTTATGCCACCCTCTCTTTTGACGAACGCATGAAAATGATTGTTGATTATGTTTATCAGGAAAAGCACAACAAGCGTGTTGCAAGCCTTATAAAACGGGCTCGATTCAGAATTCCGAATGCCGCCATTCAGGATGTTTTCTTTGCTGAACGACATCTTGATAAAGATCTGATTCTGGAAATTGCTACCGGTACTTTTATCAGCAACAATCAGAATATCATCATTTGCGGGTTCACTGGCTCGGGAAAGTCGTATCTGGCTTGTTCCATTGGAAAAGAAGCCTGTAAACAGGGCATTCGCACCCGGTATATTCGCTTGCCCGACCTTCTGATGGAATACGGCGAAGCAAAGAACCAGCCGAATGGGCAAAGCAGGGAACTCAAAAAATATACGAACTATCCCTTATTGATCCTTGATGAATGGCTAATTACTGATCTTTCTGATGATGAACTCCATTTTCTTTTTGAACTGGTCGAACGCCGTTATGACAACGGTGCTACCATTTTCTGCACGCAGTATAAGATCGAGGAGTGGCATGCTCGTCTCGGTGGTGGTGTTCTGGCTGATTCTATTATGGATCGCATTATACATGGTGCTCACATTGTCAGCTCAGGCAGTATAAATATGCGTGATTTTGTATTAAACCTTTAATGAACCCATTTTAGGGAATGCCGGTATTACCGGTATCATTTTGTGAACCAATGGTATCATCTCAAGTACTGCCAGTATCATTAGCGTGTACTGGCGGTACTCTTAGCGTGAAATAATCAATAAGTCTCAATTAATTGCGGGTATTAAAATGAATATATCATGTTAAAATTATTTTAGGTTGAGATCGCTCAAATTAAAACACACTACATTATGAAGGAGATGATCTTTGAGTATCTGGAAACGTTTTATAATACAACCCATATCCATAGTCATTGCGACTATATGTCGCCGGATTACTTTGAAAAACTTTTTACTAAAACGCAAAATGAAAATTTACGAATAGCAGGTTAAAATGTGGGTGTCAAATTTCGTCTCCTCGTTTCAATTTGTACTAAACTTGACATAGGACCAACTCTCTTAAAGATTTGAAATAGCATATTAAAACTCATTAATCTTACTTGAAAAATAGATTGAGTTCTTTTCTATGCTTCTTTTTTTATAATGCTTTGCCTTAATAATCTTACAATTATACATTTTCTGAATCACATCTAACTCCTTATTATTCCAAGCACCGTTGTTTTCCAATGCCAATTTTATCAATGCGATGGAAATTAATTTTTCTGAATTTTTTGAGCATTGATAAATCAACGTTGACAATGATTTGCTTTCTTGTTCAAACTCAATTATTTCGACATAATTGAGTTTCCGAGTAATGAAATTTGCAGTTAAGTACTTCCTATTAGTCTTTCCATCATCTAAGGTTGTAAATAACTTATTTTTCGTCAAATCATTTGAAAGATCACTGATATTGATGTGTAACTCATTAATGAATCCATTTGTTTGTAATATACTTAGTGTTCTCTTAAGCTTATTCAAATCATCATCAACTAAATCAATTTCATCTTCAAAACTTTTTTCCAGAAGAATCGCCTTGGCCACTGCTTGACCTCCTGTATCAGTTGCAGTTACTTCTTCAACTTTCTCAAAAGAATGATCAGCATTAACGTTTCTATGACCGACTATATTTCCTCCAAGCAAATCTTCTCTTTCTACTTTCTCTCTGATTAACTTAAGGATATCTTCATAGTCTTGGTAGATGAGTTCCGATACATTTAATTCATCAGCAAATCTTGTTGAACCATTAGCTTCATTTGTTAATAACAAAGTGTCTGACATATCATAAGTGTTTATTGCAATTTTATCGATTTGATTGTTATTATCTTTTTTGAAACTTGGATGAAAAACATGTACGACTTCTTCATTAATTTTTTTTGTGTTAATAGATCGTATTTCACGTACAATAATTTTTCCATTTACTACTGTTGCAATAGCATTTATAGAAATTGGCTTATTATACTTCCACTTAAAAAACAGCCTTGAATCTTTGAAATGATTCATAGAGCACTGCGCAAACATGTCCATAATTTCTTGATTTTCAAACAGCCAAAGAAGATCTTTTAATATTGAGGTTCTAATATATTTATTATCAAACGTGGAAAATAAATTCAAGTTCAAATTTTTTTCTATGCGTTCAAATTGATAATATGCTGCGAGTGTATTTGGTTCCAGAAGTCGATATAACAAAAAAATATTTGGCGCTAATAAGCCCCGTATCAACTCAATGATGGGTATAATAATTTTTTGTTTTGATTTTTTTTGTTTTGTCTTGAAAATAATACTTTTACCTTTAGTAGCTGTCCCTTGAATCACCACATCTTTTTCATAATATAAAGTCTCACATGGTTCTATTTTAATTTTCATTATTGAAACTTCATCACTTCCACTAAAAGATTCGCTAATTATGCCATTTTTATATGATCTTTGTAATCTTAAAAGAGGAAGCAGACCCCAATTTAATACAATTTTCTCAGTTTTATTTTTACCATTAAAAAACACATCCATAACAAATTGTTTTTCAGAATCCCTATATGGATCTCCAATCCAAATTAATTTTGCATACTCATCCTTATCAAATGGCCATACTTTATTTGGAAGAATAAGTGGTTTCACTTTTTTCATCGATTTCTCTTTCTTTCATTTTGAGATAATTTTCCAATTCAAGTTTGATTCCTAAGAAATGTTCCGTCCGAATACCTGCTTTCCGTTGAATTTCCCACATTCTTATTCTTTTATCTTCAGAATAGGCTTCATCAATCACACGAACTGCTCGACGAATTTGAAATTCTTTTTTGCTTTCGATCATCTGATCTAATAATAATTTAGTTTTAGGTAAGTTTTCTAAATTATTATCAAGTGAAGACTTTATACCAATTATTGTTCCAATTAAAGAACGCGTAACTCTTTTTGGCTTATCAAATTCTAAAATCTTTGTCACTACATCCAAGATTTTGTTTTTATACTCTTCATCTCGCTTTTCCCAATCGACTCTCTTATAATTTTTGGCAACTACTACTTTTTTTACTTTTGGAACTATACTCTTTTCTGATTTCAGCTCTTTCTTTATACTTTCTTTGGTGTTTATCATATTTTCATCATCTAATAAATGCTTCTTGACTGTTTGACGATCAACCTCTAATTGTTTTGCCGTCTCAGTAAATGATTTATTTTGCAAATACATAGTTCTTGCTGTCTGTGCCCAGATCGGACCAAATATCTTAATCCGTCCAATAGTATATTCATCTTGGATATTTTTGTCAGGGCCTTTCCTTGAATAAACGAATCCACATAGTGGACATGTAAATGTGCCAACCGGTTTTCCGGATCTATAATCACGTGTGACTTGGATAAGCTTAATTACACGTTTTCCATAATGATTAGAGGCTCTGTTTAAACAGCGCCAATCACCTTTTCCAAAAGGTTCATAATCAACATTCAAATCAAAAAAAGAGTTGATACTCTGGCCCAAAAAATCCAAAAATAATAAATGTCTGATGGGATGAGTACTTCTTCGCCCTTTTCTAGTCAATACTCGCAACCAATTGAATTCCATATCAGGATCAATATCAGATTCAAATGTTTGCAATATATTATTTAGAATACGACTTAATAAATTGCTCATATAAGTCATTTTGCCGTACTTGTCCACTGAGTGTTAATAGCTCTTTTTCGTTTAAAAGATCTCTATATCTATTTTTTACATTGTTTAAATCTAGTAGATCAAACGGTTGATAAAGCATTTCATAGGACATTTTGGCTAATTTGATATTTATTTCAGTTTGCCGTGGGTTTGTACATAATGAAAGCTGTCTAAAATCCATTCTTTCTGGATCAAAACGAATAAAATCAAGTCTTCTTGTTTTTTGGTTCAAACTCAATGGGTACTCACGCAATGCAATAGTATAATGTACACGCTTGTCAAGACACGAAATTAGAAATTTTTAGATAAATCTCCTTTCGCGTTTTGATTAGGCAGCCAATGCCATATTTTCATAGAATACAGCTGCCGGTGTTTTGTAATTGAATCGCTGGTGACCTCGCTCATTGTTATATTTAGCGATGTATTCCTTTGTCATGGCTCTCACTTCAGTGACGGTTTCCGGGTACAGCAAATACAGGCGTTCCCATTTATATGATCGAAAAAACCGTTCAATGGCAATATTGTCGGTAGCACGGCCTTTACCGTCCATGCTGATTTTTGTCGTTTTAAAGCTTTTAATCAGGTCAATATAGGCATTTGACGTAAACTGACTGCCCTGGTCACTGTTAATGATCTCAGGTGCACCATAGGTTTGAATGGCGGTTTTTATAACACGGGTGACCATGTCGGTTTGCAAGGTGTTGCTGATGGTGTATCCCACAATATAACGGGAATACCAGTCAATAATAGCGGTTAAATACACAAATCCATTTGGGGTTCCTATATAAGTAATGTCAATGGACCACACCTGATTCGGTTGGTTAATTTCAAGATTTCTCAGCAGGTAGGGATAAGTTTTGGCTGCTTTGGCTCGCTTACTCAGATTGGGGCCGGGATAGAAACAAACAATATCCATTTCCATCATATAACGCCTGACAAGACGCCTGCCTACTTGATGAAAGCCCAGTTTATGCAATTCATTCCTGATTCGTCTGACGCCATAGGCTGGCTCCTCAAAATGAATACGATCAATGGCGTTTTTGATATTGATTTCATCTTTGGATGGCGCAACATCTATGGGTTCATGATAAGCTGTTGATCGCGATAGCGTCAGAAGTTGGCACTGTTTTTTTATGGTTAAGAAAGGGTGCTTCCAATCAATTAACGTTCTTTTTTCTTCATTTGAGAGATTTGGATTTGTTTTTTTTTAAGCCAATCGACATCCAATGTTAATTCGCCTATTTTCTTTACGAGCAGCTCCTTTTCATCTTCATGCTCTTGTTTGAGTTTGTCAACATCTTCATTTTTCTTATTGAAGACGGCGGACATATTGGCGATAAATTCGGTTTTCCAGCGGCTTAATAATTGCTGAGATACATCATACTTCTTAGAGATCTCGGCTAACGTATTTTCTTCTCTGAGGATTTCCAGCACGAKGGCTGCTTTTTCCTCTGGGGTCCAGGTTCGTCGTTTTCTACTCATGTGTATAGTTTATCTTATTTTCTGGATTTTGTGTCCAACTATTTGTGGACATTATAACATTACCCACATAGTAATGATATCGTGCAATTGCAGAATACAACAATTCATCTTTATAAACAAACGGAAAAAAAGTAAGCATATAATCACCAACTCATTAAAATGGAAATTCTTGTAACGGATTTTTAATAAATCCTCTATTTTCTAAAATTTCGCACAGATCTTTCTTTTCCTTGATTCCACGCTCATAGATTTCTAGAAGTTCTTTCTCAGCGTTTTTAATTAATCTTTCTTTTGAAGCTACTTTTTCAATTGTTCTTTTGTTTTTTCTATCATCATTAATTTTCATTAAATTGATTAACGTACTTCGCATTAATTCTTCATATGTTGATTTTGGATTTGTTTGAACTTCTTTTCTTGCAATTTCTTTTATTTCTATTTGAGCGACCATTTCAAAAATATCCAGTTTTGTTAATTCATGGGTCACCCTATCACAAATATTACATTTCTCATCTTCAAATTGATCTATGTCATATTGATATTTCTTTTGAATAGTATCAATTAATTTAAGGTCAATTTTTGATGTTACATCTCGATAATCCAGAGAAATATCATCATACTGAATGATTTTTTTAAAATCTCGCGAACGTAGAGCCTCAATTTTGGGCTGAACAAGATATAATTCGTCTTTTGCCGTTTGTCTAATCAAAGACACCGTAATTTCTTCCATATTTTGCAATAATGCATTTGTCTGTATCAATCTAAAAAGATTGACAGCAATTGCAGTTATACCTTGACATTCATCATAGAAAGCACGACTCAATTTAGCATTTAATTGGGTATAATTTTTTAAGTATTGTAATTTCCAAAGATCTTCAAGAAACATTTTCCATTCTCTTGAATCTTCTTCCATATTTGACCATTTAACAGTTCCCATACTCGAGCCTCTTCGCGCCTGTCTCAAATTACCAAATAATTGTTCAGCTTGTGGCGTTCCAATTAATACTAGAGGTATCCCTACTGTATTTGCAAGAGTAACAAAGAAATTAAGCATTGTATCATTCTCTTTATTATTAACTAAATGCTGTATTTCATCAATGCATAAAACCCCAACCCCATGCAAACTTGCAACAATAGACATTTGTTGCAGAAGTAAAGAAACTGAACGAGTAGAGTAAACATTTTTTTCGAAATATCGCGTTCTTAAAATGTCATCAACAGCCTTAAAGAAATTTTTACATAATGTATTGAGGCTACCATCATAAGGACAGTCAATTTTTAGCCAGACAATTTGAGTAAGATTGACAGATTTGTCCTTGTATTTGCTATGAATTATTACTTGAGGATACATGAGAAGCAGCTTTTCAACAGCTGTTGTTTTCCCCATACCGGAAACACCAATTACTGGAAAGGCATCTGCCGTTGACCGTAATCCTTCAAACTTCTTTACATAATTCTTTTCGGAAGACTCTTTTTTTAGTAAATCATTTGAGATGTCATTTAATATTCTAATTCTTTCAAGAAAGCTTATTTCCATCGGATTTCTTGCAAGATAACCTTTGCGAATAATCGTCCCTAATTTTGACTCGATTTTTAAATGATTAGTCATAGGTTCAACAAACTCACTTATTCGTTGTATCATGTGACTACGAACTCCAGTAGATTGAGATTTATCTTCATCACTGATTTCTGGTATATTCCTTATTTTTTTCGCGACTTCAATTGGTTCCATAAGTGGTGGTAAGGATTCAATAAAAGGATTTCCATTGTATTAAGCAACTTTTTGTTCTTGATATACTGCTTTTACAACTTCTCCTTTAAGAATTGTTGTTGAATTATTCATTCTCGTCGTTTCCTTTATCTTCATTTTGAATTTTTTCCAAAATATTTAATAAATAGTCATCTTTTGCAACAACTTCTTTCTTATTAAAATAAGAAATAACCTTTCCCTGTCCTCTATTCAGATCATTATCATTTTCAAAATTAAAAGCTTCTATATTTCTGTTGAATGCTTTTTCTTCTGACCTATTTTTTCTGATATTTTTTAAAGTCTTTGACTTCGATATTTTCCCATTTACACTAATTGTATTTTTCTTTTGATTTTCTGCTTTTTTGACGATTTTTGCTATTCTTTCCATAGTATTTACATTTATTTCAGGCTCTTTTTTTCTACCTTCTCGAATTAATTCATTCTCAAGTTCTGAACTATAAGCTATCTCTTCAAAAAAATCTTGTCCATATTGTGCTTGATCAGAAATCAAATAACAAATTTCGTAGTCATTATTTTTTAGTGGAATGTAGATATTTTTCATATTTCTCGGATCATATATAATATCAATCTTTCTTTTCTTCTTTACAAACCATTGTTCCTTAATAGACAATTTAGATGTGTAATGAAGACCTGTAAATTTAATTCCTTTTCGTGTTACAGTTCCTTTAGCTTTAGGAAGAAGACTTAATAAAAATCCTTTTTTATCTGCTTTTCTCAACTGGCTAGTTCCAGCTTTTATGCTATAATTCCATAAGTCAATTGGCCTTGGAACGACCTCATTTATCCTCATGTCTCTGCTTGTTTCATATTTGGACATAATCATTCTATTATTTTCGAGAACCAGCTCAATCATTACCTCTGTAAAAGCATGTAAATCAAGGTTAGCTTTTAAACGGTAATCGACATCTCCTCGCTCTCTGTATTCTTTCATTATCGCGCCAGGTAACTGACGTTTTATTTTACCATTAATTGTCCCAAATTTTCTTTCAACTATTCCCTTCATATCTCCACGATATGGTCTCGTATTCTCAATTGTGATATTAAAATTATTTATTATCCCTTCTGGAAAGTGTCCCATAAATTCTCCTCGATCCGCAATTATGATCGCCGGAATATGATTGCAAGGCCAGTCTTCTTCAGAAATAATAATTCCAAATTCTTTGCAAAATTCAACTTTGTTACTTATCATATTGGCTAACGCCCCTGTTGCTCCAAGTGCAGATGGTCCTTCTAATCCTACGTAAAGACCAGTAATCATCCGAGAGTAAACATCAATAACACCGTATACGACAGGTCGTCCAATTGGCTTATCCCGATGCAAACTACTTACCAGGTAAACATCTGCTATCGTTGCATCAATCTGAAATCTACTTCCTATTCCAAATGTTTCGGATTGAGAATTTGCTGTTAATTCTCTATTGGTGAGCTCATACTTTTTCGAACTCTCTCTTAACGAAATTTCCTGATTTTGATCTCTTATTTTTTCAAAGTAATAACGAAACTGAGAATAAGAAGGTCTTTGACTCTCGTTTTTTAATTTATATTCATTTTTTTTTGTTATCACATGATCACTATAAAAATCTCGTAAAAACAGGTTATATGTGTCAAGAATAGTAAATTTGTTGGCACTTAGATAGTATTTTTTATAAGCGGAAATTATTTGATTTTTTACGACATCGGTGATAATGATTCCCGAACTTTGGATACCTGATAAATCGATATTTCGTTTTCTTCCAGATTTTTTTGTTCCTTTTTTTTCTTTTCCACTCCCTCCTGAATATAACCAATCAGGTAACAGCGCATTCTTTATCATTCCTCTCTGCCAATAACGAGACAATAAAGCTTTTATTTTTGCTACATTATAGCCACTTTGCTCTGCAATAGATGAAATACATTTCCCTCTCGTTTCTTTTTTTAATAATTCTGACATTTTGGGAATACACCACTCCGTTACAAAGATCCAGTCCAAATTTCGTTGGTCAAGCGTCTTTTTAGGGATTCCATCATCTGTATAAGGTAGATTAAATGGATCATCCATTTCAGTATAAAGACCAATAACAAAATTCTGATTCATTATTTCTCTTTCAATTATAAAAGGCATCGCATTTCTTTTTTTCATATTGATAACATAACAACAGTTTTCCTGAATACTTATAATTCTATTTACCTGGTCTTTTTCGTTATCAAAGTAAACTTCAGAGAGATATTGCATTCGAAATATCCTCCACATCAATGAACAAATTATTGTCATGAAATTTGGCAGGAACAGCACTATTAATTTTTTCATACAAATTTACTTCTATCCATTTTGTCGCGATCAAATTGTGATATAGTGCTATCCCGACACCTGGGCAAATACTCATTCGTCGATCAAAATCATTTGTAATTTCAATAAGTGGTATTCCACTTCCTTCTGCAGCATGGAGTTTATCAAGAAAAATCTTTTTTAAATATGTAATTTCGTTTTCATTCAAACCAGACAAGCCTTCGACTTCGCTCAAATCAAACCTGTTTCGAAGAGCTTGCAAATTCAAAATATAGTTGCTATCAATATATTTTTCCGTGATAATACCCCAATTAATATTATTTCTGCGACACCATTCTCGTTCAATTTCGAATTTCTCTAACACTCGTGAATCGTATAAGTCTTTTTCATATTTAGCTGTTCTAAAAATATCGATCGATCCATCTTCAGTCCGTAAAGTTATATTAAAATCTGTTGTCATAACAACCAGTTCCCCGTTTTTAGGATTAGTTGGATGTTTGATGCCGAGTTCATCTGCAATTAATAGGGTTTCTTGAATTGGAAGTAAAGGATACTGTTCACGTATATCCAAAACCCTATCACTGAAATCTAAAATATGTAAAATATTACGTTCTAAATCAGATAACAATTGATGCTCTCTTTTAATTTTTAGCCCTTTAATTCGAGATACCCTTCCACCCTTCGGACCACCAATTACATTAATCCAAGGTTTATATCCATCATAGCTTCCAGATCACTATGTGTTAAGATAGTTGTCAGGTGATTGAATTTACTATATTATAGTAAATATATAAAAGGATAGGAGTATCACATGACACAATACACTATGTGTTAAGATAGTTGTCAGGTGATTGAATTTACTATATTATAGTAAATATATAAAAGGATAGGAGTATCACATGACACAATACACTATGTGTTAAGATAGTTGTCAGGTGATTGAATTTACTATATTATAGTAAATATATAAAAGGATAGGAGTATCACATGACACAATATAGCGATGAATTCAAAGAACATATTATACAGCAGATGTTGCCGCCGATCAGCAAATCAGTTCGTCAGCTGCATAATGAAACCGGTGTTTCAGAGCAGACACTTTTCAAGTGGAAGAAGCAGGCAAAAGCGTCCGGAATGGCAGCACCATCGGGAACAGGAACTTCAGAAGACTGGTCCAGTGAGGATAAATTTCTGATCGTCCTGGAAACAGCCCGTATGAATCAGGCTGAGCTGGCTGAATATAGCCGTGAAAAAGGCCTTTATGTTGAACAAATCGAAGCCTGGCGTGATGCCTGCATCAATGCCAATGGGAGTGTTGCCAATGAATCAAAGAGACTTAAAAAAGATCTAAGCGAATCAAAAAAACAGGTGACCCAACTCAATCGCGAACTGAAGCGAAAGGAAGCAGCATTGGCTGAAACAGCAGCATTACTGGTGCTCAGAAAAAAGGCACAAGCGATCTGGGGGGAGCCCGAGGACGAATGATCCCAACCTCAGATCGCAAAATCGCTGCTGCTTTAATCGAAGAAGCCATTCAAAACGGAGCCCGCCAATTTATGGCATGCCGTGAGCTGAATATCAGCGAACGTACTTTTTCACGCTGGAAAAATCCGGCAACACCGCTGGAAGATCAGCGTCCCGTTGCGATTCGGCCAACTCCCTCCAATAAACTGACACCAGCAGAACGGAAAGAGATAATAAAAGTCGTGAATTCGAAAAAATATCAGAGTCTGCCACCCAGTCAGATTGTTCCCCGTCTGGCAGATGAGGAGGGGCGCTATATTGCATCCGAATCTTCCATATACCGTGTGATGAAAGAAGCCGGCATGAATAATCATCGGGGTCGTTCATCAAAACCTCAGAAGCGCACGATCACAAGCCACAAAGCAACAGGGCCGAATCAGGTCTGGATGTGGGATATCACGTGGCTGCCGGGTCCGGTAAAGGGTTTTCACTATTATCTTTATCTGATTCTGGATCTTTACAGTCGAAAGATCGTTGGCTGGGAAATCTGGCCGGAAGAATCCGCACAAAATGCCAGCATACTTGTTCGAAAAGCAGCGCTTTCAGAAACGATTTCAACCGCTAAACAGCCGCTGGTTCTGCATTCCGATAACGGTAGTCCGATGAAAGGAGCTTCGTTGATGGAAACCCTTCAGAAACTGGGAATTGTTTCATCCAAAAGCAGACCGAGAGTCAGTAATGACAATCCCTATGCCGAATCCATCTTCAAAACCTGCAAATATCGCCCTGATTACCCTTACAAGGGCTTTAAATCAATCCCGGAAGCAAGACAATGGGTTCTGGAATTTACGCATTACTATAATTTTGAACACTGCCACAGTGGGCTTAATTTCCTGACCCCAAATCAGCGGCATACCGGAATGGATAAAGAGATTTTTTCAAACCGCACAGCTGTTTATGAGGCCGCACGGCAGAATAATCCAAACCGCTGGACTAAAAATATTCGCAAGTGGGCTCTGGAAAACGAAGTATGGTTAAATCCTGAAAAAGATGAATCAAATGAAACAAATGAAACCAATGAAACCAATAAGTCAGTCGGTTAATTCAAGAAAAACCGCCAACTATCTTGACAACTACCGTGAATCAAATGAAACAAATGAAACCAATGAAACCAATAAGTCAGTCGGTTAATTCAAGAAAAACCGCCAACTATCTTGACAACTACCGTGAATCAAATGAAACAAATGAAACCAATGAAACCAATAAGTCAGTCGGTTAATTCAAGAAAAACCGCCAACTATCTTGACAACTACCGAGATCCAAAACCTTCTTTTATACCTTTATCTATATATTTAGGGTAGTTTGAAACTTGCATAAAAAGCACCTCCAATAAGTTTATTCTAACTCATTACAGGTGCTTTTTATATATTTTTTTATAGATTTAAGCAAATTTAATTTTTTGTGCAAACTTTTTTAGCTTGATGCAAACTTTCATCACTTTGTGCAAACTTTTTTAACTTTGTGCAAACTTTTTTAACTTTGTGCAAACTTTTTTACACGCCCACAGCTCTTAAAGACGAATCGCTTCTTTACTCAACCGTCACGCTCTTAGCCAGATTTTTAGGTTTATCGACATCACAGCCTCTGGCAACCGCCAGATAATAGGCTAGCAGTTGAAGATAAACAATGGTGGGAATGGCGGTGATATCATCGTCCATTTCTGGAATTACCCACACCTCATCGACCTCTGTGGCAATGTCTTCATGGCCTTCCTGGACAATCGCCAGGACATGGGCGCCTCGAGCCTTGACTTCTTTAATATTGCTAAGCATTTTTTCAAAAACATTTTCTTGGGTGCAAACCGCCACAACGATGGTACCGTCCTCGATTAGTGCGATGGGGCCATGTTTAAGCTCCCCGGCCGCGTAGGCTTCGGAATGAATATAGGAAATCTCCTTGAGTTTTAGCGAACCTTCCATGCTGGTATAAAGATCAACACCTCTACCCATGTAAAAGAGATCATAGATTTTATGATTTTTATCGGCAAACGCTTTAATTACGGCCTGGGTTTCCAGGGCTTTTTCGATGAGTCCCGGGGTCATCATCAAACCATGGCAAATCCGGGAGCCTTCTGCCTTTTCCATTTTCCCGTTAAGTTCTCCTAAAAACGAGGCTAACATCATCATGCAACCCACCTGAGTGACATAAGCCTTAGTCGATGCCACAGCGATTTCCGGCCCGGCATTGGTATAGATCACATCATCGGCTTCCCGGGCGATCGAACTTCCGACCACATTGGTCACCGCTAAAACCCAGGCCCCCCGTTCTTTAGCCAACCGGATAGCAGCCAGCGTATCAGCGGTTTCGCCGGATTGACTGATGACAATCAGTAGAGTGTTTTTATCCACGATTGGATCTTTGTAACGATATTCTGAAGCTGCCTCGGTTTCCACGCTGATCCGGGCAAATTTTTCAAAATAGTATTTGCCCACCATTCCGGCATGATAAGCCGTACCACAGGCAACAATCTGAATGCGGTTGATGTTTTTCATCATCTCGGTATTTAGCTTAAGACCGGCGAAGGTTACGCCACTTTCACAGCATCGGCCCATTAATGTTTCCATCATGGCTTTGGGCTGTTCCACCATTTCTTTAAGCATAAAATGATCATAGCCGCCTTTTTCCGCATCTCCGGGATCCCAATCGACGGCGAAAATCTCTTTTTCGATGATCTCACCATCACTATTCATTACCTGGATAGTGTCGGCGGTAAGCACTGCAATTTCGCCGTTATCCAGCAGATAAACTTCCCGGGTATAGTTTAGAATCGCCGGAATATCAGAAGCGATAAAATTCTCGCCGTCTCCCAAACCCACAATCAGGGGGCTATCTTTGCGCACGGCCACAATTTTATCCGGTTCATTGGCGCAAAGAACTCCCAACGCATAAGAACCCTTTAGCTGCTGCATCGCCATTTGAATCGTCTTGACAATGTCCCCGGTATACAGCTCATTAAGCAAATGAGCCACTACTTCCGTATCAGTGTCGGAAACAAACACGTGGCCCCTATCTTTAAGCTCGTTCTTCAATGCCATATAATTTTCAATGATGCCATTGTGCACGACGGCAATCTCTTGATTAACACTGGAATGGGGATGGGCATTGGCATCAGAAGGAACCCCATGGGTCGCCCAGCGGGTATGGCCAATGCCAACCTGGCCGGAAAGGGGTGCTTTTTCCAGAGCATCTTCCAGATTTATAAGCCGTCCCTTTTTCTTTTCGATCCGGATGACGTCATTTTCCAGCGTTGCAATTCCGGCCGAATCATAGCCCCGGTACTCCAACCGGGAAAGACCGTTAATTAAAACGTCCTGAGCCTGCTTAGCTCCGATATAACCTACTATTCCACACATTTTTTCACCTGTTTTCTTTTTTTATGCCATCTTTGTCCTAAAGATCACTCTTTAGTTTTTTATGACAATTCTCCAGGGCATCCGCCGAATTTTCGATACTCCCTGACCTCGTCAACTCAACCTTGTGTGGACCAACACTTGAGTTCTGGCGCTTCTTTGTTGTACTTTGGTTTTGGCCCATTATTATCCCCAAATACTAACTCGATTATTCTATCATAAAAGCACTTTTAACACAAAGAAATGAGGACCTAAGCCCTCATTTCTTAATCAATTTTTAATGATTTTCGCTATTTATTCGAATTATGCCACCACAGGCCGCCCCACGGCTTCGATTGAATCGCTCAAACGTGCCTCAATCAATTGAGCCAATTCTTTTGCGATCCGGGTTAGTTCATTCTGATCTTTTCCTTCAATCATCACCCGAACCAGTGGTTCCGTTCCTGAAGGCCGAATCAGTACCCGCCCCTGTCCGTGAAAATGGGTTTCGACCTCTTTGATCTTTTTTTGAATCTGGTCGTCACGCAGGTAATCCTGTTTTCGTCCATTCTCAACCCGGGCATTCACCAGAATCTGGGGATAAACCTTCATGAGATCTCCCAGTGTTTTGGCATCTCGTCCATCTTTTTTTAGTAGTTCCAGCAAAACCAACGCTGTCAGCATGCCATCTCCAGTAGTATTATGATCCAGCAGAATAAGATGGCCGGATTGTTCCCCACCGAGATTATAATCCCCCTCAATCATGGCCTCCAGTACATAACGATCACCCACATCGGTTTTGATCGTCTGGCATCCGGCTTGATTCAGGGCGATATCCAGACCGATATTGCTCATCACCGTCACCACAACCGTATCCTTTTTCAGCCGGCCACTAGCCTTCATCCGACTGCCAATGAGATTCATGATCTTGTCGCCATCAATGATATTCCCATGATTATCCACCGCCAGACACCGGTCAGCATCCCCGTCAAAGGCGATACCGATATCAGCTTTTTCTTTTACTACCCGTTGTTGAAGCGGTGTAAGATGCGTCGAACCGCACCCGGCGTTGATATTTTTTCCATCTGGTTTATCACCAATAACGATAACCTCTGCTCCAAGGTCACAAAACAATGCCGGTGCAATGTTATAAGCAGCGCCATTAGCACAATCCAGTACCACCCGAAGCCCAGAAAAATCTGTTTCAATTGCTTTTTTGATATGGTTGAGATAGAATACTTCCGGATTTTCCAGTGTCTGAATACTACCACCATCTTTTAGCGGCACGGCCTGACTTTGTAAAATAATTTCTTCAATTTCGTTTTCCACCGCATCCGCTAGCTTAAAGCCCTGACCATTGAAAAACTTGATCCCATTAAACTCATAAGGATTATGAGACGCCGAGATCACAACTCCGGCATCGGCCTTAAGCGCCCGCGTAATAACTGCCACGGCCGGCGTTGGTAGCACTCCCACCAGTAGCACATCTCCGCCCACCGCGAGAATTCCCTTAGCTAATGCCATCTCTAGCGGCGATCCCGATTCACGGGTATCCCGACCGATGACAATCTTTGGCCGGTGGGCATTTCTGCCTAATACGCTGGCTCCCGCCTGACCAAGGCCATAGGCCAACTCCAGTGTTAAATCCTGTTCATATATACCACGTACACCATCGGTACCAAATAATTTTCCCATCTATTATAACTCCTTCGATTGTATGCTCATAAACCAAAACTAATAAAATTTAGCGACTAAAATAAAAAACCTTATCTTTATTTTATCGGCAATACCAGCCTTTTATTAATTATTTTGCGGTGCATCCCTTTATTTTCTCATGCAAATGTTAAAATCTCACCTATTATACCGCAGGACTACCGAAATTCAAAATGTTTTATGATTCCGCCACCAAGTACCCGGCGTCCCTGATAAAAAACCAGGGCCTGACCAGGGGCTGGCGCCCGCACTGACTGCTGACTGTGAACAATCGCCTGATTGCCGGGTAGCCGTTCAATCTGACCACGGTAGATATGACCCCAACGACAGGTTTTAAAGGAAAACTCCTGTTTGGTAAGGTCAACGTGAGGATGCACAAATAGTTGATCCACAAAAATCCGATCTTTAAACAAAACCTGCTCATCATCAAGAACAACGGTATTTGTTTGCGGCTCAAGACCGACCACTGCCCATTTTGTGTTTGATAATAGACCAAGCCCCCGCGTTTGGCCCAGAGTAAAGTTTTGTATCCCTTTATGCCGCCCTAAAATTTTCCCCGAAGAATCCACAAAAATACCAGTTTCGGCGGGCTGTGATCCAAAAATTGCTTGTTTTAAAAAAAGTTGGTGCCCTTTTTTAGGGATAAAACAAATCCCCTGGCTTTCCGCACCTTTTGAAAGTTCTGGTAAAAGCTTCTTAATCATCCCGCGTACCTGATCCTTGGACTCAAAAGCATTCAGCGGAAAAATCAGTTTTTTAAGTACCTCCTGGTTAAGGTGATACAAAAAATAGGATTGATCCTTTCTGGCATTAGGGCTGGCCCATAATTCATAATTGTCGTCCTTTTTTTTGACCTCGGCATAATGACCGGTGGCAATTGCAGCCTGATCATTAATCTTTGCAAAATCACAAAGCAGCGGGAATTTCATGGTCTGATTACACAGCATGCAGGGGTTCGGGGTTTCGCCGTTTTTATACGCATCAATAAAGGGCAAGATGACATTTTTTCTAAACTGATTTTGTGCTTCCAGTACATGATGCTCTATTTGAAGATTCTCGGCCACCTTTTTTGCGGCCGTGATGGTTTGTTCTGAACTTAAAAAATTGAAGGTTACGCCAATAACCTCGTAACCTTCACTTTTTAAAAGACTTGCCGAGGCAGCACTATCAATACCGCCACTCAGTCCGATTATTACTTTTTTCTTTTTCACGGTTATTTTCTTTCTATTCATATTAAGTGTCGGGATCAAATCCTCGTATTAAATGCTGCTGCTAAATGCCACGTTAAACACTTTCTTAGTTGTTTAGATTAACGCTCACCGAGCTTTTTCAGCCGGGTTTCTTTTTTATTAATATGGACGATCTTGGTTTTAAGTGATTTTAGTTCCAAGGAATTATCACGCTGGTCTTCCCAGACTGGCCAGTTTTTATTGGCTTCAATTAAATTGATGATTTCTTCGGTCAGCCAGGGGTTACAAACCAGAACCGGACCCAAGGTATTGGTAAACATACCCTTGCCGCTGATAACACCTTCAAAGCGGGTCTCGCCGTTATTACCATAACCATATTTTAACCAGCCAAAAGGCGACTCTTCTTTGATATCCAGATCCAACATCTGAATTTGACTACCGATGATGTCCATTTCTTTGCCGTTGTAGCGGCAACTGTAATAAAGATCATCTCCGTAGACGACATGATTTTCCCGTGTTTTCACCTCAATAATTCCCAATCCTCTGATCGTGGACTGATCATCGCGCTTTATTGTTTCACCGAAAAGACCCACCGAGGTGCCGGTCACCAGCATCGGCCGGGTTTCAATATAATCCATCAGTTCTTTGCGGTGCGGTTCCAGATAGGCCGCAACTGCTTCAAAATGTTCAATTTCTCCCGGTGGACAAAACAGGAAGTCAAAATCGATCGGATTAAAGGTCTCCGTATCGAGATTAATCTGTTCGACCTCAACCCGGTAACCCCGCCGTTCCCCTTCAGCCCGAATGGCCAGCAGGTTACCCCGGTCGCCATGCAGGTTAAACATATTATTAAAAAGCCAGCCGACTTTTATCGTCTGTTGCATTAATTCTGTCCTCCCTCGATAAATTTTTTCATCTTTTCAAAGGTGGAAAGCCAGGTAATCAAATAAATATTATCGGTTTCGGCCTTATCAATTTCGGCGAAAATTTCGTTAATATTATCACTGTCCATGATCGTGATCGCTTCTTTGGCAACCCCATCATAAATAAGCCGATTGGCGGTATCGTAGGAAACATGCTCAGAGAAACACAGGTATCGCTCGACATTGGAATTGACTACTGGTTTAAAATCACAGTCAAAGGCGTAAAAGGTATTGATATAATGAGGCACAAAGTCATTGACCACATACAAACCCAGGGCCACCATTTTTTCACTCTGATCAGAAGCCATAATATTTAACGCACTTTGAAGGGTATCGGGATTTTCCTGTTTAATCCGCATGTATTTAATGGTTTTGTTCTTATAGGTCAATACCTCAAAGCGGCCGCCGATGTTTTTAAAGTTTTCAAAGGCCTTGGCCGCAGCTTCTGGCGCAATCCCGCAAATTGCTTCGCAAACAGCCAGAGAACCGGCGTAATTATAAAACATGAAGGGCAGATCGTAGGGCATATGAAAGCTCACATCTTTTAACTTAAAACTTTGCTTGGAAAAATTCAGGTCAGTGATCAGATAGTCCGGTGTTTTTTTGCTGGCAAAGCCGCAAAAGTCGCAATGAAAAGGCCCGATACTGTCCACATTGTAATAGTCAAAGCTCATATCGTGATGGCATTTGGGACACGCCTGGGTGGGATAATCCGCACCTTTGGTGAATGATTCATCATGATGGGAAACCCCGTAATAAATCGAGCGGCAGGCGGTTTCCTCAAAAAATCGGGATCGCGGTTCTTCGTTATTGAGGATCAGTGTCATCTTGGGATTCACCACCTCTTTTAATTTACGGATAATAAAATCCGGATCCCCATTTCTCTGGACCTGGTCTTTTTGCAAATTGGTGATCAGCATGTTTTGGGCTGGCAATTGAGCATAAATCAAGGGCAGGTAGCGCTCATCCGTTTCAAAAATATAATAATCGGCCTTGAGTTTCCCCGATAAACTCGCTTCTTTGGCCAGAATTGTGGCAATGCCACCGAGTAAATTGGCACCTTCCAGATTCGAGACGATCTTTTTTCTGTTTTGTTTTAAAATGTGGGTAACCAGGTTAGTCGTTGACGATTTTCCATTCGTCCCCGTAATGAAAATAACCTTCGAATAGTCTATGTTTTTAAAATGTTTTACAAAATCAGGGTCGATCGTCAAAGCCTTTTCTCCGGGCAGATTGGTGCCCCGATCCTTACTGATCATGTTGATGGCCACACCCATTAATTTTGCAAACCATAATGCGAGATAAAATTTCATGATTAATAACCTTTCTTATTATTGACGTTGCAATCGTGCCGCGAACGTTACAGTTGTTTATTTTTTAATTTTTCTCGAACCACGGTGATCATGCTTTTTCGATCACTGGGTTCGTTCTGCTCTGATCCGTCACTGTGATTTTCGCTTTCCAGGCTTTGACTCCAACTCATCTGGGCGGCTCCGGCAACCACTGCCCCAACAAAGCAAGCGGTACTAAACATACTGGCTAAACCGATGACCATCGCCACCAGTTCACCGTAGATCATCCCGTTAAAGCGTACAGGATGGATATCCCCATAGCCGATGGTGGCAAAAGAGATGACCATGTAATAAAGCATATCAAAGGCGTCCAGGGCCCGGTCTGAATTAGCGGCATAAAAATTCGGATCGATCTTAAAGCAATTATAAACCATTAAATAGAGGATACTCATTTCGCTGACAACCAGTACCAGCATGCCCTTTAAAATACTGGCGGTTTCCTGATATTTTCGCCTTTTTGAAACCGAACTCCGAATGATACTGGGATTTGCAATAGCTCGAATCATCACCGAAAAACAGAGGATCAAGGCAAAAGAAAGCCCCACCAGACCGAGTGGCAGACTTGGCGGTGAAATAAAATTCGCAAACAATACAAAATAATGACCCAAAACCAGATAAAAGATCAGATCCACGAATCGGGAGACGACAAGATCCTGAAACTGATCAATTTTCATAAAGAGGTGCTGAACCAAAAATACAACGATGATAAAAACGGCAAAACTTCCTAAAATTCCGATCAGTTCACTCATTAGAATACGATGATGGCTGGACACGACCACCAGTGAAATAATTAGCAATGCACTGGTAACCATTAGAATCCCCTGATACTCATAATTAACGATTAACTTTACCAGAAAACGGCGAAATGGTTTGATTTTTTTAGTTTTATTTTGCCTTACTGCTTCAACAAGTCGTTCTTTATTATAAAATAGAAAAAGTTCAAACAAAAAAAGCGAAAGGATAAACAGATCATAAATAATAATAATGGTATTACCGTTGGCAAGGGTCTCGTATACCGGAAATTCATTGACTAACGGATTCATATGAAAACTCCTCATTGGTCTTGCGATTCACAACACCCAATCAATTTTATTTTTTGTCTTTTTGACATTTTTTTTATCACGGCTTCCCGACTGAGGGCTTCCGACCGATTATTGAGGGCTTCCCAATAAACCAGCGTCACCGGCAGGCGACCCCGGGTATATTTTGCTCCGGTTCCCGAATTATGAACCTTAATCCGAGCTTCTAGATTACAAGTCCACCCCGTATAAAGTGTATTGTCATTACATTTTACGATATAAACGTAAGCCTTGTCTATCATTTGTTTATCTTTCTTTCCGTATCCGCGGAAAATCTTCTCGGAGACGTCTATTATAAGGACAAATCGATTCCATCTACGAATCGATTTGATTCTGTCAATTCCGATGCTAACTGGTACACCATGAAAAAAAGATCCCTAAAAGGGATCTTTATTGTTTTTTTCGTAATTCCTAGAAATTGCTATTTCTTGGTCTTCTCGTTTGTTTTCTTTTTGTTCGACATTCACGACATCTTTTTGGTTCATTGTCAAAACCTTTTTCCTGGTAGAATTCTTGTTCACCTACAGTAAATACAAATTCTTCGCCACAATCTTGACAAATTAAAGTTCTGTCTTCCATGAGTAACCTCCACTTAATTTTATGTACAGGATCTGATTATTCTTTTTTAAATGGAGCATGGACCATTCTGTCTGAACGTTGTTACCATTTATGAACATGTAATCATTAACTATACTGTAGTTATTATACAATGTTCGTTTACATTTGTCACCTGTTTTTTTAATTTTTTATTGAGTTAAATTCTTTTTTCGGATATATTTAACTAATACTATTTCAATTATAAGGAGATAAACCATGAGAGATCATCGACTGATAAAATATGCCCAAACCCTAATCAACTATTCCCTCTATGTGAAACCAGACGAATGGGTTGTGATCCGGGGGTCTGATCTGGCTCTGCCCCTGATTAAAGAATGCTACCAGGCCGTGTTAAAAGCTGGCGCCCACCCTACCGTTTTGCTTAACCCGGAAGGAATTTCAGAAATTCTTTTAAAGGAAGGCAGTGATGATCAACTGCAGTTTAATGCCCCCATGATGATGTCAATCTATTCTAAAGCGGATAAGATTCTAAACATTTTGGGAGACCATAACTTAAGGTCCCTGGCCGCAATTCCTGGTGAGCGTATAGCTCTACAACGCCGTTCTGGCGCACCGGTTACTAAAATTTACAATGACCGGGTCGCCCGGGGTGAAATGGATTGGACGCTGTGTCTCTATCCCACTGAAAGTGGCGCCCAGGAAGCGAACATGTCACTTTCTGACTATGAAGAATTCGTATTTTCTGCCTGTCTCCTCAATACTGACAATCCCATTGCGTCCTGGCAGAAAATTCATCATGAACAGGCGGCAATGGTCACCTATTTAAATCAAAAAAAAGAATTCCATGTGCTTGCTAAAGATACCGATCTGACCCTTTGCACCGAAAACCGGATCTGGATCAATTCCGACGGTCACCATAATTTCCCCAGTGGCGAAGTCTTTACTGCGCCGGTAAAAGAAAGCGTAAACGGAACCATTCGTTTCACCTTTCCTGGTATTTACAGCGGACAGGAAATTGAAGACATTAAGCTCACCTTCAAAGATGGCCGGGTTGTAACGGCTTGTGCCAAACGTGGCGAAGATTTGCTTAACGCTCTGCTTGATACGGACGAAGGTTCCCATTATCTTGGCGAATTTGCCATCGGCACCAACTATGGCATTACTAAGTTTACCAAAAACATGCTTTTTGACGAAAAAATTGGTGGCACCATCCATATGGCTCTGGGTAAATCCTATCCAGAATGCGGACCCATCAACGATTCGATGCTCCATTGGGACATGCTCTGTGACATGAAAGACGGCGGTGCGATTTATGCCGACGGGGAGCTCTTTTATCAGAACGGTCGGTTTATAAAAAAATTGTAATAACCCCGACTTTATGGTATTATTGGCAAATATATAAACAGGAGGAAATTAATGGAGACCACGGAAAAAAAGACGAATTTTATCACCAATGCAATCGATCAGGACATTATTAACAAAGTCTACACCAACGATCGCGTTCACACCCGCTTCCCCCCCGAACCAAACGGCTATTTACATATCGGCCATGCTAAAGCCTCACTACTTAACTATCGCATTGCAAAACAATATCACGGCAAGTTTAATCTCCGCTTTGACGACACCAACCCGATCAAAGAAGAGTTGGAATATGTCGATTCGATCAAGGAAGATCTCACCTGGCTGGGAATCAAATGGGACGACCGACTCTTTTTTGCCTCCAGTTATTTTGATAAAATGGCGGCATACGCCGTTGAACTGATTGGTAAGGGCCTGGCCTTTGTTGATCAGCTCTCCGCTGAAGAAATGCGCCAGTATCGGGGAAACCTGACCGAACCCGGCAAAGAAAGTCCCTACCGCAACCGCAGCATTGACGAAAACCTGAGCCTGTTTTCCCAGATGAAGGCTGGAAAGCTACCAGAGGGTTCTTATATCCTGCGGGCTAAAATTGATATGAGCAGCCCCAACATGAATATGCGGGACCCGGCCATCTATCGGATTATGCACACCAAACACCATTCGACCGAGAATGACTGGTTTATTTATCCGATGTACGATTATGCCCATCCGATTGAGGATGCCATCGAGGGTGTTACACACTCCCTCTGTACTCTGGAATTTGAAGACCACCGCCCCTTCTATGATTGGGTGCTTGCTAACATCGACGATTTTAAGAACGAACCCCCGCGACAAATCGAATTTGCCAAACTCAATCTGACAAAAACCATTGTCGGCAAACGGTTTTTAAAGCAATTAGTCGATGAAAAAATTGTCGACGGCTGGGACGATCCCCGCTTAGCCACTATCTCCGGCTTGCGCCGCCGTGGCTTTACGGCGGAATCCATTCAGGCTTTCTGCGAAGCCATTGGAGTCGCCAAAACCAACAGTACTGTGGATATCGCGATGCTGGAACATTTTATTCGGGACGACTTAAAACTAAAGGCCCCCCGTTTAATGGCGGTCGTTGATCCTCTGAAGGTAACCATTACTAACTACCCGGAAAATCAAACAGAATGGGTTGAGTTACCACTTAATCAGGAAAATGACGCGATGGGAAGCTACAGTGCACCATTTAGCCGCGAAATTTTAATTGACCGCAAGGATTTTATGGAAATTCCTCCCAAAAAGTATTTTCGGCTATTCCCCGGAAATGAGGTCCGCCTGCGCGGTGCCTACTTTATCACCTGTCAGGAAGTGATCAAAGATGCCGATGGCCAGGTTATTGAGCTTAAATGTACCTACGACCCGGGCACCAAATCCGGCGCTGGCTGTGAGCGAAAGGTCAAAGGGACCATCCACTGGGTGGACGCCAACCACGCCAGCGAAGTGGAACTCCACCTCTACGACTACCTGGTTGAGGATGATGCCGGCCTCAACAAAGATAATTTTCTGGAACGAATCAATCAGAAATCACTGGAAATTGTCAAAGCCTATATTGAACCAGAACTGCTAAAGGCCGAGCCCTATGAAAAATTCCAATTTATCCGCAACGGCTTTTTCTCGGTCGATCCTAAATACTCTAAACCAGGTGCACTGGTTTTTAACCAGATCGTCTCTTTAAAAAGTTCTTGGAAACCGACAAAATAAATATATTAATGCTGCTACATGCTGCTTTTAGACGAGGGGAATAAGTTATGAAAATATGGTCTGAAAAAGAAAAAATATCCCGGGAAGAAATCCGGAAACTCCAGTTTAAGCGTTTAATGAAAACCCTGCATCACGTTTATGAAAACGTGCCTTATTATCATGAAAAGTTCAAAGCCGCCGGGGTTAAGCCGGTGGATATCCGAAGCCTTAAAGATCTGCGGCTCCTCCCACTCACCACTAAGGAAGACCTGCGGAAAAATTATCCCTTCGGACTCTTTGCCGTACCCAAAAATAAAATTGTCCGTTATCATGCCTCTTCCGGGACCACCGGAAAACCAACTGTGGTCGGTTATACCAAAAATGATCTAAAAGTCTGGCGGGAAGTCATCGCCCGGATTGTGACCATGGGTGGCGTCACCAATGAAGATACCGCGCAGATCACCTTTGGATTTGGTCTCTTTACCGGTGCCTTTGGCTTACAACAGGGTTTGGAAAAGGTTGGCGCCGGGGTGATCCCGATTTCTTCCGGAAATACTAAAAAACAAATTATGATCATGCAGGATTTCCAATCCACCGTCCTGATCGGAACCCCCTCCTACGCCCTGCATCTGGCTGAAACCGCCCAGGAAATGGGGATTGATCCCAAAGAAGAACTGTTTCTTAACTACGGACTCTTTGGCGGCGAAGGCTCCACCGAAGAAATGCGGGCAAAACTAAACGAAGCCTGGGGCATTATCTCGACTGAAAACTATGGCATGAGCGAACTGATCGGTCCCGGAGTCTCCGGAGAGTGTCAGGCTTTTAACGGCATGCATATCAATGAGGATCATTTTATTGCCGAAATTATTGATCCCGAAACCCTGGAAGTGTTGCCGGAAGGTTCGGTCGGCGAATTGGTGATTACACCAATTACCAAAGAAGGACTACCGCTAATCCGTTACCGCACCAAGGATATCACTCAGCTTGACACCACCCCCTGCGATTGTGGCCGAACCTCTGCCCGGATGGCAAAGATCACTGGCCGAACCGACGATATGCTAATCATCGGTGGGGTTAATGTTTTCCCATCACAAATTGAAGGGGTACTCCTGGGCATTAAGGGAATCGGCTCAAATTACCAGATTCGGGTGCTCAAAAAAGGGTATCTTGATCGTATCGAAATCGATGTCGAAGTGATCAATCAGGACCTGCTGGTCTCGGTTACCCTGCTTGATCAGCTTTACAAAGAAATCGAATCCAAACTGCATACGATCCTTGGCATCCACGCCGGTATTCATCTGGTTGAGCCTAAAAGTCTGGTTCGCTCCGAAGGAAAAGCCAAACGGGTCATCGATCTGCGATCTTAAAAATTTATAGGAGGCAAACCATGCTTATTAATCAATTATCAGTCTTTATTGAAAATAAAAAAGGCCATCTCAGCAAGATCACCAAAGTCTTAAAAGATGCCCAGGTTGATATTCGCGCTATTTCCGTTTTTGACAGCGCTGAATTCGGGATTTTGCGGATCGTCGTGGATAAACCCGAGGTGGGCGCCGAGGCTCTAAAAAACGCTGGGCATGTCGTTAAACAAAGCTATGTGCTGGCGGTGGATCCTTCTGATAAGGTTGGCAGCCTTCATGATGTCTTTTCGCTCCTTTCTGAAAATGACGTCAATATTGAATATGTCTATTCTTTCGTTATGCCCAATAACCAGGGTTCACCCCTGATTATTTTAAAAGCCGACGATCAGGAAAAAGCCATTGCCCTGCTGACCGCCTCGGATTTTAACCTGATTCCCAAAGAGGCCGTATATAACGTTCAAAATAACTAAACAAAATACACTTGGTCCCTTATTAACCCCGTACCAACAATTATTCGTCCGCAAGCAAACAATGAATTAATAATTGCTCGGTCGGCAGGCAGTTGACGACATAGTAAAAGCCGGAGCGTTGCTCCGGCTTTGTTTTATCGTCTATTTTTAACCTTTTTAAGCCGGAAAAACTCTTCCCGCTCTTTTTCTTCGATGGTATCCTGAATATACTTAATTTCGTCCTTTAATCGGGGAATCTGAATCTTATCCAGGGCATTTGCACTTTTTTGAGTCTTTCTAATTTCTAACGAAAGTTTATAGGCCGTTGTTTCAACCTGGGCCAATTGATAGGACAAAAATTTGACATCATTAAATTTTTTGATGGCAATATCCAGGGCCGGATTATTCTCATAAAATCCATAGGGAAGACTTTTTTCGTATTTTTCGGTATAAACCACCTCCGGTATATCAACCCCCATTACCCCTTTAATTCGAATCTCAAAGGGCATTTCCGAGTTTATTGATAAGGCAAACTCTTCCAGGTGATTGAGTCCCATGCTAATGCAAACCTGTTGCAATGCCTTATAGGCTTCCTGAAACTTCTGGTTGATCTCATTTTCAATCAACTCCGCTTCTTTAACCAATTGCATGATCTCCTGGATCAGGATGGTTCTTTTTTTATCCAAAAGATCATACCCTTTTACCGAAAAACTCATTCGACTCTTCGCTTTTATCAGGTTTGCTTTTGTTGGCGTTATTTTAATGGCCATCGTCCCACCTACATTTCTTTAGGGAAATATTTTTCGATGTTTTCAGGACTCAGTCGATCCAGCTCCGTCAGTGGTAATAAAGCCAGAAGTTTCCACCCCAGGTTAAGGCTTTGCATAATATTTCGACTTTCATCAAAACCCTGGTTTAGAAATTTCGCCTCAAAAGCACGTCCAAAAGCCATATATTTTTTATCAGTGGGACTTAGATCCTCCTCACCGATAATCTGAGATAAATCCCTTACTTCCTGAACCTTGGAATAGGAAGCAAACAATTGGTTGGCAACCTCAGCATGATCTTCCCGGGTGAAACCTTCACCAACACCATCTTTCATCAGTCGGGACAGCGATGGCAAAATAGCCACCGGCGGGTAAATACTCCGCTGGAAAAGATCGCGCCCTAAAACAACTTGCCCCTCGGTGATATATCCGGTCAGATCCGGGATCGGATGCGTTATATCATCATTTGGCATGGTCAGTATTGGTAAAAACGTAATTGAACCAACCTGGTCTTTTAACATCCCAGCTCGTTCATAAAGAGAAGCCAAATCCGAGTACATATAACCGGGATAGCCTTTACGGCTGGGAACTTCTTCACGAGCGGAGGATATTTCCCGCAATGCCTCGCAGTAACTGGTAATATCGGTCATGACGACCAGGATATGCATATGTTTTTCAAACGCCAGATACTCGGCTGCTGTTAAAGCGCAGCGGGGCGTTGTAATCCGTTCAGCAATGGGATCATCAGCATAGTTGACAAACATTACCACCCGGTCCATGACATTGGCATCATCAAAGCTCTTCCTAAAGAATTTTTCATCATCGTGTTTAACCCCAATAGCGGCAAAAACAATCGCAAAATCTTCGTGAACATTGTCTCCTAGTCGGGCCTGCTTAACAATTTGAGCGGCCAATTCATTATGAGGTAAGCCATTACCTGAAAAAATCGGCAATTTTTGACCGCGGATCAGCGTCGCCAGAGTATCGATGGAAGAAATACCCGTCTGGATAAAATTCCGCGGATATTCCCGGGACATCGGGTTAATGGGACGACCATTAATGTTTGCTTCAACCAAACTAAAAATGTCACTGCCATTATCAATCGGTTCACCGATGCCATTAAAGATCCGTCCCTGTAAATCCAGGGACATCGGTTCACCGATGCCATTAAAGATCCGTCCCTGTAAATCCAGGGACATCGGTTCACCGATGCCATTAAAGATCCGTCCCTGTAAATCCAGGGACATCGGCAAATTAAAGGATTCGCCAGTAAATTTGATAATACTGTTTCCGGCGGCCAAGCCGGCCGTACTTTGAAAAACCTGGACGGTAACCTTTTTTTCGTCAATTTTGATGACTTTTCCCTTTTTGACTTTCCCGGTGCTGATTTCGACAATATCAACCACTTCACCGTAGAAAACATCGTCCACATCCGAGATTTGAATCAGGGGACCAACGACTTTATCAATTTTTAAATACTCTTTTTTCATTGTTTCCCCCTAATTCTCATATTTTTTAAAAAGCACTTCAAAATACTGGTCGATCTCATCTTTTAGCCGATCAATCCCGCTTAAATCATCATTTGGAATGGTATACTTCATTTTTATGAACTGTCCAAAAATATTCAGATCTTTTAGTTGCGATGTCGGTATTCCGAGTTTTAAGCCTTCCCGACCGCGTTCGTATAGATATTCAATGGCTTTTAACATCGCATACTGTTTTTCCAAGGGGACATAGGTATCATCTTTATTATAGGCGTTTTGTTGCAGATAACCGACTTTGATCAGTTTGGCAATCTCAAGAACCCAGCGCTGATCATCGGGCAGCACATCTTCCCCAACTAGCATCACCATTTCCTGGAGCTTATTTTCTTCATACATCAACTCCAGCATTTTATTTCTCAGCGAAATGCAATCCTCGGCCACATTGTCCTCATACCAGTCCGATAGTATTTTAATATAGCCACTGTAGCTTTCCAGCCAGTTGATAGCCGGATAATGTCTAGCATAAGCAAGACTCTTATCCAGCGCCAGAAAAACATTGACAAAGCGCTTGGTGTTTTCAGTAACCGGTTCGGAGAAATCTCCTCCGGCTGGCGACACGGCACCGATAATCGTAATTGAACCCTCATCCCCGCCCAGGGTTTCAATACTACCAGCCCGCTCGTAAAATTCAGCAATTCGGGATGGTAAATAGGCCGGATATCCTTCTTCTGCCGGCATCTCTTCCAGACGGCCGGAGATCTCGCGCAGCGCCTCCGCCCAGCGCGAAGTAGAGTCTGCCATCATTGCCACCGCGTAACCCATATCCCGATAGTATTCGGCAATGGTGATGCCAGTATAAATACTGGCCTCCCGGGCCGCTACTGGCATATTGGACGTATTGGCAATTAAAACCGTTCGCTCCATAATCGATTTACCCGACCGGGGATCGATAAGTTTAGGAAAATCTTCAATAACTTCAGTCATTTCATTTCCCCGCTCACCGCAACCGATATAGACAATGATATCTGCATCCGACCACTTGGCCAACTGATGCTGAGTCATCGTTTTTCCGGTTCCAAATCCCCCGGGGATCGCTGCTGTTCCACCTTTGGCAATGGGGAAAAAGATATCAATTACCCGCTGTCCAGTGATTAATGGCACCAGGGTTTCTTTTCGGTAGGCATTGGGACGAGGTGTACGAATTGGCCATTCATGGGCCATTTTTAGTTCATGAACCTGATTCTTATGATCCGAAATTCGCACCAGCACATCGTCAATGGTATAGCTGCCATTAGGGACCACCTCAATAACGGTTCCCGAAAGGTTTGGTGGCACCAGTAACCGATTTTTTATAACTTCCGTTTCCGAAACGGTGCCAAAAATACACCCCGCCGTTAACGCATCCCCCGGTTTAACACTCAAGACGGTTTCCCACAATTTTTTGTCATCAATGGATAAAAGTCCTATTCCTTCCGGAATAAAAATTGGCGAGATTTCCTGGATTTTTTCCAGGGGACGCTGGATTCCGTCAAACATGTTTTTTAACATCCCAGGACCTAAATTCAAGCTCAGTGGTCTGCCGGTGGGGTTGATTACCTCGCCAATTTTCAGCCCTTCCGTTTCCTCATAAACCTGAATCGTGCCTATGTCACCTTCTAGAATAATCACTTCGCCAATGAGCCGTTTATCACCAACCGTGACCATTTCTCGCATTTTAAAGGTGGTCATGTTTTTACCTTTGATAACCGGTCCATTAATCGCCGAAATCATCCCGGTAATTTTCTTTTCTTCTGTAACTGCCACCTAAATCACCTGCTTTTCCATAAACCCATTAAGTGTCATTCCGATGAGTTTATAATTGCTTTTTATGAGACTTTCAACGGTAAAATCGCAATGAAGGCTGACTTCTTCATCTTCGACAATGAATCCGCCAATACACTCCTGACAATTCTTATGATAGTTTACCGCATAACCATCTAACTGCTCGTCAATGAGGTTTTTGATTTGCTCGTAATCGCGTTCATTGACAAAAACAACCAGTTCCTTTTTACTTTCAAATACCTGCGGTATCTGGGCGATACAATCACGCAAATAGCACTCGTAAACTTCTTCGGTCAGATACGCTCTGGCCTTTTCCCGGATAATCTGATTAAAATCCAGTAAAATGCGTTTCTTTTCTTCCAGTTCTAATGCTTTGGCTTTGTTTTTTCCTTCTGCGATAATTTTATTTTTATCTCTGAAAATAGTATGGTAACTCCGTTCTTCAACAGACCTTTTTTCTTTTCTGATTTTTTCCCACGAGTCTTCCAATAGGGCGTCCCGCTTTTCTTTCGCTTCGTAGATGATATCTTTTCCCCATTTTCGTTCTTTACTTAAAATATATTGGGTAAACACCCGGAGTTTTTCTTCTACAGAAATCATTTTATCACATCCTTACAATCCCACAGACTCTTTAATATACCGTGTTATCATTCCTTCGCTTCTTTGATAACCATAACGATCCGGAATAATTGTAATTAAAGGCGTAAAATACTTCTTCTTTACTTCATTTACAGTTTCTTCCATCATCAAATATGCTTTTTCCGTCAAAAAAATAATTCCAATATCCTTGTTTTTCAAGGCTTCTTTAAAAGCCGCTTCAATATCATCTTTTGATTTTAAATAAGTCCCTTCGATACCCGCTAGTTGCATTCCCAGATAAGAGTCCCGGTTCTCACTAATCACATAAGATTTCATTTTTATAAACTTCCAATAATCATAATTGAAATGATCAGACCGTAGATTGCAACACCCTCTGCCAAGCCAACATATATAAGGGTTTTACCTAAAATTTTCTGATCTTCAGAAACGGCACCCAAGGCGGCCGAACCAACAACCCCGACTGCATAACCAGCCCCAGCACAAGCCAGCCCGGTCGATAGTGCTGCCGCGATATAACCTAAACCGGCATCTGTGATTCCACTGGATACACCGTCAGTCGCGGCTGAAACAATACTGGGAGCCATAAAAATAAGGGCCCCAGCGAGTAAAGGAATAAATGTTGACAGATTTACGCGCAAGAATTTTTTCATATTCTGACTTTTTTCATCACAATCATTATAGACAAAATAGACCCCACAAGCGATTGTTCCCAAAACTAACAGTGCTGCTCCAATTGTAATCAGAGTTAATAGATTCATTTTAATTCTCCTTAATTTAGATTAATTTCCAGATCAACCGGTTTAAACTCAATCCCGTCACCTGAATAGTATTTACTGAACAACTCATAGAATTGTAATCTTAATGCCTGAATACCAACAATTAGACCTTCCAAGGCAATGATAAATATATTGGCAAAGATGAGTATTCCAAAACTGATCACACCATTTTGTACCATGATGGCCAATGTCTGAAAGGCCATAAACAGACCCACATGGGTCAATGCAAAGGCACCGATTCTGATAAAGGAAAGGGTGTTGCTCAACATACCCAAAAACATTTCGAAAAGCTCAAAACCGCTCTCGACATAATACTCTGATGCCGTTTCTTCATACAAGGGCTTTTTCTTCATCAAATAGTTTGCCAAAGGCTCTCTAATTAGTACCAGAAATACCAAAAACACTGCCAGAAGAATCAACCCGGGAACTAAGATTTCCAGATGCGGAAATATTCCAAAGTTCAAACCCATAATCCCCAAGAGACTGACATATAAAGCAAAACCGCAGAGGCCGTTTTTTCCAAAAACCCCCTCTTTGATATCTTTCTTTTTAAGTTTGTTGATGATACTATAAATATAGGCAACAAAAAGCATCACAATTCCGATCAGAACGGCCGAAAGAAGGACGGTATTAATCTCATGGAAGGGCCTTAACCAGAGCGGATGAATCACCTCTTCAAATCCAAAAATACTGCCATACATAAACCCAAAAAACGTAGAGCACATCCCTAATCGTAACAGCACTTTCCCAAGCTCTACTCCCCTTTTTCCCAGGATCCAGCCAGCGAGAGCCAAAATAAGGCCCTGGCCAACATCACCAAACATAAATCCGAAACAAAACATATAGGTTATGCTTAAAAAAGGGGTTGGGTCCAGCTCATTAAATGAGGGCACGCCATACATTTTTACTAAGGTCTCAAAGGGACGAAAAAGCCAATTATTCTTCAATTTAGTGGGTGGCTTTCCACTACCACTATTTGTATCCGAAAACATGATGATCATTTCCGGGTATTTAGCGGCGATCGCCTCCATCCGTTTTTTATCACGTCTGGAAATCCATCCAGAAAAATAAAAATTCTCTTCACTAAAGGCCATATATTTTTTAATGATGCTCAAATTCCCATATAAACTCAGGGTATTAAAACTCTCCGTTGCTTCTTTTTTATTTTCTTTTAAATGGGCATTCAAATCCACAAGTAACTTTGATTTTCTTTCTTTTAACACTTCAACTTCTTGATTAATTTTTTTAAGAATGATCTTTGGTGTTTCGGTATATTCTGAACTAAACCCTTCAATGGGCTTAAAATTCAGCGCCTTTAGAATCCGCTTGGATTCAATTTCTAAATCCCTGGGGGACACAATCATAAACACTTCTTCATTGTCTACCTGATTGCCAACATGAAATACAATTGAAGTCACACTGTTATAAATACTTTTCAAGCGGGCGGCATTATCCTTTGTAACTGATCCCATACTAAACGAAAAATTTTCGAGATGATCAAGTTCGCTCATATTAGCTTCCAGTTCATCTAAATAGCCATAAGCCGTTCTGCTTTTTTCAAGCGTTTCAAGGCGATCGTTTATTTCTTTGATCTCACCATACTCAAGGACTAAATTGTTTTCAAAAGCTTTAGCATTGGCCAACGCTTTTCCGAGATCCGTATCACCTTTCGCTAAAGACACCATATCTAAACTGAGGGATCCCTTGTAGAGTTCATTTAATTTATTTACGGTTTTGACAAAATTCTTCTCATCCATCATGGTTTCTCCAGACACAAGCTGAGCAAACCCCAATAGTTCTCCCATGTTTTCTTCCCGAATTGGCAGAATAAATCTACCCGAGTCAATCTCGTGCATGGCGTCCACTATTTGTATGTCATTGAAAAGAAAAATGTCTTTGGCAAATTTGTCTACATCTTTAATTTTGCCGACTACATCCATCATAATCACATTTTCAACTGCCATAGAGTACTTCCTTTCACACCCTAATCAATGGGTCTGATTAAATATTTTTTTGTCTCATCCGCGCCCATTCGATAACGCTTGCTTTCAATTATTGACGTGATATCTTCGATTTCAAAATCCAACAAGCGCACATATGCTACAACCCGACCCAAACCACTGTCACTATCGCCGAAAAGCTTTAAGTTCTGATAATACAAATAGCGTTCCTTGCGTCTTTCCATAAATAAATCGATGGTATCCGTGTGGTTAAAAAGAAATGCATAATCAGAATTTGTTAATAAAGCTTTAATTTCGACGAGATTTTTTGCATCAACCAGGCTTAATAAACGTTTCTCATTAAGCTCCAGACCACCGCGTAGCGAATAGGCAATTAATTCTTCTCGGGATAAGCTATAGAATTTTTTTCCGCGATAAATCCAGATTAAATTTAGCAAATCGAAGTTTCGTCTTTGTAGATCGATTAAATCTTGATTCGATTTTTTATCAAGCTTCATTAAACGGTTTTTTAACAAATCATAATAATAGCGATCCAGATTTTTTTCCACCATTACTAAGTCATGGGGACCCTTGATATCCTTATAAATTTCAAAAATACGGTAGTAATCGGTATTAACGAGCATCTTTTTAAATTCTTCCCAGTCTCTAGCACGAAAAAGACGATCAAAAGGTACTTTAGTGTACTTTTCGGAAAAAATCATTAGTGCCTTGAGTGATTCCAAATTACCACTTCTGGCGATGCCACGAATTAAAATTCGAATCGATTCGACCTCCATACGGATTAGCAAAATCAGAAGAAAATTCTTTTCCTCACCGAGTAGGTAATGCATCAGCTTTTCGGTGTCACGCACTTTCAAATCATTCAAGTGCGCTTCAATCTCTGTTCGATGAAGATCTTCTGGATTCATTTTACTTAAAAAATCGCCATAATAAGTATGATCTCTTAGGTAAAGGAATACTTCTTTCAAGTCTTTTGCCTTAATCAACTCAAGATAATCTTTATCATTAATTCTTCGAGCTCGCATTGCAAGCACTTTTGTATTTATAGCTGCATGTTTACTTTTAGACATTTAACTCTCACACTTTTCTATAAAATTTAGATCGAAAATCCATAGAATCAGATACTGCCATCGGTTACTTAAAGAGTTTTTCCAGAACTTCCAGTGCCTTTTCATCTTTTTTCTCATCATATCGGCATTGAGTCTTAGCTAATTCCTGAACCATCGAATCAATGATGCTTTGACGCTCTTCTTTGGCTTTGCTAATCTCCACGTGATAGTTTTGTTTGGCTAATTCCTGAACACCATCTAATTCATTTTTCTCATTTGCTTTAATCTTATTTTTAGTATGTTCTAAAATTCGATCCGCTCGTTGGCTAACATTTTTTTTGATCCGCACCGCCTTCATATCAAGATCGATAACTTGCCTGATAACCAAATTAATATCTGCGTCTTCACTATGTAACATGATTAATCTCCTTTCAATTAAATTTCAAAACATTTTCTTCTTATTAATATACCCAATATTTCTGTTTTTCATTATAGCACTTTAAAAAATGATAGCAAGATGTAATTTTTTCTAGCAACCGATTGCATGTTTCTTAAAATTAATTATTGTGTTGACACAAATCGATAAATGGTGTATTATTCGGTTATAAAGACACCCCCTCCCCATGAGGGGTAGATTTAAAAGGAGGACTCACTATGGAAAGAACGCAGTTTAATATTAGTGGCATGACCTGCACCGCATGTGCCAGCGCCATTGAACGTAAAGTTGGCCAAATAGATGGTGTCGATTCTGCCGTTATTAATTTTTCAAATGAGAAACTAATTGTCCAGCATGATCCGACACTTGCTCCCGTACCGCTGATTGTCACCACCATCACAGCTCTAGGCTATGGCGCAACACTGGTTGAAGAAGGAAGTAAATTCACCTCAGGTACTAATAAAAAACAAAATGATAAGCCCAGTTATCAAGTTCAAATTGACGAAGTTAAATCGCGACTCATCAGTTCGCTGATCTTTACCCTCCCCTTATTTTATCTCGCCATGGGTCCGATGATCGGCTTGCCAATTCCCGCTTTTTTAGCTGGCGAAAAAAACTTACTGATTAACGCCTTAACGCAAATGTTTCTAACCTTACCGGTTGTCTTTTTGTGTCGGCATTTTTACATCAATGGTTTTAAAGCTCTGGCCAAACGTATTCCTAATATGGATTCGCTCGTGGCCGTAGGCACGAGTGCTGCCTTTATCTATGGGGTTATCGTTTTGTTTATCCTCGCTTATGGTTTTTCATATGATAATATGGAATTGATTCATCACTATTCACATGAACTCTATTTTGAATCAACCACTGTTATTTTAGTTTTAATCACTTTAGGCAAATTTCTTGAAACAAAAGCAAAAGGAAAAACGTCCCAAGCGATCGAAAAATTGATTGCTTTAGTACCCGAAAACGCCCGCGTGTTAAGAAATAATTTAGAAGTCGAAATTTCTATTGATGAGGTTCGAATCGATGATATTGTCATTATTCGCCCCGGAGAACGTGTTCCTGTCGATGGGATTATTCTGAGTGGTCATTCCAGCGTTGACGAATCTCTACTGACTGGCGAAAGTTTGCCTGTCGAAAAAGTGACCGGTGACACTGTTATTTCCGGCAGTATGAATAAAACCGGTTCTTTTGAATTTAAAGCGACTAAGATCGGACAGGACACTACCCTCAGTAAAATTATACAACTGGTTGAAGAAGCACAGTCATCGAAAGCCCCAATTGCCAGAATTGCCGATGAAATCAGTCGCTTTTTTGTTCCCGCAGTAATGGGAATCTCACTGCTGACTTTTATAATCTGGATGATCCTTGGTTTTGGGCTATCTTTTGCCTTATCGGCTGCGATATCTGTTCTCGTTATTTCCTGCCCCTGTGCCTTAGGACTAGCCACTCCAACAGCTATTATGGTTGGTACCGGAAAAGGCGCCGAAAAAGGCATCTTATTTAAGAATGGTCCGGCTTTGGAAATTCTTGGCAAATCAAATACCGTTGTTTTCGATAAGACCGGTACCTTAACGATCGGTTCTCCATCGATTACCGATATCATTCTTTATGATTCTGAAATCGATCAGAATGAATTGTTAACCATAACCGCTTCTTTAGAAAAAAAATCAGAGCACCCGCTGAGTGAAGCGATTGTAAAGAAAGCTGATGAACTTCATCTTTCTTTACATGAAGTGTCAAAATTTGATTCGTTATCTGGATTAGGTATTCAAGGTCAGCTTGCTGGTAAAAATGTAGTGATAGGAAATATCAAACTAATGGAGCAAAATAGCCTTTCCGTTGAACACATTATGAATGATTATCTGCGACTCTCTGATTTGGGAAAAACGCCGCTATTAGTAGGCTGGGATCAATCGGTCAAAGGCATCATCGGCGTTGCCGATACCATTAAGGAAAACAGTAATTTAGCCGTTTCGCAACTAAAAGCAATGGGGATCAAGGTCTATATGCTCACCGGCGATAACGAACGGACAGCGCAGGCGATTGGCAACACGGTCAACATCGAAAATGTCGTAGCCAATGTGCTTCCCCATGAAAAAGCATCGATGATAAAGAATCTGCAAGCAGAGGGACATCAGGTAATCATGGTCGGAGATGGCATCAATGATGCCCCGGCGTTAGCCCAAAGTGATGTCGGCATTGCAATCGGTAACGGCACCGACATCGCCATTGAATCGGCCGATGTTATCCTTATGCAAAACGATTTAATGAATATTGTTTCAGCAATACAATTAAGTAAGGCCACTTTGAAGAACATCAAACAAAACTTATTTTGGGCCTTTATTTATAATGTGATTGGTATCCCCCTTGCTGCTGGTGTTTTATTTATACCGTTTGGGCTAAAACTAAACCCAATGTTTGCCGCCGGCGCAATGAGCTTAAGTTCAGTTTCCGTTGTGCTCAACGCTTTATCGCTAAAAACATTTAAAGCTAAATTATTAAACGTAAAGCAACCCGAAGCAAATCCTACCGTTAGCAAAGCAACACTGCTTAAAGATAAAAAAATTGAAATGAAAGAAGGAAAAAAAATGAAAAAATTATTAAAAGTTAGTGATATGAGTTGTCAACACTGCGTTAAATGTGTTGAAAGTGTGTTAAATGGCATTGATGGAATCAGTGATGTGTCCGTATCTCTAGAACAAGGCCAGGCCAGTTTCACAGCTTCCGATAATGTTAATCTAAGTGCAGTGACTGCTGCCCTCACAGAAGCAGGTTACCCGGCCTCTGAAATCACTGAATAATTATGGAAGTCAAAGATCGTACAACCGAGCTAAACCTGCTTAAAACTGCCCGGGGTCAGATTGATGGCATTATAAAGATGCTTGAAAATGATCGGTATTGCATTGACATTTCGAAACAAATCCTCGCAGTTCAGGCCCTTTTAAAAAAGACGAACCTGGAAATTTTAAAAAAACATATGAATTCTTGTGTAGCAGATGCCTTTGAAAAAGGCGATGGTGAAGCGAAAATTGATGAGATCATGCTTGTCCTTGATAAGTATTATCGATAGATTAGACTAAATTAGCGCCTGTAACTAAAAAAATGCCGCCACGATCGGTCAAGATCTTGGGCGGCATTTTTTTGATTCAAACAAAATAAAAACCGCATCATCTGCGGCTAAATTTAGAAATTGGTGACCCATGGGCGACTTGAACGCCCGACACCCTGATTAAAAGTCAGATGCTCTACCAACTGAGCTAATGGGTCATGCTATAATTTACTTTTTGTCTGTCTCCAAACGATTATGAATACTCCCGTTTGCCTAACTAAGTGATTCACACCAAATCAAAGATTTGGGTTCTCTACTTGGCAACTGAGCTAATGGGTATTTAGAGGAGCGTATTTTATTCGAAAACTCTTCTCATCCTAATTGGATGAGTTTTCAATTAAAATGCGTTAGCTTTATCACTGTTGTCTCGCTATGCTCGCCTGCCGACCAATTTCAGGTATGAAATTGGGATAAAGCGTTGGTGGGAGAAGATGGATTCGAACCATCGTAGACGTTGTCAACGGATTTACAGTCCGCCCCCTTTAGCCACTCGGGCATTCTCCCAGATGTTTAAATAATTCTTGACATAAAAATGGAGCTGATGAACGGACTCGAACCGTTAACCTGCTGATTACAAATCAGCTGCTCTGCCAATTGAGCCACATCAGCTTAATGATAAAATATTGACACATATAAATTACGTTGCTTTAAGTCACAGCCAATCAACTCAGCGATTCATTCAAAARTGTTYRCTCACTACGTTCATRCATWTTTGGTTCTCTKTTTARATGGCGACCTGGAAGAGACTCGAACTCTCGACCTCCAGCGTGACAGGCTGGCATTCTAACCAACTGAACTACCAGGCCGCGTGAATATGAAATTGGTGACCCCTAGGAGACTCGAACTCCTGTTACCGCCGTGAAAGGGCGGTGTCTTAACCGCTTGACCAAGGGGCCGTAATAAATGCGGATATGAATCATTATGGTTCACACCCGCTTGATGTCTTAATGGCTCCCCAGGCTGGATTTGAACCAGCAACCTATCGGTTAACAGCCGAGTGCTCCACCGTTGAGCTACTGAGGATTATTTAAAATCCCGCAAYGTCCTATCCTCCCAGGCAGTTGCCCACCAAGTACTTTCGGCGCTGGAAGACTTTACTTCTGTGTTCGGTATGGGAACAGGTGTGGCCCTTCCGCCATCGTCGCGAGACTTATTTAGCTTTGTTTTGCTAAAAACAAATAGGTTTGAAGGAGCGTTAGCGGTCAGACCGGATAAATGGCCCATCTTTTTTTCTAAAAACAATCCTTAAAAATCAAACTGTTTTTAGAGAAAAAGATAATCCTCATCCCTACTTGCTATTTTATTAAGTTGTTTTTCGGTGATCGTAACGATCACTGGAAACAGCACAGTGTATAAAATCTTGGATCAAGACCTCGGTCGATTAGTACTGGTCAGCTCCATATGTTGCCATACTTCCACATCCAGCCTATCTACCTGATCGTCTATCAGGGACCTTAACCTTTCGGTGAGATATCTTATCTTGAAGGGGGCTTCGTGCTTAGATGCCTTCAGCACTTATCCTTTCCAAACTTAGCTACCCAGCTATGCTCCTGGCGGAACAACTGGTGCACCAGTGGTTTGTCCGTTCCGGTCCTCTCGTACTAGGAACAGCTCTTCTCAAATATCTAACGCCCACGACGGATAGGGACCGAACTGTCTCACGACGTTCTGAACCCAGCTCGCGTGCCTCTTTAATGGGCGAACAGCCCAACCCTTGGGACCTGCTTCAGCCCCAGGATGAGACGAGCCGACATCGAGGTGCCAAACCTCCCCGTCGATGTGGACTCTTGGGGGAGATAAGCCTGTTATCCCCGAGGTAGCTTTTATCCGTTGAGCGATGGCCCTTCCACTCGGAACCACCGGATCACTAAGCCCGACTTTCGTCTCTGCTCGAGATGTCTCTCTCGCAGTCAATCACCTTTTTGCCTTTGCACTCTAAGAGATGGTTTCCAACCATCCTGAAGGTAACTTTGGGCGCCTCCGATACTTTTTAGGAGGCGACCGCCCCAGTCAAACTGCCCGTCTGACACTGTCCGATGACCGGATTACGGCCACTCGTTAGAATTCCAATCGTACAAGGGTGGTATCCCAAGGGCAACTCCTTCGAAACTAGCGTCCCAAATTCTTTGTCTCCCACCTATCCTGTACGTGCACGATCAAAACTCAATGCCAGATTGCAGTAAAGCTCTACGGGGTCTTTCCGTCCTGTCGCGGGTAACTCGCATCTTCACGAGTACTACAATTTCACCGGGTGTGTTGTCGAGACAGCGCTCAAATCGTTACGCCTTTCGTGCGGGTCAGAACTTACCTGACAAGGAATTTCGCTACCTTAGGACCGTTATAGTTACGGCCGCCGTTTACTGGGGCTTAAATTTGCACCTTCGCTTGCGCTAAGCACTCCTCTTAACCTTCCAGCACCGGGCAGGCGTCAGCCCCTATACATCATCTTTCGATTTAGCAGAGACCTATGTTTTTGCTAAACAGTCGCTTGAGCCTCTTCTCTGCGGCCCCCATAAGGGGGCACTCCTTCTCCCGAAGTTACGGAGTCATTTTGCCGAGTTCCTTAACAACACTTCTCCCGCTCATCTTAGGATTCTCTCCTCGCCTACCTGTGTCGGTTTACGGTACGGGCACCTTCTCTCTCAATAGAAGCTTTTCTTGACAGCGTGAAATCAGCGACTTCCCTACTTATTTTTCGTTCCCCGTCACGCCTTGGCCTTATGAGTAAGGGGATTTGCCTCCCTACTCAGCCTTGACGCTTGGCCCAGCTTTTCCAACCGCTGGGTTCGCTTATCCTTCTGTGTCACTCCATCTCTCAAACAATTAAAGGTGGTACAGGAATTTCAACCTGTTGTCCATCGCCTACGCTGCTCGCCTCGGCTTAGGCCCCGACTTACCCTGAGCGGACGAACCTTCCTCAGGAAACCTTGGGCTTTCGATGGTGAAGATTCTCACTTCACTTTCGCTACTCATGCCAACATTCTCTCTTGTCTTGTGTCCACCAAACCTTACAGTTTCGCTTCGCCCTCAAGACATTGCTCCCCTACCACTATGGTAGTACCATAATCCATCGCTTCGGTGCCAGATTTTAGCCCCGTTCATCTTCGGCGCACAACCACTCGACCAGTGAGCTATTACGCACTCTTTAAATGTGTGGCTGCTTCTAAGCCAACATCCTGGTTGTTTGTGCAGTTGCACATCCTTTCCCACTTAATCTGGACTTGGGGACCTTAGCGGATGGTCTGGGCTGTTTCCCTTTTGACTATGAGACTTATCTCACACAGTCTGACTGCCGTATATAAGTGBATGGCATTCGGAGTTTGATAAGGTTCAGTAAKCTTTACGMCCCCTAGCCTATTCAGTGCTCTACCTCCATCACTCTCTCTACAACGCTAGCCCTAAAGCTATTTCGGGGAGAACCAGCTATCTCCGTGTTCGATTGGAATTTCACCCCTATCCACAACTCATCCAAGCCTTTTTCAACAGACACTGGTTCGGACCTCCACTTGGTTTTACCCAAGCTTCATCCTGGTCATGGATAGATCACACGGTTTCGGGTCTACAGCATGCAACTAGTCGCCCTATTCAGACTCGGTTTCCCTACGGCTCCGTACCTGAAGTACTTAACCTTGCTACATACCGTAACTCGTTGGCCCGTTCTACAAAAAGCACGCAGTCACGTTAGCTCCTGCTGCTTGTAAGCACAGGGTTTCAGTTTCTATTTCACTCCCCTTCCGGGGTTCTTTTCACCTTTCCCTCACGGTACTTTCCGCTATCGGTCAATCAGTAGTATTTAGCCTTGGGGGGTGGGCCCCCCATCTTCCCACAGGGTTACACGTGTCCCGTGGTACTCGTCGATTACCCGTCCATACTATTTTCGTCTACGGGGATCTCACCCTCTGCGTCCGACCTTCCCATGTCGTTCAACTAATAATACAGCCTTGATGTAATCAGGGCTCTTCCTCGTTCGCTCGCCGCTACTAAAGGAATCGATGTTTCTTTCTTTTCCTCTGGGTACTAAGATGTTTCAGTTCCCCAGGTTCCCTCCATAACGCTATGTATTCACGTCACAGTGACTGGTCTTCTACCAGCCGGGTTTCCCCATTCGGATATCTACGCTTTATCGGTTATGTGCACCTACACGTAGCTTTTCGCAGCTTGTCGCGTCCTTCTTCGGCTCTGATTGCCAAGGCATTCACCCTGTGCTCTTTTCTTCTTGATCCTRACGTTTTTACCCAAATTTGTTAAAATTTGGTAAGTCACTAAGCGTTAGCGTGTGACTGATGTAAAAACTAACGCATTTTTCGGCAAAATTCTTCCTTAACTGAATAAGGAATATTGGCGAAAAATACGATCCTAAAATTACGTTTTCGTGTTAAGAAATTGTATTTCAAAATTTTATTTATACACTATGCTGTTTTCAATGATCGACGTATTTGTCCAAATTTGATGAAATTTGGCAAGTCACTAAGCATTAGCGTGTGACTGGTACAAATACTAACGCATTTTTCGACAAAATTCTTCCTTAAATAAATAAGGAATTCTGATGAAAAATACGATCCTTTTGTTTTATGAACTTGCGTTCAGTTTGTTATGGTGGGCTTGGGAGGACTTGAACCTCCGACCTCACGCTTATCAGGCGTGCGCTCTAACCACCTGAGCTACAAGCCCATGCGTTTGTTTTAAAAATTGGTGGAGATGAGGAGACTTGAACTCCTGACCCCCTGCTTGCAAGGCAGGTGCTCTCCCAACTGAGCTACACCCCCCCAACATTAAAACGTATTAAGTTTATGCTGATTGCTTSTGTCTTGTATAACCAAATGGTCATACAAAAGAAAATAGTACCATGACTTCCTGTATTCCCTAGAAAGGAGGTGATCCAGCCGCACCTTCCGATACGGCTACCTTGTTACGACTTCACCCCAATTACTGACCCCACCTTCGGCAGCTGGTTCCTTACGGTTACCTCACTGACTTCGGGTGTTGCCAACTCTCGTGGTGTGACGGGCGGTGTGTACAAGACCCGGGAACGCATTCACCGCAGCATTCTGATCTGCGATTACTAGCAACTCCAACTTCATGCAGGCGAGTTGCAGCCTGCAATCCGAACTGAGATCTGTTTTAAGGGATTAGCTTCACCTCGCGGTTTCGCAGCCCTCTGTTCAGACCATTGTAGCACGTGTGTAGCCCAGGTCATAAGGGGCATGATGATTTGACGTCGTCCCCACCTTCCTCCGTGTTATCCACGGCAGTCTGCTTAGAGTGCCCAACTAAATGATGGCAACTAACCACAGGGGTTGCGCTCGTTGCGGGACTTAACCCAACATCTCACGACACGAGCTGACGACAACCATGCACCACCTGTCTCTCTGTYCCCGAAGGRAAAGYCYRATCTCTYRGRTKGTCAGAGGATGTCAAGACCTGGTAAGGTTCTTCGCGTTGCTTCGAATTAAACCACATGCTCCGCTGCTTGTGCGGGTCCCCGTCAATTCCTTTGAGTTTCAACCTTGCGGTCGTACTCCCCAGGCGGAGTGCTTATTGCGTTAGCTGCGGCACTGAGTCTCCCCAACACCTAGCACTCATCGTTTACGGCGTGGACTACCAGGGTATCTAATCCTGTTTGCTCCCCACGCTTTCGCACCTCAGCGTCAGTATTTGTCCAGCAAGCCGCCTTCGCCACCGGTGTTCCTCCTAATATCTACGCATTTCACCGCTACACTAGGAATTCCACTTGCCTCTCCAATACTCAAGTCTTTCAGTTTCAAATGCATGTCACCGGTTGAGCCGGTACCTTTCACATCTGACTTAAAAAACCGCCTGCGTGCCCTTTACGCCCAGTAAATCCGGACAACGCTTGTCCCCTACGTATTACCGCGGCTGCTGGCACGTAGTTAGCCGGGACTTTCTTCTTGGGTACCGTCTTTTTTTCTTCCCCAATAACAGAGCTTTACGATCCGAAAACCTTCTTCACTCACGCGGTATTGCTGCGTCAGGGTTTCCCCCATTGCGCAATATTCCCCACTGCTGCCTCCCGTAGGAGTCTGGACCGTGTCTCAGTTCCAGTGTGACCGTTCGCCCTCTCAGACCGGTTACCCATCGTCGCCTTGGTGAGCTGTTATCTCACCAACTAGCTAATGGGACGCGGGTCCATCCTATGGCACCGGAGCGTTTAATACATCTGCCATGCGACAAATATATCTTATAAGGCATTACTCCCAGTTTCCCGAGGCTATTCCTTTCCATAGGGTAGGTTACCCACGCGTTACTCACCCGTTCGCCACTTTCTAAAAGATCCGTGCAAGCACTTCTCTTTTGTCTCGTTCGACTTGCATGTGTTAAGCATACCGCCAGCGTTCGTCCTGAGCCAGGATCAAACTCTCAATAAAAGTTTGTATTTAAAGCCGTTAGGCTTTAAATGCTGTCTCATGAATAACTGTGTTTTATACTCTACCGAGTGCACTTTATCCTCTGCCGAGTTAATGTTTTAAAGAGTACATCTCTCTGTTTCTATTTTAGCCGCCTTCATCCTTGCGGATGTTTTGGCTGTTTTACAGGTTTTATGGTACTATTCTCTTTTCTATGACCGCTGCATCTCAGGTGATTTTTAATCATTCCCCACCGAAGAAGCTTTTGTATTATATCGTCGTTTTCCTGTGTTGTCAAGCTGTTTTACAAAGTTTTTTTTGATTTTGCTTTTTTTATTTTGGAGGCGCCACCCAGACTTGAACTGGGGGTGAGGGTGTTGCAGACCCATGCCTTACCACTTGGCTATGGCGCCCTATTAAGTTGGAGCGGAAGACGAGATTTGAACTCGCGACCCTCGCCTTGGCAAGGCGATGCTCTACCACTGAGCCACTTCCGCTGATGGTGGTGCCCAAAGGCGGAATTGAACCACCGACACGAGGATTTTCAGTCCTCTGCTCTACCGACTGAGCTATTTGGGCATGTAAAGAATTAATAAAACAACCATGTTAAACGTTTAAAGTCCGTTACATGACTTTACTACGCCGTGGTTAATTACCCAATAATTGGATGACCATTAACCTTGGGGTAGCTATGAATTGCTATTCATTTTTGGTTCTCTGCTTAAAAATTTATGGCGACCTGGAAGAGACTCGAACTCTCGACCTCCAGCGTGACAGGCTGGCATTCTAACCAACTGAACTACCAGGCCGCTTGTAAAAAAAATGGTGGTCGCAACAGGGCTCGAACCTGTGACCCCCTGCTTGTAAGGCAGGTGCTCTCCCAGCTGAGCTATGCGACCATCAGTTGAGATACAAGTGTTATTATACGGCTGTAAAAACTAATTGTCAACTATTTTATTATATTTTTAGCTTTTATTTTTTTTCGGCAATAACCTGAATTCGTTCACCTTCATTACTGCCTTGCAGGAAGGTTCCGAAATCATAATACTTCATATTTTTAAAACCAATCGTTGTCAAACACCGATGGATATCTTCAATGGTATAGAAATATTGAATCTGGGTCTCCTCATGACGATTATAAGTGTCATTCTTGTTCTTCTCAAAAAATGTTAGATTGAAGTGCATCGCATTTTCGGCAAAATGCGGTTCATTTTCCCAAACACAAAAGATATCATCTAAATCATAGATATAGGTATTATCCATAATGGTCTTTTTATATTTAGTGACGGTGTTAACATCAAACAACAAAAGTCCTTCACTTTCCAAACATTCATAACTACTCAGGAAAAAGCGCTGCAGGGCTTCTAGATCAGGCAGATAGTTGACACTGTCACAACAGGAAATCACGGCATCAAAAGTTTGATTAATTTGAAAATTACTCATATCGCCTAAATAAAACTGAATATTTTTGAGTCCCATCCGATCCGCTTTTTCATCTGCCACCGTTAGCATCGCTTCGGATAAATCCACCGCCGTCATTTTTAACCCCATTTGGGCCAGATTGCAGGTAATATTCCCCGTTCCGCATCCAAACTCCAAAACAGTTTTAATTTCACGCTTGCTATTAAAAAATAAACGCTGTACATAGTCAGACCATTTAGAATAATCTATTTCTTTCATCAATTCATCATAAACCTGTGCAAATTCTTCGTACATATTAACTCTCCTGTTTTAATAATTTTTTGAATAGTTTATCAATTTAAGTGATGCTTCCATTCCCTTTAACAAAACCGTCTCATCAAAATTGAAATCTGAAGTATGCAGGTTTTTATTATAACCTTTTTTTTCATTACCGGTTCCCAACCCGATGTACAATCCCGGAACTGCGCTCTGAAAATAAGAAAAATCCTCCGACAACATAACTTTTCGAAAAGGAACCCTGTTTTCCCTCGGGACCAGTTCTTTATAAATCTCATATAATCGTTCATTATTAATAACTGGCGGATACATTTCGATGAATTCCAGCTCAATATTACAGCCATGGGTTAATTCAACCCCTTTTACGACTTCCTCAATCCGACGATGTAGTTTCTCGTGACTTTTATTGCTAAATGAACGGATGGTTCCCCCAAGCTTGACCTCATCGGCCACAACGTTCACGCGCGTTCCACCATTTAGCAACCCAATTGAGATAACCACACTCTCCATCGGATTGGTATTTCGACTGACAATACTCTGGAGACAGGTGATCAATGAAGCACTTGCGACGATCGCGTCCATTGACCGCTGCGGCTGCGCAGCATGTCCGCTGATGCCACGAACCGTTATAAAGAATTCACTGTTCTGCGCCATCATCGGCCCCGCCTTTGTTGCCAGCATACCTTCTTCAATAAAAGGAAACAGATGATAACCAAAGATCGCTTTAACCGGATATTTTTCAAAGATTCCGGCCTCGATCATCGGTTTCGCTCCGCCTGGCCCTTCTTCACCCGGCTGAAAAATTAACAGCACACTTCTTTTTCGTTGATCGGGAAAATCGGCCAGATATTTTGCCAATAGCAAATTCATCGTCATATGTCCGTCATGCCCGCAGGCATGCATCCATCCAGGATGACAGGAAACATAGTCGTGATCGGCTTCTTCCCGAATGCAAAGGGCATCCATATCAGCTCGAAAGGCAATGGCATCATCGTCACATTGTCCTTTTATATAGAGAATCAGACCGGTCTCACACACTTTTTCCGGCTGATAGCCCAGGTCCACTAGATAATTGATAAGATAAGCCTGGGTTTTTGCTAAATCAAACCCCTCTTCCGGTATTTGATGGAGTTCACGCCGCAGTCGGATCGCTTCTTCATCGTAATTTTTTACTCGCTCACTATCTTGCATTTTATTCCTTCTTTTTCATTCTTTTTTTAATCCCATCCAAACTCTAATCTATCATACCTGATAAGTTAGAAACACACAATAATTAACGTCTTTCCAGGGTGTAGGTATCGCCATAGTTTTCTTCATCAAATACAAACGCATCGTTTAAGCCACTGGTGACAACGATCTTATTTTCATTGGTAATAAAAATAGCTTCCACATCGGGCAGTGCTTCAACCTTTTTCAAACCTTCATCAAGCCCCAATAAAAACAGGGTCGTCGACAAACTGTCGGCATCCACTGATGCTTTCGCCACCACGGTTACCTGAATAAGCCCTGAATCCGCCGGATAGCCGGTAAACGGATCTAAAATATGATGATATTTTTTTCCGGCTGCGTCTACAAAATAGCGTTGATAATCCCCCGAAGTCACCACCGAGCCATCTTTTAGGGATAAGACCCCGAGGTATCCATTGCCCGGATTTCGGGGATCTTCAACCCCAACCCCAAAATCGGAATTATCGGCTTTTCCACCCATCACCAGCACATTTCCGCCAAGAAATACGATGGCATGCTCGACCCCTTCTTTTTTGAGAACGGCCATCACCTCATCGGCGATATACCCTTTGGCGATGGCTCCCAGGTTCACTGCCATCCCCGCATCGGTTAAATAAACCGACTGATCGGCGGGATTCAAAATAATTTTAGTATAATCCGTTTTTGCCTTCGCCGCATTGATCGCTTCCAGCGCTGGGGCTTCCTTCGTTTCCGGGTAGTGAATCCCCCAGAGATCTACTAACGGACCGATCGTCACATCGAAATAACCACCGGAACTTTTTGAATATTCAATACTTTTTTCAATGATCCGGTAGGTGTCATCGGAAACCACAACTGGTTGAATGCCGGCATTTTCCTTTATCAAGCCCAGATCACTGCCCGTTTCAAAAGCTGTTAAAGTCGTGTTTAAGGCTTCAATCCGTTCAAAAGGTTGAGCCAATAAGCTTTCATCGGATTCGCCATATAAAGTGATGCTGACAAAAGTATCCAATAGGAAGTCACTTCGAGTTACCGTTTTACCTTGTTCACAGCCGGTTAAATACTGCATTAAAAAAAAGGTTGCTATTGCCACGCTGGCAAATAGGATACCTCGTTTCAATGTTTTTTTTATGCTCATTTGATTCATTCGTTGCTCCAATATCTTAATAAATAATGATATTATACCAAAGTCTCTGAAAAAAAGCATAAAAAAATGCTAAAGTCTTTACCAGCGGCTATTTTTCAGATAAAATAAGAGCGTTCTTAATTAATATTAAAAGAGGTCTCCATGAAAAAAAACGAATTTGTTATTATCATCGGCTTACTTGCTGTCAGTTTAATTGGCATAGCCGCTTTTTATTTTTTCGCCGCAACCGATAAACCACTTTCGGTTCGGGTCTCTCGCCAGGGCGAAGTGGTTGCTGTTTTTCCGCTCTCTGAAGATCATACCGAAACCTTTACCGATGCAAGCGGTTCAAATACCCTTGAAATTTCCGGGGGAACTGCCAAAATAATTGAGGCTGACTGTCCCGATCATATTTGTGTTAAGACCCATCCCATCTCCAACCCCGGCGAGACCATCGTGTGTCTGCCCCACAAACTGGTGGTGGAAGTCATCACTGGTGAATCCTGATGCATTCTAAGGCGTACCGATTGGTTATTCTGAGTCTTTATGTGGCGATGGCCTTAATTCTCAGTTATGTTGAAAGTTTGATCCCATTGCCGTTACCCATTCCCGGGGCAAAAATCGGCCTGCCTAATATTATTACCCTTGTTTCCTTGTTGACTTTGGGTTGGCCGTTGACTCTACTGGTCGTAATTGCCCGGATTCTTTTATCCGGCTTTCTGTTTGGTGGTGGCTTTTCGATTGTCTACAGTCTCGGCGGTGGCTTGTTGAGCCTGCTGGTGATGAGTCTACTGCTGTACTATTTTAAAGATAGAGGATCAATTATCCTAATTAGTGTTTTTGGGGCCATCTCACATAATCTGGGTCAGGTCATTGTTGCTGCCATTGTTGTCCAAACTACCAGCCTGCTCCTCTATTTTCTGTTCCTGATGTTGCTGGCCATCCCCACTGGACTTTTTATCGGCATCACCGCCCGTGAACTGATGCGCCTACTTAGTAAAACCACCATCTTCTCAAAACTGAACCGACCTTAAAAAAAATAGCCGGTCAAACCTGACCGGCTATTTTTTTAAGCAATAAAGCAGTACCGACAATTGTTACATCATACGCTGCGGTAATTTGTAACCTTCGCTATTCTTTATTTTTTGGCAGTTGAATCATAAACTCTGTTCCTTTTCCAACCTGGCTGTTGACGGTTATTTTTCCACAATTATTCTGAACCGTGTGCTTGACAATGGCCAGACCTAAACCGGTGCCGCCTTTTTCCTTGGAACGACTCTTATCAACCCGATAAAACCGCTCGAAAATACGATTGACATCCTTTTCCGGAATCCCATAGCCATGATCTCGAACCCGGATGATGATGTTATGATCTTCTTCAGATAAGTCAACTTCCACCTGATTTCCAGGTTCTGAGTATTTAATGGCATTATCAATGAGATTGATCATCATCTGTCTGAATTCATCCGCGACAAACTCGAGTTTAATCGATTCTTTACTGGTTAATACAAGCGTTGTATTTTTTGCTTCGGCACTGAGTTTTAAAATATCAAAAATCTGCATTATTTCCGTATCCAACTGTATCGTTTCATATCTTTTATCAAAGCCCCCCTTGTTTTCCAACTGCGACAAGGCCAGGATATCACTAACCAATCGGCTGAGGCGATCGCTCTCCTCGTAGATAATGGCATAAAATCGCTCCAGGGTCTTGGGCTCGGTAATGTGATTCTCCTGAATGGTTTCAATAAAACCTTTAATGGTGGTAATCGGCGTTTTTAATTCGTGGGAAACATTGGCAACAAAATCCCGACGCATTTTTTCCAGATTTTTCAGCAGTGTAATGTCCTCAAAAATAATAATATGGCCGTTAATATTATTATTCTCTTCAATCTGATTAATATAGATCCGTAAAACCTGATCGGAATGAATCCGCGATTCAAACGTGGTTTTCTCACAGGCGTCATTTTCAAGATAATTCATCAGTTCCAGGATAAAGGTTTCCCGATAGACTTCCAGAATATTTTTTCCAATCACCACTTCCTTCATCGGAATCCGCAAGACCATGCGAGCCGCTTCATTTAAATGAACGATGTGATTTTTTTTATCAATGGCAATGACGCCATGGTTCATGTTGGACAAAATAGCAGTGAGTTCGGCATTCTTCTGGTTCATTTCGGTAAACGAATTATTCAATTGGACGGACATCTGATTAAGGGATTCCACCAGTTCGCCGATTTGGTCTTCCCTGATCATGGTCAGTTGTTGGCCATATTTTCCTGAGGCAATTGCTCTGGCAAATGCAGATGCATCTTCTAAGGGTTTTAGCTCCCGATTGATAAAATAATTAATCAACAAGGTGGTGGCCAGAATTGTCGTTAATATCACAAAAATAATATTATTGATCATTTCAAACATGGCATCATCCATGGCATTCACCGGCATGGAAATCCGTAGCACTGCCCCAACTGACTGCGTCTCACCAAAATATGGGGTCGCCACATAAATCATTTCATCTTTAAAGGTATTCGAAAAACGAACCTCCGTTGTTTCAACACCTTTTAGGGCACCAATAATTTCAGGACGATTTTTATGATTCTCTAGATCACCAACCCCTTGCAAAGACTCATAAGTGACCTCTCCCTGGGGATTGATAATCGTCATTCGCACATTGGTGCTTTGGGAAAAATCATCAAAACTCTTTTTATTTCCAGTTTCCAAAAAGTCCGGCAGCATATAATTCATAATATAGTTACTACTCTTCTTTATATTGTTCTCTGTATCGGCATAGTAACTCTGCCGATAGCTGATGGTGGTAAATAATCCACAGATCGTAATACTAACAACAATAATAATTGTCAGCGAAATGGACAGCCGTTTCTTCATAGCACGCTCCTATTTCTCAATAAAACGATACCCAACCCCGCGAACGGTTTCGATATATTTTTTGCCATCCTCTGATTGTTCCTCAATTTTTTTTCTTAAATAACGAATATGGACATCCACTGTTCGGGTCTCTCCATAGTAGTCAAATCCCCAGATCTGATCGAGCAATTGATCCCGGGTCAGTACCTGTCCCCGATGCTTCGCTAAGAACACCAGTAATTCATATTCTTTTAAGGTAAGCGCCAGTTTTTCGCCATTTTGGTAGACTTCAAATGCCTTTGGCTCAATATGTAAGTCGCCAACAAAAATAGCTTCATCCTCTTTTGACAAAAGGATCTCGGTCCGCCTTAAAACGGCTTTAACCCGAGCACAGAGTTCTTTGACTCCAAAGGGCTTGGTGATATAATCATCGGCGCCGATTTCCAGTCCCAGAACCTTATCAAATTCTTCGCTTTTGGCGGTAAGCATTATAATCGGTATATAGGAGATGATACTATTGGCCCGGATTTCCCGGCAAATACTAATGCCATCTTTCCCCGGCAGCATCAGATCCAGAATAATCAGGTCCGGCAGGACATCTAGTATTTTTTCAATGGCCAATGCACCGTCCTGGACGCCATCCACTTCAAATCCATGGGTTACCAGATTAAATTTGATCAGTTCATATATATTCAACTCATCTTCAATTATCAGTATTTTTTTCATTATAACTCCTTGTGTTTTTAGTTTAACGAGATTATACCATATCCTGGAATTCTATTTTGTAAATTTTAGATTAAATTGTAAACTTTTACAAAATCCTGAAAACGTTATAGGAAAAATAATGATTGTATTCTTTGTTTGAACTCCATATAATTAAATTATCACATATAATCCTTTATCTCTAAATGAATTACTCCCCTTTTTCATTTAGGAAAACGAGCTGTTTCTTCTGAATCGGTTCTTTTTTTTTGCAAAAAATTAAGACCGGCTGTCAAGCCAGTCTCAGGATGTCGATGAACTCCCGTACCGACCAATTGTTAATCTGTTGTTCGCCGCGCCATGCGAAATCCGCTTTGCTCCTTTCGCATTGGTCGCGGGCAGTCGCCAACTACAAGCAAGCTTGTGATTGGCTCGTTGCCTTCGCGCAGAATCGGACTGGCTCCGCCGTGTCCGCTCCGATGCGTACAACATGATGTAACAATTGTCGGTACTACGTTAGTTCTATTTCTACAATTTTTGTCAAACCAAACTAGCCAGTTTCTTAGTTTTTCCGATCCAGATTTCGTTTGGCGGTTTCCATCATCAGTTTGATGCGGTTTAGCTGATTGACTTCACTTGCTCCCGGGTCGTAGTCGATGGGGGCAATATTTGCGCGCGGATATTTTTGGCGGATCGGTTTGATCATCCCTTTTCCCATCACGTGGTTGGGCAGGCAGGCAAAGGGTTGAACACAAACAATATTCTCTACCCCATCTTCGATCAACTCCATCATTTCGGCGGTTAAGAACCAACCTTCCCCACCCTGATTACCAAGGGAAATCAGTTCCTGGGCTTTACCCGCCTTTTTCTCAATGGTGGATGGGGCATGGAAGTGGGTGCTGGCATCCAGGGCAAGCTTCATGTTTTTTCGGGAAAACTCCAAAAATTTAATCAGCAGTTTGGCACGTTTCATGGATTTTCGTTTACCTGAGAGTTCTTCGTATTTAAAGACCTGATTGTAAGCGCAATATAGAAAGAAATCCATCAGGTCCGGCATAACCACCTCGGCACCTTCTGCTTCTAAGACTAACTGGAGGTTATTATTGGCCGTGGGATGGTATTTAACCAGGATTTCTCCAACGATGGCAACCTTTGGCCGTTTTTTATCCGTTCGGGGCAGGGCATCAAATTCGTTGACAATCGCCCGAACATTTTCTTTGAAATCACGAAGTTTGCCATTTTTTAAACTGGCTTTTATTTTTTTGCGCCAAGATTGATACAATTCTTCAGTGGATCCGGGGTGCAGTTCATAAGGCCTTGTACCGCTGACCACCCGTTGCAGCAGATCACCATAAACAATCCCCACCAGCAGCCGCGCTAACAGCGGTAGACTGAGCTTAAACCCGGGATTCTTCTCCAAACCAATGGCACTCAGTGAAATAACCGGAATTTGCGACATACCGGCCGATTCCAGCGCTTTTCTGATAAACGCCACATAGTTGGAGGCACGGCAGGGTCCGCCGGTCTGAGTCATTAATACGGAGACATTATCAAGATCGTATTTTCCTGATTTCAGTGCTGCCATAATCTGACCCGTCGTAATAATGGTGGGATAGCAAGCGTCATTATTGACATAGGTTAACCCTTCGTCAATGGCCGCATTATCAACGCTGGGCATGACCTCGATGTGATAACCATATTTTTCCATTGCCTCTTCCAGAAAGTCAAAATGGATCGGTGACATCTGAGGAGCCAGCAGCGTATGCTTCTTTTTCATCGCTTTAGTAAAAATCACCCGTTGGTTCATCAGGGTTGGGTCCACGACAATATTATTTTTCTCCCGCTCGATCATTGCTGCTTTAAGGGATCGCATTCGAATCCGGATGGCACCGAGATTGTTGACCTCGTCAATTTTAATCAGGGTATAAATATTGCCGTGACTTTCCAGGATTTCCTGCGTCTGCTCCGAGGTCACCGCATCCAATCCGCAGCCAAAGGAAGTCAACTGTACCAGCTCCAGAAAATCATGCTGATTAACCACCTCCGCCGCCTTATATAAACGGCTGTGATACTTCCATTGATCCAGGACTCGGAAGCGCTGCTCTTCTTTGGGATGATAGAGATGAGCAATGGCGTCTTCGGTAAGTACAGCCATGTCCAGGCCGGTAATGATATGATCCAGACCATGATTGACTTCGGGGTCAATGTGATAGGGCCGACCAGCCAGAACAATTCCCTTTTGCCCGGTTTCTTTTAGATATGCAATGGTTTCTTCCCCTTTTTTCTCCATATCCCGCCGGAAAGCGTCTTTTTGCGCAATGGCAGCTTTCATGGCCGCAGTAATTTCTTGACGAGTGATACCAAAGGCGCCAAAAATTTCGGCTAATCGTTCTTCCAACCGTAAATCATTATCAAAGGGCAAAAACGGATTTAAGAAAGTAATACCTTCTTTTTGCACATCATCCTGATTGTGTTTAATGGTTTCGGGATACGACATGACAATGGGACAATTGTACCAGTTATCAACATCATCAAATTCTTTTTCCTCATAGGGAATACAGGGATAAAAAATCAGACTGACACCCTGATCCAGCAGTGCCTGAATATGACCATGAGCCAATTTGGCCGGATAGCAGACCGACTCAGACGGAATGCTCTCCATCCCTTTTTCGTAAATTTTACGATTGGATTCCGGAGATAGTACCACCCGGTAACCCAGTTGGGTAAAAAAAGTATGCCAGAAGGGGTAATTTTCATAGAGATTTAAAACCCGGGGGATACCGATATTACCGCGCGGTGCTTCTGCTTCCGGCAACGCGGGATAATCAAAAATCCGCTGATACTTATATTGATAGAGATTCGGTAGATCAGCATTTTTTTTGACATTACCTTCACCAATCTCGCACCGGTTTCCGGTGATGTGTCGGCTGCCGTCGTTAAAGCGATTAATCGTCAGCAGACAATTGTTACTGCAACCGCCGCAGCGTTTGTGACCGACTTCCACCGCAAAATCGTCCAGCGCTGCTAAACCTAAAAGATTGCTGCGTTCGCCTGGGCGATAATTTTCCCGGGCAATCAGAGCTGCTCCAAAGGCCCCCATCAAGCCCGCAATATCCGGGCGAATCACTTCTTTTTCGGTTATTTTTTCAAAGGTCCGCAGTACCGCTTGATTGTTAAAGGTTCCCCCCTGAACGATGATATGTTCGCCCAGTTCTTTGGGATTATGAATTTTGATAACCTTCTGCAAAGCGTTCTTGATGACCGAATAAGACAGACCTGCAGAGATATCCCCCACTTCGGCGCCTTCTTTCTGGGACTGTTTAACCTTGGAATTCATAAAAACAGTACAGCGGGTCCCCAGATCGACTGGCTTTTCCGCCATCAACGCAGCTTCGACAAAGGCCTGCATATCAAGATCCAATGATTTAGCAAAGGTCTCCAGAAACGAACCGCAACCCGAGGAGCAAGCTTCATTGAGAATAATACTGTCGATGGTACCGTTTTTAATCTTCATGCACTTCATATCCTGGCCGCCGATGTCGAGGATAAAATCGACCTCAGGACAAAAATATTTTGCACCCTTATAGTGGGCAATGGTTTCAATTTCGCCGATGTCAATTTTTAATGCTTTTTTGATCAAACTTTCACCATAGCCGGTAACCGTCGAGTTACCAATCGTAACATCCGCCGGCAGCAATCCGTAGATTTCTTTGATAATTTTAATCGATTGAGCCAGTGGACTCCCCTCGTTGCCACCATAGTAACTGTACAGTAATGCACCATCACCATCGATCACAACGGCCTTGGTAGTGGTCGAACCGACATCGATCCCTAAAAAGCAGCACCCGTGATGGTCTTTTAGCGCTTTTTTGACGACCTGATTTTTATCATGACGTTGCCGAAATTGCGTAAGCTCTTCCCGATTTTTAAACAGCGGTTCCAGCCGACCGACTTCATTTTCTGAAACTGCATCCAGGTTTTCAACGGCCGTAACCAGCTCTTTCAAATGCATTTTTTCTTCTTTTTCAGCCGAATAGGCGGCCCCGATGGCGACAAAGAGATTGGATTTTTCGGGAAAAATAATCTGTTCTTTTGTGAGTTTCAGGGTTTCGATAAAGCGCTGTCGCAATTCCGACAGGAAATAAAGGGGTCCCCCTAGAAAAGCTACGTTCCCGCGGATCGGATGTCCGCAGGCCAATCCGCTGATAGTCTGATTAACCACCGCCTGAAAAATTGAAGCCGCGATATCCGCTTTCTCTGCCCCTTCATTAATTAGCGGCTGGATATCCGTTTTGGAAAAAACACCGCATCGTGATGCGATCGGATAAATCATCGTGTGGGTTTTGGACAATTCGTTGAGTCCCTCGGCATCGGTTTTTAGAAGCGTTGCCATCTGATCCACAAAAGCACCGGTTCCCCCGGCACAGGTACCGTTCATCCGCTGTTCGATGGTTCCGGTAAAAAAGGTGATCTTGGCATCTTCGCCGCCTAACTCAATGGCAACCTCGGTCTTGGGAATAACCCGGTCTACCGCCAGCGTGCTGGCCACGACCTCCTGAACAAAGGGAATTCCCAACCACTGGGAAATCATCAGTCCGCCGGATCCGGTGACACAAACCCGTGTCTCCAAATCCCCCAACTTTTGATAGGTTTCTTTTAACAGGTTAACAATAGTAACCTTGATGTTTGATAAATGACGCCGATACTCTTCATAGATGATTTCGTTTTTGCCGTCAATAACCACCACTTTAATGGTCGTGGAGCCGATATCGATACCCATTTTGTAATTGTTCTTCATTTTATTTTATGACCTCTTCTCTAACATGTCGGTTGTGATCTTATCTTATTTTTTCATACGATTGATATAAGGGTTTTACCCGACGATATAATTGCTTGTATAGTCTATTATAAATTTCTGTATATTTTATTACATTTTTCGGATTGGGTTCAAAAATCTGTGATTTTCGAATCATCGCCTTACTGGCGGTTTTGATATCCGGATAATGGTTTAAGCCCACAAAGGTGGCAATAGCAGCACCTAATCCGGTGGTTTCAAAGGTCTGCACCCGATAAACCGGGCGGTTTAAAACATCTGCCATGATCTGAGCCACACCATCACTGCGAGAGCCCCCGCCAGACAGACCAACGGCCTGAATTGGTACCTTTGTCTTTCTTTCAATCAGTTTTAGTCCTTCTAACAAGGCATATCCCAGGCCTTCGATAATGGCCCGGTAAAGATGGCGTTTATCATGTCCTTCACTAAATCCCATAAAGGTCCCCCGCGCTTCCGGCCGAAAAGCTTCCCGCCCCCAGTAGGGCTGATGAATCAGGCCATCCGCTCCCGGTGGGGTCGCTTCCAGATAGCCTTCCAGGATCTCATGGATATCTTTGGGATCAGTCTGATCAAGAAATTCTTTCGTGTACCAGTCCACCATCCAAAATCCATGATAGATGGTAACTTCCGGATTATAGCAGTCATTCTCAACCGCCGCAAAAGCGGGATAAAAAGGATAGAGCTCCACGTATTTTTTAGTGGTAATCTCTACCGTAGCTTGAGTTCCGAGTGAAATGCTGGCAATATCCGGGGTCAGTGCACCAACGCCCAGTGTCTCACAACCTTTATCCGTTCCCGAAGCTATAATTGGCAAACCCACCGGTAAGCCTGTGATTTCGGCCGCTTCAGCTGTCAGCTTTCCAATCACTTCACAGGAGTCGGTGAGTTCGTAACATTTTTCCGGTTCCATTTGAAGAATCTGACTTTTAACATCATACTTGCCGCACCACTGCTTCTTTTTCGTATCAAAAGGCAGATGTCCGGCGGTATTAGAACGGCTGTCGGCGATGTTTCCGGTTAAGCGGGTCAAAAAATAGGTCGAAAGAAAAACAACCTTGTGGGTTTTGGCCCAGATGTCCGGCTCCGAAACCTTAATCCAATTAACATGGGCAGTTCTACTGAATGATTTTGCATAACCACTAAAACCAATCGTTTTAAAAAGCAGGTCGTAGGGCCAGGGATAGGGCAGTGGTTCAGTCAATTCCCGGCGATCCAGCCAACTGATAAAATCACGCAGGGGTTTTCCGCGTTCATCTACCACGGTAATGACATCACGCTGACAGGACACCGTCATGCCTCGAATCGTAAGGAACAAATCCGGCTGTTTAACCTTCAGCTCACAAACAACCTTAACCAGAGCCTCCCAGAACATTTCTGGTGAAGCTTCCTTCCATTGAAAATGCTTTGAATAATAACCCGTAAATAATTCTTCGCTTTTTGCCAGCTCATTGCCCTGCTCGTCAAAAAGAATTCCTCGGAGTCCTCTGGTGCCACAATCGATAGTTAAAACCGAGTTCTTTTTTATGATGCTCTTTATCGTGTTGTTCAAAATTCATTCTCCCGACATCAACTGTTTTCGTACTATTATACCAAATAGTTGTTAAGTGTAAAACAAAAAGCGTTGAATAAAAAGAATTAACTTTTTACTCAACGCCTGGCTCGATCGCAAAATTACCGTGCGACCACTTGTTAATCTGTTGTAAGCTGCAACCACGAGAAATCCGCTATGCTTCTTTCTCTTTGATTCGCTGACAGTCGCCAACTACAAGCAAGCTTGTAATTGGCTCGTTGCCTTCGCACAAGCTCGGACTGGCTTTGTCGTGTCCGCCTTGCTGCATTCAACATGATGTAACAATTGTCGGTACGGCTTCACGTGCTTATTTACAATAACTATTTTCTTTTATCGACAGATTTTTGTCTGGAATTGATTTTATAGTTTGATATCTTTGAAGTCCTTAACCTGTTTGGTAATGGCAATTTCGGTTGGGAGACGTTCGATGCTGGATGCTCCGAAGAAGCCGCAGACGCCTTTTGTCCGATCGAGGACATATTTGGCATCTTCCGGTTCCGCCACCGGGCCACCGTGGACAATGACCATCACATCGGGATTGATGGCTTTTCCGGCATCACAGATTTCCTGGGTCAGTTTGACACAATCATCAAGGGTTTTCGCTGACGAGGCGCCAATGCTCCCTTTGGTTGTCAGTCCCATATGGGCAACCAGGACATCGGCTCCGGCTTTAGCCATTTTTTCGGCCTCTTCCACGTTAAACACATAGGGTGTGGTTACCAGATCTAGCTCATGGGCTTTTTTTATCATCTCAACTTCCAGATCATAACCCATGTTGGTTTCTTCCAGGTTTTGTCTAAATACGCCATCGATTAAGCCGACTGTGGGGAAATTTTGAACCCCGGAGAACCCGGCTTCTTTGACCTGTTTTAAAAACATTTCCATATCTCTAAACGGATCCGTTCCGCAGACCCCAGCCAAAACTGGCGTGTCCTTGACAATTGTGACGACTTCTCTGGCCATGTCCATGACAATGGCATTGGCATCCCCATAGGATAACAGCCCGGCTAAAGAACCACGACCTGCCATCCGGTACCGGCCGGAATTATAAATAATAATCAGATCCACGCCACCGGCTTCCGCGCATTTGGCAGAAATTCCGGTGCCAGCTCCGGCACCAACCACCGAAATCCCTTTTGTTTCTTGTTCTCTTAACCGTCTTAATACTTCTTCTCGTTTTATTGCCATGTTATTTTCTCCTTCACTCTTCTTTATCTTTCAAGCATTGAAATCAATTTTTTAGCCATTGCCAGGGCAAAGGCTTCGTCGTTGATATCGGTATCCATTTCCACCAGTTCAACTTTATCTTTTATATTTGCCCGCAATTGTGCAAACAATTCGGCATCCTCTTCCGGGCCATAAAATGGTGCCCCTTCCACATCGATAGCTGAAACACCTTTTAATGGAATAAACAAGGCAACCGGCCCGGTGGCCATATTTAGCTTACCGGCAATAATTTTCCCCATCTGGGAGCATTCATCGACCGTGGTCCGCATCAGGGTGACGCTGGCATTATGTTTGTACAGGTTGCGACTTTTGTACTTTTCTGGAACGGTTTCAATAGCGCCAAAATTAACCATATCCAATGCGCCCACCGAAACGACCTCAGGGATTCCCGCTTTGGCAGCCGCTTCTAACCGGGTTGGTCCGGCCGTAAAGACACCGCCGGCCACCTCATCGCACCATTCGGTCGTGGTGGCGTCAAAAACGCCTTTGATAAACCCGGCTTCAATCAGACTTTCCATGGCCATGCCCCCAGCCCCAGTGGCGTGGAACACCAGTACCTCGTAGCCCTGATCTTCCAGGTATTCTCTGGCAGCGGTTACACAAGGCGTTGTGACCCCAAACATCGTGGCCGCCAGCAATGGTTTCTCTTCTTTAAGTGCTGGAATATCAAAGCTGGCCATCCCGGCAATGGCATTGGCAGCGTTAGCTAAAATATGATTGGAAATGCTATTGATCCCGGAAATATCCACCACTGAATACATCATGGTGATATCTTTCTCCCCAACATAGGGACGGGTATCACCCGAAGCTACGGTAGAAACCATAATCTTAGGCACACCCACCGGCAGACTTCTCATGGCAAAGGTGCCAATAGTCGTTCCGGCAGAGCCGCCGAGACTAATCATTCCGTCAACCTTGCCCTGGTCATAAAGGTCCTTGGTGATTTTAGCCGCTCCAGCCATCATGACATCAATGCCCAGACCGCGATCATGTTGTTGCCGTAACTCTTCTAGGGATGACCCGCCAGCGATTGCAACCGCCTCACTGCTAACATCCGGGACAAATAACGGCTCCCCAATAACCCCGCAGTTGATTGTGGTGGTACTAACCCCCCGCTTTTCAATCAATTCTTTGATAAACTTGAATTCATGACCCTTGGTATCAAAGGTCCCTACAATTAATACGTTTTTCATTCCATGCCCCCCTTTAGATTTATTATTATCTTTAATAACTCGCAAGGTTTGTGCCAACTATTAAAACCGGCGAAGCCATTGTTCCCGCCATTCTAAATAGGGGAACGGGAAATGTTTTTCCCAGACAAATGTAATATGGGCAATATTTACTCATTTCGAGTAGATATTGCCCACTTTTTTATTCCATGGATTCCTGGTCTTCCATCGATAAATTAAATTTCACTATTTTATTGTAGAGTGTCCGCCGGGAGATGCCAATCCGGTTCGCTGCTTCGGTTCGATTCCATCGGCATGCCTTGAGGACACCCAATATGTAGGTACTTTCCAGGTGTTCCTTGCTGGTAGTCAACAGATCTGAACCCAACTGGTTCTTTAGCTGGGTTTTTGGTTTGTGCAATTCTTCCACCACCATATCATCCCGACGGATATATTTCCCTTCACTGAGAATCACCGCTCTTTCGAGCACATGCTTCATTTCCCGAACATTACCTGGCCAGGGGCATTCCATTAAATAGGCCATCGCATCCGGAGCCAGTCGTTTTTCCTCGAGTTGATACTTTATTCTAAACTCTTCTAAAAAGCGGTTGCACAGCAGTGGAATATCCTCGGGATGACGGCGTAGCGGCGGGGTATTTATTTCCACCACGTTCAGCCGATAGTAGAGATCTTCCCGGAAACGATTCTCTGCTACCGCCTGTTTAATATCCACATTGGTGGCGCAGACGATCCGCACATCCACAGAGATGGTTTTCTCGCCCCCGACACGTTCAAATTCCTGCTGCTGAATAATCCGCAGTACCTTCGCCTGGAGATCGACATCCATTTCACCGATCTCATCCAGAAACAGGGTTCCATGGTTGGCCAGTTCAAATTTCCCCAGCCGCCGCTTGTCGGCTCCGGTAAACGCTCCCTTTTCATGACCAAACAGCTCACTTTCCAGCAAGTTGGGCGGCAAGGCCGCACAATTTACCTTAATCAGCGAACCCAGACAACGTTTACTGTTAAAATGCAGCGCTTTGGCGACCAGTTCTTTCCCGGTTCCACTTTCGCCCTGAATTAGAACATTGACGTCTTTATCGGCCACCTTATTAATTAGTTCATACATGTCCTGCATGATCACGCTTTGGCCGACAATTTCATCAAAGCCCCGCTTTTTTAACAGTTCTTTTTTTAAATGCTTGTTTTCCTGCTTTAATTTATAATAATTTTTAAATTTATCGGTCGTTTCTGATATCGCCAGTTCAGTGGGGATTCGCTCAAAGCTGGAGCCGCCGATGTAACCGATGGTCTGGGAATTTTTATAAAAATAATAGGCGTCCTCCGGAGAATTAATGGGTCCGCCATAAATCATCTTGTAAGTTTGGGGATTGATCTGATCGACTGCTGCAAAAATCGCTTCTGTCATTTCCAGACATTCATTAATGGTGGAAAAAACCTTGCCGGATTTTTCGCCTCCCCGGGTCCAGCCAAAATGGGCACAGACCACATCCACACCCACCCGGGTCATTGCTCGGGCCTGTTTTTCATCAAAGACAAAAGCAATGGTAAAGAGATTGGCCGCCACCGCTTTTTTCATAAATTCTATTTCCTGGTCGTAGCCCAGCCCTTTTTCCTCCAGCCATTCCCGGAATTGCCCATCAATCAGACCAATCGTCGGAAAATTATTGACACCGCTAAAGCCCAGTTCCCGGACTTTTTGAATCAGCTCCTGATGGGAATAGTTGGGATCGGTGGCGTTAATGCCGCAGATCACGGCCCGATCTTTAAGTTTTGGCAGTATTTCACGGCTGGAAAAGTCAAATACCAACTCATTACTGTTGGAAAATGGCATCATACAGCCGATTGAAGGAATCCCTGCCGATCGAAACCGCCCGGCACTCAGGGCCAGAAGCAAATCAGCCCCGCCCTTAACCGCCTGCTTGGCAAAAAGCCCGGACCCCACCGCCACGCCGATCACCGGTTTGTTCATTTTCAAACTATTCTGGATCATTTTTTCGATGGCTTCTTTTTTCTTCATCGCTTCTCCCACTCACATAAATCTCACTTTATTATACAACCCCCGATCAAAAAACGCAAAAGACGATTGCAGCGTCCTGTATTAGACTAAGGCTATTGATAAATTTATACCCAGTACCGACAATTGTTACATCTGTTGTTTGCATCGGGGCGAACAGGTTGATAAACCTGTCCGATCCCGCAGCAAACAACAGATTAACAATTGGTCGGTACGGTAGTTTACCGATAACTCTAATCTTCTGCAGGTTCTGCAATCGTCCTAATTGACTTTTGTGATTTACTAAATCTATAAGCCGAGTTCTGTTTAAATAGTCATCTATCTCGATTTATTGTTACCAATAAATTCTAGCGACCTACCATAGGACAACGACGAGCAGCCGTCTTTCAAGGTCCGTTCTTGGTCTTGCTCCAGGTGGGGTTTACATAGCCGATGTGTTACCACACCGCTGGTGAGCTCTTACCTCACCCTTTCATCCTTACCATTGCTGGCGGTTTACTTTCTGTTGCACTGGCCTTAGAGTCGCCTCCACCGGGTGTTACCCGGCACCATGCTCTGTGGAGCTCGGACTTTCCTCAACCGGATTACTCCGGGTGCGACTATCTGATTTACTAAATCACTGTAGTATACCCTGTCTTTGCTCAAATTTCAAGTTTTTTTATTCAGTCCCTAATAATTTACAATAAAATCCCGGGCCGACTCGGCGACAATCATTTCCGGGCAGGCGTCTGGCAGACCAGCTTCCAGCAATTGCCGGAAGCAATCAGTTACCCATTTCTCGGTGCCGTAATGGCCGGCATCCAGGACCCAGATATTGTTTTCCAGGGCTCGTTGCCCATCGTGATGCTTAAGATCACCCGTGATCAGCACATTGGCTTGTCTGGCTTTGGCCAGTCCAATCATGTCCGCTCCGGCCCCTGAACAGATCGCCACCCGCCGGACGATATCCGGCACCTTACCTGCCCCTCGTAAAGCCACCAGGCCCAGTCGGTCTTTGGTATGGGCAATAAAATCCAGCCCGGCCATGGGTTGGCTTAACACGCCAATTTTTCCCAATCCGTTTTCATTGATCAGCCCCCCGTTTTCCAGAGCGATCACATCATAGGCCATTTCTTCATAAGGATGATTTCTTTTTACGGCGGCAATCAAATTTTTTAAATCCGGCGCTGCCACAATCGCTTCAATCCGATCTTCCGAGACACAGGACAGTTTATTGAGATCCCCGATAAAAGGTTTGGCGCCCGCGAGCGGACGGAAGGTGCCAGTACCGGGTGAACGGTAAGTGCAATAGTCATAGTTGCCAATGGTCCCGGCGCCGTTTTTCCCTAACACCTCAATGATTTTCTGGCTGGCTTCCTGCGGCGAAAAAATTACCAGTTTATAATAAAGCGCCGGATTAGAAGGTTCCAGCGTTTTGATCTTATCGAGTCCCATCCGCAGGGCCAGATAGTGATTAAGGCCTTTCGCTGCCTTATCCAAATTGGTATGAGCCACATAAACAGCGACCTCATTTTTAATCAGCATTTCAATGATCTGACCCTTTTCCCCGTCTGTTGACAGGGTTTTTAAACCCTTAAAAATAAACGGATGATGCGCAATAATGAGATCTACCTTTTTTTCAATGGCTTCTGCAACCACTTCCGCCGTGATATCCAGAGTCAGCAGCAGCCGCTTAATGCTTTGTTGCCGGGAACCTACCTGGAGACCCACATTATCCCACGCTTCCGCCAATTTTTCAGGAGCAAGCGCCTCAATTGTTTGAATAATTTGATTTAGTTTAACAGACATCTTTTCACCTCATTCAGTTTTTCAATAAACAAACTGCTCTCCTGCCATTGCTTTGTAGCAACTGCAGTGGTTTTGCCCTCGGTATTTAAAACGATTTGCTGCTCCAAAAATATTTTCCGCTCGATCAGATGCAGGAGCAAAGGATGTTTACTGGTATAAAATTCAAAACCCAATTCATATTCCAGCGGATTGGTCATTATCATCTTTCCCGGTGCTGCTACAATAACCTCATAAACCCGATCGCCCTCCCGAGCCAGATCTTCTCGAATAATTCGAAACCCGGTCGCTTCCAGATGTTTTCGCAGCACCGCCTGATTATTCATCGGCTGAAGCACCAGTTTTTTTAGCTGCCGAGCCACCTCCGGCTGGGCTTCGAGCAGATCCCGGATTAACAGCCCCCCCATACCAGCCATGACAACAGCCTCGACCTCCCCGGGTTTAAGCACAGAAAGACCCGAACCAAGTCGGGTCTCTATCTGTTTTTGTAATTGTTGTTCATTAATAATTTTTTCGGCTTTTTTAAGCGGCTGCCAGTTGGTATCACTGGCGATTACCCGGGAAACCATTGCGTTTTCCACCAGGTAAACCGGCAGATAGCCATGATCAGTGCCAATATCGGCGATCAATTTGGCCCCGGCAACACAATCGGCAATAACCTCCAGCCGCGGACTTAACTTAATCTTCATTTTAGGTTAAATAATCCTTTAATTTTTTGCTACGGCTGGGGTGACGCAGTTTGCGTAAGGCTTTGGCTTCAATCTGCCTGATTCGTTCTCTGGTTACATTGAACTCTTTTCCCACTTCTTCCAGTGTCCGGGCCCGGCCATCGTCCAAGCCAAAACGCAACCTAAGTACCTTTTCTTCCCGTTCGGTCAGCGTGTTTAAGACTTCAATTAACTGTTCTTTTAGCAGCGCATAGGAAGCCGCTTCGGCTGGTGCCGGGGCATCTTCGTCGGGAATAAAATCGCCCAAATGGCTATCCTCTTCTTCCCCGATAGGTGTTTCCAGGGAAACCGGATCCTGAGCGATCTTTTGAATTTCTCGTACTTTTTCTTCTGAAAAGCCCATTTCCTTGCCAATTTCTGCCGGGGTTGGTTCCCGGCCATATTCCTGTAGTAATTGGCGGGAAACCCGAATTAGTTTATTAATGGTCTCGACCATATGAACCGGGATCCGGATGGTTCTGGCCTGATCAGCAATGGCCCGGGTGATCGCCTGCCGAATCCACCAGGTTGCATAGGTACTGAATTTAAAACCCTTGGTATAGTCGAATTTTTCAACCGCTTTGATCAAACCCAGATTGCCTTCCTGGATCAGGTCCAGAAACGACATCCCCCGTCCCACATAACGCTTGGCAATACTGACGACCAGACGCAGGTTAGCTTCAGCCAATTCTTTTTTGGCCGAATCATCGCCGGCTTCCATGCGGCGGGCCAGCGTCATTTCCTGATCTCCGGTTAGTAAAGGTACCTTGCCAATTTCTTTTAAATATAACCGAACCGGATCATTAACGCTGACCGAATCTGCCAATTCAATTTCTTTCTGATTCTCTTCTTCAAGTTCAGCCGCTTCCAGGGCTTCCAGTTCGAGATCGGTAAAAGCGATTTCGATTCCTTCTTTTTGCAGATACAAATAGATTGAATCGATTTCCTCCGGATCAAGATCAGCTTTATCCAGGATTTCTTCAAAATCGTGATTATTTAAATTCCCTTTCGTTTTCCCGCGTTTTAATAACTGCTGCACTTCCGGCATCAGCTCAATTGCGACTTTTTCAATCTCAATGATGCTGTCATCAGTAACTATGATCACATCGTCGGTTTTTGTTTTGTCTTGTTTCATTTTAGTGCCTCCCGTTTTCTTTCATCATTTTCTTAATCTCTATGAGTTGATTGGTAAGCCCGGCAACTGCATCGTCATTGCCATTGGCTGATTCTCTTTTTATTTGTTCAGAAAGTTTGTCAAGCTGAGCTTCATTATAAAAACGATTCATTATTTCCAAAGCATCTTGATAATCTGACCGGGAGACTTCATCCTCGTTCATCATAAACTCAACTAATTTTTTGACATCCTCTGACGCATCAAAATGTGACATAATCTGATTGACTTCAATTTTTTCCCCTGCTTTCCGCTTTTCAAAAAGAGTTAGCAGTAGGTCCTTATAAAAGGGCTCCGTCAGGTAATCCATGGGAAACTCGTTTATTGTTTCCGGTCTTTCCAAGCAATAGCGGATCGCCAATTCCTGAGCTTTTTGATAAGCCTTAGGAATCTTTTGCAGCGATACCGCGTCGCGGGTTATCTCCACCAGTGGCGAAGGATTCTCAGCTCGGGTTTTTGACCGCAGAACCTCACGACGGATTACTTCCTGATTGATTCCCGTTTCACCGGCAACCATTTTGCTGTAATAATCAACTTCCACTGACGTCTCAAGCTGTCTTAATATTTTTATGGCCTCATTACCATAACGCAGTCTGCCATCGGTTTGGGACAGATCATTGTGTCCTTTTAACAATTCCAGTTCGTATTCAACAATTGTTAATGCCTTTGAAACCGCGTCCTTAAATCCCTGTTGACCATATCTCTGGACAAAGGAATCGGGATCTTCATTTGTTGGCAAGCTTAATGTTTTAACATTTAAACTGGTATTTTTCAAGATCTTCATCGCTTTTTCTGTTGCCGATTTTCCAGCATTATCGCCATCAAAAGCAATAACCACCTCACCAGCGTAACGCTCCAGGATTTTTCCATGAAACGGGGTAAAGGCCGTACCCAATGCTGCCACAGTATTCTTGATCCCTTTTTCATAAAGGGAAATCACATCCATATAACCTTCAACAATTACGATTCGCCCATCATCCAAGAAATTTTTACAATGATTCAAGTTATAGAGCTCATAGCTTTTAGAAAAGATGGTGGTTTCTGGGGAATTGAGATACTTGGGTCCATTTTGATCGGTTGCCATCAGGCGACCGCCAAACCCAACAATCTGTCCCCGGGGATTAACAATGGGAAACATGACCCGGCTCCGAAACCGATCATAATGGCGCTTGTTTTCCGAAGCCATAACCAGGCCTGAATCCAGCATGTCTGCTGTGGAAAAGCCTTTGGTGTTAAGAAAATCGGTTAATCGGCTCCAGTCTTCACTGGCATAACCTAAACCGAATGCTCTGATGGTTTCTTGGCCAATCCCTCTTTGCAACAGATATTCTCGCGCTAATTTACTTGTTTTAAGCATTTTATAATAGTAATTAGCCGCTTCCCGATGCAATTCGTAGAGGCGCTTCTTTTTCTCATAGACCTGATGGTCTTCCTGCTGATTGCTTTTTTCCGGTAAAATCATGTTTACCCGGGCAGCCAGAAATTTTAGGGCATCGACAAAGGGGAGTTTTTCCATTTCCATAATAAAAGTAATCACATTGCCACCAGCACCACAACCAAAACAATGGTATAATTGTTTTTCCCGCGAAACCGTGAAAGACGCTGTTTTTTCATTATGAAACGGACATTTGCCTTTAAACGAGTTCCCCACTCGTTTTAAGGTCATGTAACCCGAAGCGACATCGACAATATCATTTGCTTCGATGACCGATTGTATCAATTCTTCGGAGTAGTAAGTTGTCATTTGTTTTTTCCTTTTTTTAAAGTCTTGACCTTTAAGAGTCTATTATCTCTATTCTAAGTAAAATAGAATTCTCCTTGTTTTAATATCCTTTATTTTAAAATTTAAACAAAAATAAAGTTTTGCCGCTCTTTCAATTTTTTATTGGATAAAATTCATTTATCGGGGTATTTAAAAAACTAAGAACACTACTATTTAGAAAGAGGTATATTTATGGAAAAAAAACGTATGATTGAAATCATTCACGAAAAAGTGAAAGTTGCCAAATTTGATGATTATGGAAAAGCCCTTCTCAGCATGGATGATGTCGGCGATGGTGAAATGATTATGGCTGTTCTCGAAGATTTAAAATCAGACACGAACTTTGATTTTGATTTTGATTTAGACAAAATGCTCTTAACCGTTTATAACCCCGATGATGACCTGGAAGGATTCAAGCGAAGACACCCCTCACCTCAACATTGCTAAATTTTTCACGGATACCACCACTCCTAGTGATGGTATCCACCAAAAAAGCGCTATTGGTCAAGACCAATAGCGCTTTTTTAAATGGTTAAACAAAAGAGAAACCCCAAAGGATTTCTCTTTTTATTATTTAATTTACATATCTGCTTTTTGTTTGTAACCCATGTAACGTTCCATTGCTTCTTCTTTTGCCTTATCATAAAGGGTTTCCGAAACTTCTGGGAAGGTCAGTTTTAATGAGGTATAACGAACTTCTGAATCCAGGAATTCCGTAAATTTGTCCATATCGGGTTCCTTGGAATCCAGGATAAATGGATTTTTACCTTCTTCTTTTAAGCTTGGGTTGAATCGGTACAGGTGCCAGTAGCCCGCTTCCACTGCAAATGCTTCGTGGGTTTGGGTACGGCTCATACCGCCTTTAATGCCATGGTTGATACAAGGTGCATAGGCAATAATCAGTGAAGGACCATCATATGCTTCCGCTTCCTGAAGGGCTTTCATAAATTGGTTCTTATCAGCACCCATGGCAACCTGAGCAACATAGACGTAACCATAGGTGGCCGCCATCATGCCAAGATCTTTTTTCTTGATCCGTTCGCCTGCTGATGCAAATTGTGCCACTGCAGCAGTCGGTGTCGATTTAGAAGCCTGACCACCAGTGTTGGAGTAGATTTCTGTATCCAGCACGAAAATATTTATGTTTTTGTTAGAGGCTAAGACATGATCCAGTCCACCGTAGCCAATATCGTAGGCCCAGCCGTCACCACCGAAGACCCATTGAGATTTTTTAATCAGGTAAGCCTGATTGTCAAGAATAAACTTGGCTTGGGTCGCTAATGCTTCACCTGGTGTATAAGCGGTTAGAGCTTCTACCAGTTTTGCCGAGGCAATTTTTGAGCTTTCAGCGTCTTTTCGACTGTCAATCCAGGCTTGAGCCGCGCTTTTTACTGCTTCTGGTGCATCGCCAGCGATCATTTCTTTTAGGTAGCTTTCAATGGTGTCAGCCATTTTTTCGGTAGCCAGCATCATTCCAAATCCATACTCGGCATTATCTTCAAATAAAGAGTTTGCCCAGGCGGGTCCTTTTCCTTCAGCATTGATACAGTAAGGTGTCGATGGTGAGGAAGCACCCCAGATGGATGAACAACCCGTTGCGTTAGCAACCATCATTCGATCGCCAAATAATTGGGTAATGGTTTTAATATATGGTGTTTCGCCACAACCTGCACAGGCTCCCGAGAACTCAAGTAATGGTTGACAGAATTGGCTCCCTTTGACGGTGGCCTTATTCATCAGGTTATCTTTGATTTTTACGGTCGTCGTATAGTTCCACATTGGGATTTGGGCCGCCTGGGTATCGATTGGCTCCATTACCAAAGCTTTTGTTTTGGCTGGGCAAGCGTCTTGACAGTTGCCACATCCGGTACAATCCAAGGTACTAACCTGGATACGATATTCTAAACCATCAAATTGTTTTCCGTTTGCTTTAATTGTTGTATAACCTTCCGGTGCCGCTGCTTTTTCACCGGCATCCACCAGTACTGGACGAATCGCTGCATGTGGGCAGACAAATGAGCATTGGTTACATTGGATACAATTTTCCGGAATCCATTTTGGCACATTTACAGCAATTCCCCGTTTTTCATAAGCTGATGAACCCGACATAAAGGTTCCATCTTCTCCGCCTACAAAAGCTGAAACAGGGATGTCATCGCCTTCTAAGCGGTTTATCGGACGAAGTATTTTCGAAATGAATTCTGGTACATTTTCTTTGGCGATGGCTTCAGCACTGAGAGCCTTCCATGAATCTGGAACATCAATCTTAACCAAGGCGTCAATTCCCTTATCAACGGCAGCATTATTCATATCAACAATTTTCTGGCCTTTGTTTCCATAAGACTTCAAAATACCGGCTTTAGAGAACTTAACGGCATCTTCAATTGGAATAATGTCAGCCAATTTGAAGAAGGCGGACTGCATAATCATATTGGTTCGACGGCCCAGCCCAATTTCTTCGGCAATTTTTGTGGCATTGATGGTATAGAAATTAATGTCATTATCAGCAATATATTTCTTTAACGAAGCTGGTAATTTTTCATCCAGCTCGTTTGGTTCCCAAACGGTATTAAGCAGGAAGGTCCCGCCTTTTTTCAAACCTTTTAACAGGTCATACTGGTGAACATAGGCTTGGGTTGAGCAGGAAACAAAATCCGAGTTTACAATTAAGTACGTTGATTTGATTGGTTTTTTACCAAATCTCAAATGCGAAACGGTAACCCCACCGGATTTTTTACTGTCATAGGAGAAATAACCCTGAGCATACAAATCGGTATGATCGCCAATGATCTTAATCGCTGATTTATTGGCACCAACGGTTCCGTCAGAACCAAGACCCCAGAATTTACATCCTTTTGTTCCTTTCGGAACGGTAAAGATATCTTCGGGTAATTCAAGACTTGTGTGAGTTACATCATCAACAATCCCGATCGTAAATTTGTCTTTGGGTTGATCCAATTTTAAATTATCGTAAACAGCTTTAATCTGCGTTGGAGTGGTATCTTTAGAGCTTAAACCATAGCGGCCGCCAACGACCAGTGGCTGGAATTCTTTGCCGTAGAATACGGTGCAAATATCCTGGTATAAAGGTTCGCCCAATGAGCCGGGTTCTTTTGTACGGTCTAAAACAGCAATCTTTTTAGCTGTTTTTGGTAATACTTTTAATAAATATTCCGGGGCAAAAGGTCTGAATAAACGAACCTTGATCAGTCCGACTTTTTCTCCCTGGGTCAATAAATAATCAATCGTTTCTTCGATGGTATCTGTTACCGAACCCATCGCCACGATAATATTTTCGGCATCCGCTGCGCCATAGTAATCAAATAAATGATACTCTCGGCCGGTTTCAGCTGAAATTTTTTCCATATAGTCAGCCACAATTGCCGGGATATTATCATAGAAGGGATTGCATGCTTCTCTGGCCTGGAAGAAAATATCAGGATTCTGAGCCGTTCCCCGCGTGACCGGATGTTCAGGATTTAGGGCATTGTCGCGGAATGCCTGAATCGCTTCAAAGTCGGCCAGTTTTTTAAACACATCATAATCGATAACTTCGATTTTTTGAATTTCGTGTGACGTTCTGAAACCGTCAAAGAAATGCATAAACGGAATCCGGCTCTTAATGGCAGCCAAGTGAGCAATCGCAGCAAGATCCATTACTTCTTGAACACCGCCGGAAGCCAGTAAAGCAAAACCCGTTTGACGACAAGCCATTACATCGCTATGGTCTCCAAAAATCGAGAGTGCCTGAGCAGCCAAGGTACGGGCAGTAACATGAAAAACACCTGGCAATAATTCACCAGCAATTTTGTACATATTCGGAATCATCAGTAAAAGTCCCTGAGAAGCAGTAAAGGTTGTGGTTAAGGCTCCCGCAGCTAATGAACCGTGAACTGCACCAGCAGCACCGCCTTCAGATTGCATTTCGGAAACTTTTACTGTTTCTCCAAAGATATTTTTTCGTCCCTGAGACGCCCAAACATCGGCATACTCAGCCATCGGGGATGAAGGTGTAATTGGAAAAATTGCGGCAACCTCGGTAAACGCGTAAGCAACATGTGCGGCAGCAGTGTTTCCATCCATTGTCATCATTTTTTTTGGCATGATTTTCCTCCTTGAAATTAAAAACTAAATGTTTTTTTGTAGATTTAAATAGCAAAATTTTATCTATGAAATTATATCATATTAATTTTTGGGTGTATACACTTTAGCATGGGTAATTTTTTGTTACGTTTTATTGGTAAATTTTCACTGATTTATCAGAAAACGATTAATGTTAACCTTTAGATGGTTTAAATTTCTTTAATTAAGATATGGTCGTATGTTTGAAAACTTATATCCTTTCAAATTACTTTTTCACAATAATTTACTGCGGATGAACTGTTAAAATAATCATTAACAGTTCATCAACAGTAATTTTTGTGAATTGATAACTTTTTTTACTCAATTAATTGAATCGAAATCACTATTTCTTTTTAGCTTCTTTAAGCGCCAGTTTCTCTGGTACTAAGAAATCTGACTGGAATTCAGAACACTCTTTGGCAACAACACTGCTTAAAACCAGCAAACTGATTAGGTTTGGTATGGCCATTAAGCCATTCATGGCATCTGATAAATTCCAGACAACTTCAAGAGCTGTGGTAGCGCCAACAAAGACAACAAGACAGTAAAGAATCCGATAAACTGTGACGGCAATTGGTGCTTTAATTAAATACTCCAATGACTTTTCACCGTAATACTCCCAACCCAGAATGGTTGAAAATGCAAAGAGGGCAATTCCTACCGTTACAATATAGCCACCAACAGGACCCAGAGCGGACTGGAAAGCGGCAATGGTAAGATTTGCTCCCATTAAAAGTTCACCAGTCGCGTCCATTGTACCCAGGGCGCCAGAAGAGGCAATAACTAGACCTGTAATTGTACAGACACAGATGGTATCAAAAAAAGTTCCTGTCATATTGATATAACCTTGTCGTGAAGGATGATCCGTTTTTGCTGCGGCAGCGGCAATTGGTGCTGAACCAAGACCTGCTTCATTTGAGAACACGCCCCGGGCGACACCCCAACGCATCGATGTCAACATGGTTGCGACAATCGTTCCGCCCACGCCGCCAGCCATTGCTGTCGGTGAAAAGGCCATCGTAAAGATTTCCACAATACCTGCTGGTACGTTTTGAATATTGATGATGATAACAACAAGTGCTGCTAAAACGTAAAACACTGCCATAAATGGAACAATGACCCCTGTCACCTTACCAATGCTCTTGATGCCACCGAGAATAACTAAAAATGACAACACCGTTAGTATCAGGCCCGATATCCAGGTGGGTACGCCAAAAGTACCAAATACTGCCCCTGAAATTGAGTTAGCCTGGGTCATGTTGCCAATCCCGAACGATGCCACGGTGGCAAATAGTGCAAACAAAAATGCGAGCGCTAAACCGATTTTTTTGTTTTTAAAGCCATTTTTCATCGCATACATGGGACCACCGGCCATTTCGCCTTTGGCATTGGTTTCCCGGTATTTTACCGCCAGTACACTTTCAGCATATTTGGTCGAAAGTCCAAACAGGGCTGAAATCCACATCCACACCAGGGCACCCGGTCCTCCCAGGACCATCGCCGTTGCGACGCCAACGATATTCCCGGTGCCAATAGTGGCCGCCAGGGCTGTCATCAGGGATTGGAAGGGTGAAATGTCACCGCTTGAATCGTCTTTTTTGGATTTATCCGTTTTGGTAAAGACTGATTTAATGGCAAAGCCCAGGTTGAGCCATGGTGCAAACTTTAAGCGCACGGTTAAAAAGATCCCGGTCCCCATTAGTAGTGCCAGCATAATGGGTCCCCAAACAAAGTTATTTACAGCTGAAATGATATCCGAAAAATTCATATTGCCCCCTTTAAATTTAAAAGTTCAGTGTTATCGATTACACTTTTGTGCAGAATTTTTTTAAAGGCAGGGCTCCACTGTTAATTAAAACAGTGTCGCCCTGCAGTCAGTTTTTAAGATCCATCTTTTTAAAATCTCTCGATGCTACATTTAAACCTATAGCAATTCGTCTGCGGGCACATATTCTTTGTTTAAGCCTTCAGCAACACCTTTGCAGGTAACATGACCTTTGTAAGTGTTTAAACCTAAAAGTAAAGCAGGATCTTCTTTCATTGCCGCTTCAGGTCCCTTGTTAACAATCGCCAGTAAATATGGCAGGGTCGATCCCGTCAGTGCATAGGTGGATGTTTTGGGAACAGCACCAGGCATGTTGGCTACTGAATAATGGATAACGCCATGTTTTTCAAAGCAGGGATCATCGTGAGTTGTGCTGTGATCAATGGTTTCAACCGATCCGCCCTGGTCAATGGCGACATCAACAATAACAGATCCCTTTTTCATGTTTTTAACCATCTCTTCAGTGACCAGTTTTGGCGCTTTTTCGCCAGCAACTAAGACGCCACTGATAAGCAGATCAGATTTTTTGGTCAGTTCGGCCATGTTGTAGGGATTACTGACTAATGTGGAAACGCGACCATTAAAGACGTCATCCACATAGGTTAATCTTGGTTTGCTGATATCAATAACGGTAACATGCGCGCCCAGACCAACTGCCATTTTTGCAGCGTTCATACCGACAGTACCCGCACCAATTATCATGACCTCTGCTGGTAATACACCGGTAACACCGCCAAGTAACATCCCAACACCACCGTGATAACGCTGCAGCATGGTAGCACCAACCTGGACAGACATTCTTCCCGCAACTTCACTCATTGGGATCAGCAGTGGCAATGATCGGTCTGGCAATTGTACGGTTTCATAAGCAATCCCGGTAATTTTTTTCTTAACTAATATATCGGTTAAAGGCAGGTTTGGTGCAAGATGTAGATAAGTAAATAAGGTTTGGCCTTCCTTCATCAGTTCATATTCAGACTCAATCGGTTCTTTTACTTTTACAATAATATCAGCTTGTTCAAATACTTCTTTCGCCTGATTTAGAATAACGGCCCCTTCTGCTACATATTCCTGATCTTCAATTCCACTTTCAAGGCCAGCCTTTGTTTCGACAAATACCTTATGGCCACTCGCTACTAGGGCATGCACACCTGCTGGTGTTACGGATACACGTGACTCATTGTTCTTAATTTCTTTTGGAATACCTACAATCATGATAAAACCTCCTGTTCTATAATATAAATTTGTAAACTTAATTAAAAAATCTTACATATTCGTATCTTCGTAGGGAAGAATGGAGTATGTATTTTTTACGGTTGACAGGGTTACAATCGTTCTTGTCTTTTGTACCCCGGTAACTGTTTTAATGCGATTCAACACTGCTTCCAGACTTTTAGTATCTTTAGTAATAATTTTAATTAAATAATCATAATCTCCGGCCAGATAATCACATTCAATGATCTCATTCTCATTCTCCACCAATTCGACAAAGCCTTCAATATAATTTGGGTGTTTAAGGGATATAAACATGTAGGCGACCAGATTTTTATTCATCTTTTGAGTCGACAGGATAATGGTGTACTTCTGAATGATTCCGGAAGAATCTAATTTTTTTATTCGTTCGCTGATTGCAGGAACCGATAAACTGACTTCACTGGCAATTTCGGAAGCTGTAACTCGTGCATTCTTCTGCAACAACTTAAGGATTTCAATATCAATTGAATCCATGTAATCTCCTTTCTATTAAAACTATTAAAATAATTATACCCGACTTATCAAGTAAATTAAACGTTTTCAGTGAATAACAATAGATCTTTTTGTTATACTAATAAATCACTTTAAATATTTAATTACTATTGGTGTCTATTCGTTCCCGCACTTTATTTATTTATGCAATCCGATTTTTCCATTGAAAAACTGAGGTAAAATCAAAATAAACTTAAAAACATACGGCTCTCATTGTTAGTCTTTAACACCTGTGTGTTCAATCGGTTGCAACAATAACGATCTCAATTATTTCTATAATTTACTTCACGCCTGACCATCAAGTGCGACAAACAGGCGTGATTGTTTAAGGCGCAACCTTTTTATCGATTATTATAATCGATAAAAAGTGACTTACCTAATTGTCTAAGCGTTTTTCGATCGCAGCGATGGTTTGCTTTAAAACCTTGATCCGGGCATAATATTTACTTTGAGCTTCCACGATAACCCAGGGTGCATCGACCGTTGATGTCTTTAGTAGCATGTCATCCACTGCTATTTTATAAAGCTCCCACTTTTCCCGATTCCGCCAATCTTCTTCAGTGATTTTCCATTCCTTATCAGGATTTCCTTCCCGATCGGTGAAGCGTCTCAACTGTTCATCCTGATCAATTTGCAACCAGAACTTAATGACGATGGCACCCCAGTCGGAGAGTTGTTTTTCAAATTCGTTAATTTCCCGATAACTCCGATCAAATTCTTCCTGGGTGCAAAAACCTTCAATCGGCTCCACCATCACCCGACCATACCAGGTTCGATCCCATACGCCGATATGACCATTTTTAGGGATGTCCCGCCAGAAGCGCCAGAGGTAATGATGCTTTTTCTCAATATCGCTGGGACTGGCTGTTGGATAGACCGTATAACCTCTGGGGTCCAGGTTTCTAGTCAGCCGTTTGATACAGCCACCCTTGCCGGCGGCATCCCAGCCTTCAAACCCGATAATCATGGGAATCCGTTCCCGGTACAACTGAAATTGCAATAGCCGGATTTGTTTCTGATATTCTTTTATCTGACTCTGATACGCTTCTTCACTGATAACCTGGTCAAGTACAATCCCGTCAAGTATTTTCGATTGAAATGGCTTATCTCCAACCTCAATCAGTGGCGTAAGTTTTATTTTTGGCGTCATTTTTACGTCATTAATCGCTTTTTCCAGACGTCTTTCCAATATACTCAGAACTTTAATCAGAGCGTAGTCTTTTTGTTCACCTTCGATAATCGCCCAAGGAGCACAATCGTTATCGGTCAGTTCCAGTCCCCGATTCACCTTCTTATATAGTTTATCATAATGCTTATTTTCTTTTTTATCCCGGGGCGTAACCCGCCAGGCCGTGACATCATTATCGAGCAATTTGTCAAACCGTTTTTTTTGTTCTTTTTTACTGATATGAATAAAAAACTTAAAAATAATCATCCCATCCTCAGATAGGGTTTGTTCGAATTCATTGGCCTGTTTCATCAGCCTTTGCATTGAAATGGTATCTGTCGATTTACGATAAAACAAATCGCTATAATAGCTGCGATTAAAAATTGTGATTTGCCCCTCCTCCGGTGTTTTGGTCCAATAGCGCCATAAGAACGGGCGAAATAACTCCTCCTCATTTTCCTGCTTCTTAAAGTTATAAACCCGAAACGATCGCGGATCCATAGGCATCAGCAGTTCATTAATGAGTGTCCCCTTGCCGCCCGCATCCCAGCCCTCAAAAAGAACTAAAACCGGTATCCCCATATCATGGAGAGTCCGCTGTAACTCGCCTAACCGGGTCGTCAGTCGTTCTTTTTCCTGACGATAGGTTTCTTTGTCGATTGTAACCCCTAAATCAATTTTCTCCAGCATGATAGCCTCCTACTATATTTTAATTGATGCCGCAAAAAAAGGACGTCATAAAAGACGCCCCTCATTAATTAGATGAAATTTTTATAAATCACGTCCAACTTCGGGTTGGACAATGTTTCCATTACGTAATTGGCATATTCTGAACCGGTAGCACCTGTCTCACGGCCAGTCAGCACCAGTTTCTTTTCGTATAAACCGCAGATATCCAAAGCTTTTTGAAGCTGTTCTGCTTTTTGGCTATAACCAATATGCACGAGCAGCATTCCGGCGGCACGTATAATGCTACAGGGATCGGCGTATTGTCCACGACCCTCTTCGACCATTCTTGGGGCTGACCCATGGATGGCCTCAAACATCGCATATTGCTTGCCGATGTTAGCTGAACCAGCGGTACCGACACCGCCCTGGAACTCAGCCGCCTCATCAGTTAAGATATCACCATAGAGATTGGGTAGTACCATTACCTTAAATTGACTCCGACGCTTTTCATCTACTAATTTGGCAGTCATGATGTCAATATACCAGTCATCCATTTCCACGGTGGGATAATTCTTGGCAATCGCTTTGGCTGTATCTAAAAATTTACCATCCGTTGTTTTAATGACATTGGCTTTGGTAACGACTGTTACCTTATTTTTTCCGGATTTTTGGGCAAAATCAAAGGCCGCCTTAATGATTCGCTCTGAGCCGTCCTGGGTGGTGACGGTAAAATCAATGGCTAAATCATTGTTAACATGGATCCCTTTGCTACCAACTGCATAAGCACCTTCAGTATTTTCCCGATAAAAAGTCCAGTCGATATTCTTTTCCGGAACAGAAACCGGGCGCACATTGGCAAATAAGTCCAACTCGCGGCGCATGGCCACATTGGCACTTTCGATATTTGGCCAGGGATCTCCTTCTCGCGGTGTCGTTGTGGGTCCTTTTAAGATGACATCGCAGGTTTTAAGTTCTGCTAAAACCTCATCCGGAATCGCTTTTCCACAAGCCGCGCGATTTTCAATGGTTAAGCCGTCGATGGTTTTAAAGACAATTCTTCCGGTTTTAACATCATCCGCCAGTAGAAATTCTAAAACCCGTTGGGCTTCTGATGTGATAAATGGACCAATCCCATCGCCACCAACAATACCAATAATAATTCTATCTTTTGCTGTGAAATCGGTAAAATCCTTTTGAATCTTCATTTTTTCAATCCGTGTCAATTGTTCTTTGATCACCTCTCCAAAATGGGCCTTTGCTCGTTCAATCTGTTCTTCGATCATAGTTCCTCCGTCAAATTTATTGATTTGTGTCATAGAAATGCTTAAGGCAAGCTGCCGATTAAGCTCTGGACATCATACTTTTAAGCCGTTTGATGGGCTGGGTATTTTTAAAAACCAGTTCATTGGTGGCCACAAATTTATCCACCGCGGTAACAACCCAGCTGCCCAGGTTTGTCGGGGGAATAAGTGTCAGGGGAAACATATGTTTCACGATCATATCTGCCTGGCGCTGATCGATATCAAAATATTTTTCGGCATTTTCAAGTGCTACTTTAGGATGGGAGAAGCCATGCATTTCCTTAATCCGACTGAGCCCTTTGCCTGTTTTAACCTTACCCTGCCATGCTTCCAGAAAAAAATCATGGAGTGTTGCCCCTCTCGCAACGGATGCGTAATCCATCCTTAAAAATCTGGCTACGCGATAGGAATAATACCCCACTGCAACAGCGTGTTCATATAAACCATTGCCATGATGATCAATTTCCCTTAATTTTTGGAATTCACTGTGTGTTAATATATCGCCAACAATGGTTTCAAACTCATCATAATACTTTTTTGTTTCCATTGAGACCTTTCTTTTACTGTTATTTATTCAGAAAAACTGAATAGAAGCTTTAAATATTATAGCATAGTATCTTTATTTTAAGTTAAAATTATCGGTGAAGTTCTTAAAAAAAACAAAAAAAGGTACGGTTATTATTGAAATCATGATAAACTAAATAAAAAAGAACAGGAAGGAAAGACCATGAAAATTAAAAAGCTACTCATCGGAACAGGTGTTGTTTTTGCAACTGGGATCGCCCTTTATCATGCTTGCGTGATCAAAAAAGGCAAGGAATTTGAAGCGAGCCTTGACAACAGTGCTGACTCCTTGGATGAAACCGTTCTGTACGGCGGAAAAATGAAAGATTATCGGGATCAGACCATGCAGGATACAAAAATCGGAGCTTTCTTTGGCGGCATGCAGCTTGACTTTTCAGATGTCGTTACTAAAAAAGACCATTATCGCATGGATATCAGTATCATCAGCGGCGGTCTGAACATCATCGTTCCCGATAATTTTAAATTAAAAATTGTTGATACCTGTAAATTTGGCGGCATTGCCGACAATACGGTTTGTGTGGACCCCGATCATTCGGTAGCTCTTTCCGTTTTTGCCGATATCACCTGTGGTGGTCTTAATTTCGAAAATGCATCCGAGTAAGAACATTTTTTTGTAAAACACTTTCTTAACATCAATAAAACGCCAACACCTCAAAAAACTGAAATCAGCCTAAGCCGATTTCAGTTTTTTATTGACAAAATCTTCAAATTCAATGACATTCATGGGTTTGGCATAAAAGAAACCCTGAGCAATATCGCAACCTTTTTCTTTTAAGAAATCGACCTGTTCCTGAGTCTCAACCCCTTCGGCAACCGTGATCAGATCTAAATCCTTAGCCATATTCAACATACTGGTAATAATCTTTTTTCCCCGCGCATTATCTTCGGTAAAAAAAGCTTTATCGAGCTTTAAAATATCTGCCGGCAGATTTTTAAGGGTATTGAGCGATGAATAGGCTCGTCCAAAGTCATCAATCGAAATATGAAACCCGGAAGCCTTTAAATGGTTCATAATCGCAACCATCTGATTTTCATTGTCAAAAACAGTTCCTTCCGTTAATTCAATTTCAATCATCTTCGGATCGATGTGATAGCGATTGGCAATGGCCAGCAATTCCTCCGGCAATAACGTATTTTCCAGGTGGAGCCGGGAAAAATTAACCGAAATAATCATATTTGTCAGTTGATCCATTTCCTTTTTCCATTTTTGCAGCAGTTTACACACTTCTTCAAACATATAGGTATCGATTTTTTTCACAAACCCATTTTTCTCGAACAGGGGAATAAAATCATTGGGCGGCAAGATGCCCCGTTTAGGATCATTCCACCGCACCAACGCCTCTGCGCCGATTATGTGCTCATCTGAAAACAAATACTTAGGCTGAAGATATACTTCAAACTCACGATTACGCAAGGCCATTTCCATTCTATTTTCAATCGCGTTCTCAATCATCATGCTGTGACGCATCCCGTCATCATAAAAGGCGTAACTCACCTGGGAGTTATCCTTTATCGAACGTTTGGCCATATTGGCCCGATCGCTAAGGGTATGGATATCCCTGTCTTCCTCAATGAGATAAATGCCCATCGAAATACCAATGATAAACTTGGGAGAATAGCCACTAATCTCGTGAATCAGTTTTTCGACCCGCTGAGAAAACTGCCCGTAACCTTTATATTTCATTAAAACACTAAAATTGTCGGTTGCGATTCTCGAAAACAACTCATTTGTTTCAAGGTGTTCTTCTAAAATCCGGGCAATTGCCGTCAGAACCTCATTACCTGTCTGATCGCCGTATAAATCATTGATCGCCTTGAACTTATCGACATCAAAAATGATCATGGCATAGGGTTGGGTCTGGTCTTTTTTAACGAGCGTTTCGACGTCGCGTTTAAACTTGATCCAATTGGGACAGCCCGTCAAAAAGTCAACATCCTGCATCCGCTTTAATTTTAAGATTTCTTTCTTAAGCTTGAAAACAAAATAATTGCTGGTCAGGCTGATAAAAAAAATGCCTATAAACGAAAAACTATAAAACAGAATACCAAAAATCGCCTGATCAGAAAGCTGAAAAAAAGAAACTGAGTGAACTATAAAAACCATCATGACCAAAAAAAACAACGCAAAGCTGAGGATTAATAACTTTTTTTCGTTATAAGTCTTCACCGCTACCTCCTAAATTGTCAAATCTAATTGAGTAACTGGCTAACTTATAAAAGTCCCTTTAGCTTTGCGTCACTATTTCACAACAGTTTTGCCCTTTAATTCCGTATTTTTTCTATTCCAACTGCAAATTTCATAAATTATGCTTCTTAATCTGCAGAGGTTATAGATATTTTGTATTAGATTTTTCGATATTGTATCATAATTGTAACATTATGTCTTGCGTTCCTTGTTAAACTTTTTTTACTTTATTTTCACTCTGCCGCATTTAAACAAAATAACTTGACCGCCTTAAAAACGTTTTTCCAGTTCTTTTGTCAACTCTTCATATCCCGGTTTATGGAGTAGCGCAAACATATTTTTCTTATACGCTTCTACCCCTGGTTGATCAAAGGGATTTACCCCTAACAGATAGCCGTTTAAACCACAGGCCTTCTTGAAAAAGTAAATCAGCTTGCCAATGTGAAAAGCATCCAGTTTTTTTAGATGAATAACCCCATTCGGGACGCCGCCATCTACATGTGCCAATAATGTCCCCATAAAGGCTTTTTCATTCACCGCATCGATTTCCCAACCGGTCAGGTAATTGAGTCCTTCGAGGTTTTTTTCATCGTTAAAAACTTTGATATCCGATTGATCATCGTCAATGACAATCACCGTCTCAAAATGATTCTTCGGGCCATCCTGGATCATTTGGCCCAGCGAGTGAAGGTCTGTGGAAAAATGAACCGAGGCCGGGAAGAGACCCTTGCCATCTTTTCCGTCACTTTCACCAAATAATTGTTTCCACCACTCAGCCAGATACTCCAGCGAGGGATCGTAATCGACTAAAATTTCAATATTTTTACCCCGATTATAAAGAACATTCCGATACAACGCATATTGAAAACAGGGGTTTTTTTCAAACTCTGGTTTATTATAATCCTCATAACCGGATCTTCCCCCCTCCATCAACGCATCAATATCAATTCCAGCCGCAGCGATGGGAAGCAAACCGACCGCGGTATAAACCGAGTAACGCCCGCCCACATCATCGGGAATTACAAAGGTCTCATAGCCTTCTTCGTCGGCCATAAACTTTAGTGCCCCTTTAGCCTGATCCGTTGTGACAAAAATGCGTTCCTTCGCTTCATCTTTGCCATATTTTTCTTCCAGAAATTTCTTAAAAAAGCGGAACGCCATCGCGGGTTCCGTGGTTGTACCGGATTTTGAAATCACATTGACACAGACTTCCTGATCCTTTAGTAACGCCAACAGATTTTCTAAATATTTTCCGCTGATATTCTGTCCGGCAAAATAAATTTTAGGTGCCTTTCGCATGCCTCGTGGTTCTTCATTATAAAAAGGACTGGTCAATGCCGATATCACTGCCTTGGAACCCAGGTAAGATCCCCCGATACCAATAACAACCAAGGCATCACAGCGCTCCTTAATTTTTTTTGCCGCCGCTTTGATGCGGGCAAATTCGTCATGATCATATTTTACCGGATAGTCAACCCAACCAAGGAATTCATTACCGACCCCGGTTTTATTCATTAATTGATCATTGACCGTCGTTAACTGGTCAAACCGACTTTCAAATTCACTGGCGTCTATATTTGCATAAGAGAAATCGAACTGAATACTCATTTCTTTACCTTCTTTCTAATACGATTGAGATGTATTTTCATTTTACTACATTACGGAATAGCGTGTCAAATGATGTCTCTCCGTCATTCTGAAAGAATGTTGAAATTTGGCGAATCTTCTGTCATCACCTTCATAAGAGGTGACTTTTTTTATTTGATATGTTAAAATAAGCAAAATCAAGAAAAGAAGAGGTGTAAAATGGAAACGCGACTATTGGGAAGAACCGGATTAGAAGTGTCCCTTATTGGGTTTGGTGGTATTCCAATTCAACGCTGTAACCAATGGGAAGTCGATGAGATCATTGAAAACCTGATTGAAGAAGGCGTCAATTTCATTGACACAGCCAGAGCTTACACAAATAGTGAAAAAATGATTGGGGAAGCCCTTAAACAATGGGGTCGGGAACATTTTTTTCTGGCCACCAAAACGCCGCAGCTTCGCTACGATGATGTCATCGCCGATGTAAAAGCCAGTCTTTGCGATCTCCAAACCGATTCCATCGATCTCTACCAGTTTCATAATGCCAAAACCATGGCCGCCTATGAAACCATCATGGGGCCGGGGGGCGGTTATGACGCATTGGCCGACTGTAAAAAACAGGGATTGATTAAACATATCGGGATCACCTCTCACAGTTATGAGGTGTTAGAACGGGCACTGGAAGATGATCGTTTTGAAACCATTCAGTTTCCCTATAATATCGTTGAAAACCGTGGCGCCCCTCTTTTTGAAAAAGCAAAGCTTAGCAATGTGGGGGTCATCATTATGAAACCGCTCGCTGGCGGCGCCTTTATGAATGCCGATTATGCCCTCCGATGGGTGGCTGAGAATCCTAATATTTCGGTTTTGATCCCCGGTATGGATTCGGTCAAACAGGTTTTGGACAACGCCAAAATTGGCAATGATTTTGTTCCTTTGTCTGAGACCGAACGTCAAACCCTTGAAGCCGACGCTAAAGCCCTGGGCAAAACCTTTTGCCGCCGCTGCGGTTATTGCGCCCCCTGTCCCCAAGGTATCGATATTCCGATGCAGTTTATTGTAGAGGGCTATTACCGCCGTTATGATCTGGAAGAATGGGCTCTCGACCGCTACCGCAGCTTTGCAGCTAATGCCTCGGATTGCGTTTCCTGCGGCGAATGCGAGCCCCGCTGTCCCTACAATCTCCCAATCCGGGAAATGCTGACAAAAACCAGAGAACTGTTTGACCCGCTGGTTTAGATGATGTTATCATTTGCCTTTTAAAAGATGTTCATCTATTATAATAAAACTTACTAAAATAACGCTTACTAAATGCAGGTCCGTCAACCTCTACAAAAAAAGAAGGCCAAAATCCCAAACAAAAATGGGGTTTTGGCCTTTAATCAGATCTTAATTTATTCTGTTTTTATTCCGTTTTTAATTTATTCTACTACTTAATCACATTCTTAATCGCACAAATACATCCGCCCCAGTGCGTCTGCTGCCATAATCGCTGCATAAACAGTGTCGGCATCGACATCAAAAGGCATATTATGAATGGTTTCGCCAGGATCAGCCGCAGCCACAGCCACAGCCATAATTTTTTCCGGGGTTGGTTCGGTACAACCCAGTTCTCCTAATGTAATTGGCAAACCGACAGATAAACAGAAATCAATGACTTCTTCAATATCTTCAAGCGATCTGTTTTCCATTACAAGCTGAACCAGGGTTCCAAAGGCTACTTTTTCCCCGTGATACATGTGGTGACATTCAGAAAGGACCGTTAAACCGTTATGGACGGCATGGCAGGCCGCCAGACCACCACTTTCAAAACCAACACCACTGAGATAGGTATTCGCTTCAATAACATTTTCCACCGCCGGGGTACAGGTTGCGGCCTCTACGGCCAACTTAGCTTTTAAGCCATCTTCAATTAAAATATCATAACACAGTTCTGCCAGTGCTAAAGCCGATCGAGTTGGGTGAGCACCTGACATGGTGGTACCATTCGAATCTAATGTCGCCTTGGCTTCAAAATAAGTCGCCAATGCATCCCCCATTCCGGCAACAAAAAGTCGAGCCGGAGCAGCTTTAATGATATCGGTATCCATCACAACAATTTCAGGGTTTTTAGGAAGGACGAGATACTCATCAAAAACGCCTTCTTCGGTATAAAGAACGGATAAAGCCGAGCAAGGTGCATCGGTGGAAGCAATCGAAGGAGCAATAACAACGGGCAGTTTTTCGTAATGGGCCGTTGCTTTAGCCGTATCTAAGGTTTTTCCCCCACCGACACCAACAACCACATCACAGCCTTCTGCTTTTACGATTTTTTGTAGCCGGGCGATTTCGACCTTGGAGCATTCTCCGTTAAATTTTTCGGGTGTAAATTTAATTCCAGCAGCTTCAAAACTCGCTTTCAATTCCTCCGCTTTAGTTCGCATCATGGTTCCACTCATTAAGACAAGGGCTGATGTTCCAAATTTTCCCACATGTTCCGGCAATTTTCCAACTTCTCCGGCACCTTGAACATAACGGCTGGGAGACATAATAATCTTTTGCATTTTCTACCTCCGAAAATAGATTTATTTCGTTATTATTATATCAAATAATCGAAGCGATGAATTCGTTATCATCTAAAAAATACAGTCCAGCGCTGATACTATTCTCATGAATATTTTGCTTTTTTTACAAGCCCTTAAATAAATCAGTAATTTTTTGTTTTGATCCATCACTTTTTTAAGCAGAATAGCACCAAACCGGAAAAAGAGACCAAATTACCCTAAAAGGTAATTTGGTCTCTTTTTAATCTTAAGCCATATAAAAATCCCCGTTGGGGTCCACATCAATAACAATAGCCTGTCCTTCGTGGACATTGCCCTTGATAATTTCTTTACCAACCATGGTTTCAATGTGTTTCTGTAAATAGCGTTTCAGTGGTCGGGCCCCGTAGGCCGGGTCAAAGCCCATTTCAATAACAGCATCGATGGCCTGCTGGGTCAGGGTGACAGTAATCTGACGTTCTTCCAGACGTTTTTGTAAATCTTTCAGGAGTAAGGTCACAATTTTGCCAATAGCTTCTTTATTAAGCGGTTTATAAAGGACAATTTCATCAATCCGGTTTAGAAACTCCGGCCGGAAATAGTTCTTTAACAACTCCATCACCGCGGACTCGGTTTTTTCAGTGATTTCGCCAAAAGCATTGATTCCTTCAAGCAGATATTCTGAACCGATGTTGGAAGTCATGATGATAATGGTGTTTTTAAAATCGACCGTTCGTCCCTGAGAGTCGGTAATCCGACCATCATCAAGAATTTGTAGCAAAATATTAAAAACATCCTTATGCGCTTTCTCAATTTCATCGAGTAAAATAACTGAATATGGTTTGCGTCTGACCGCTTCTGTCAATTGCCCCCCCTCTTCATAACCGACATATCCCGGCGGTGCTCCGATTAACCGTGAGACTGAGAATTTTTCCATGTATTCACTCATATCAATGCGGATCATATTTTCTTCGGAGTCAAAGAGGGTCGCAGCCACGGCTTTAGCCAGTTCGGTTTTTCCCACCCCAGTGGGGCCTAAAAACAGAAAGCTGCCAATCGGGCTGTTGGGATTTTTAATTCCGGCCCGGGATCGGATAATGGCGTCAACCACTTTTAGAATCGGTTCTTCCTGACCGATAACCCGTTGTTTCAGGGTGTCTTCCAGGGCCAGCAGTTTCTCGCGCTCGCCGGATACCAGCTTACTCAAAGGAATATTGGTCCAGTCGGAAATGATCTCGGCGATTTCTTCTTCGGTGACCTTTTCCCGTTTGAGACTGTCTTGCTCGTCTTTTTCATCCGCTTTGTGTTTAAGTGCTTCAATTTTTGCCGTTTTCTCCGGAATGAGTCCGTATTCCAATTCAGAAGCTTTGCGGTAATCCCCTTCCCGAATGGCTTTTTCCCGTTCGTAGGTAAGCTGGTTCAGTTCTTCCTGAAGGGATTTTAAGGTATCCGCTGACTGTTTTTCATTTTCCCATTGAATGCTCATGGTATTAAAACGCTCTTTGTATTCAACCAGTTCTTTTTGCAGCCGTTCCAGTCGTTCCTTACTAAGTTTGTCCTTTTCTTTTTTGAGTGCCACTTCTTCAATTTCAAGTTGCATCATTTTACGCCTGACCTCGTCCATTTCTTCGGGCATGGAATCCATTTCGGTGCGGATCTTGGCACAGGCTTCATCAATCAGATCAATGGCCTTATCGGGTAGAAACCGATCAGAAATATAACGGTTGGACAGGGTCGCAGCGGCCACCAGCGCGGTATCTAAAATCTGAACCCCGTGATAGCGTTCATAGGTGTCTTTTAGGCCCCGCAGAATCGAAATGGTATCTTCCACCGTCGGTTCATCCACCAGCACCGGTTGGAAACGACGTTCCAAAGCCGGGTCTTTTTCAATGTACTGTCGATACTCGTCCAGGGTGGTGGCACCAATACAATGGAGCTCGCCGCGGGCCAGCATTGGTTTTAACATATTCCCGGCATCCATGGCCCCCTCAGTTTTACCGGCACCAACGATATTGTGGAGCTCGTCAATAAACAGGACTATTTCGCCGTTGCTGTCCACCACTTCTTTTAAAACAGCTTTGAGCCGTTCTTCAAACTCACCCCGATATTTGGCCCCGGCTACTAACGCGCCCAGATCCAATGCGATGATTCGTTTATCTTTAAGACCTTCTGGCACATCGCCGGCCACAATACGCATCGCCAAGCCTTCGACAATGGCAGTTTTACCAACCCCCGGTTCTCCAATAAGGACAGGATTGTTTTTGGTTTTTCGACTTAAGATCCGGATCGCATGGCGGATTTCGGAATCCCGACCAATCACCGGATCCAGTTTATTATCAATTGCATCCTGAACCAGATCATGACCGTATTGACTAAGAGCTTCATAGGTGACTTCGGGATGGTCATTGACTACCCGCTGTCCGCCGCGGACTTCCTTTAAGACATTTTCGACATCTTTCTTAGCAATGCCATGGCGTTCCAAAATCTCAACAGATTTGGATTTTTTACCCAGACCGTATAGCGCCAGTAAAATACATTCTACCGAAATATACTGGTCGTCTAGTTTTTTTGCTTCTTTATAGGATTCGTTTAAGACCTTATCGGTTTCTGTGCTGACATAAACCTTTCCCTGCTCCCGACCCGGCCCGGAAACGCTGGGCATCCGTCCGACTTCCCGGCGCAGTTCTTCGGCAATGGTGTGGGAGTTTTTACCCAGGCGGTCAAAGATTCGCCCCACCACACCATTTTCCTGAGTAATCAGGCCCATCAGCAGATGCTCCGGTTCAATTTCCATGTGGTTATACTCTCCGGCGATCAATTCCGCCGTTTTAATTGCTTCTAGTGATTTTTGGGTGAATAAATTCATATCCATCATTGTACCTCGTTTCTAAATAATTTTATTTAATATCAAAATAATCGATAACCTTAGTACCAACAATTATTACATCATGTTGTTTGCATTGGGCGAACACGGCGTACCCTGTCCGATCCTGCGCGAAGGCAACGAGCCAATCACAAGCTTGCTTGTAGTTGGCGACTGCCCGCGACCAACGCGAAAGGAGCAAAGCGGATTTCGCATGGCGCAGCAAACAATCGATTAATAATTAGTCGGTATGGTAGCGAAGTGCCAGCCTTAAGCTCGCAACTAATCGTGGTTGTTTTTTTTGTAATCCTCCCGGTAAATGGTTTCCAGGATGCTAAGTAGATCTTTTGCTTCAGCTTCATCGACTTTTGAGAAATAAACATTCATTGCCCGATCAATCATTTTTAAATAGCGCGTCAGATTATCGGTGACGGTCTCGATGTCCTGGGTCAACTCACCCTCATCTTCAAAGGCTCGAACAAATTTATGATTGGTCAAGTTTTCTGCTAAATCTCGATGATCAACTCGTTGTGCTTTTTCAATACCGGCAATCAGCTTGAAAAATTCATCAAAATGATCATTCAGATTTTCAGACCTGGTCCGGGAACTGATTTTTAATACCGCATATTTCCCCCGTTTGCTGCTGATAAATTCGTAACTGTACCGCACCTTGGGTCGATACTTATATTTCAGGCTTTTGCCGAATTGAATACTGGAATTTTTATTGATCTGACTCACTGACAGCGTGTCACTGAAATTTTCGTCCAGTTGTTCCAGAATTTTTTGTATTTTCTGCTCCGGCGTCACCAGCCCGATTTTTTCTGCTAAAATATCATTGATCAATTGGGAGCGGTTGGTATTGTTCTCATAGGCAATCTGGTCTATCTTCTCAACTATTTCATCAAATAGCATTAAACTGTATACGCTTTTTATCATATCATCACTCCTTTTATATAAATTATATTCCAACAACATTATTTAGTCAACCGGTTTATATAATTTAAAGCGCATTTTTGCTTTCTTCAGATTTATTTAAGCTGGCGCGGGTCTTGAGAACAATTCTTTTGTGTCATTTTTGAAAAAATATTGTTGACGCAACAAAAACCGCCCCTGTACTTATGCTATACTGCATACCCAAATCCTTCTGACTTAACCTCACCGTAACAACAAAAAAGACCTGAATGCAAGACTGCATTCAGATCTTTTATAAGTAAAATGAAGATGATAAAACTTTATTAGATTAAGAATAGTGGTGCAAATACCAATGATACGATGGTCATCAGTTTGATTAAGATATTAATTGAAGGGCCTGAGGTATCCTTAAATGGATCCCCAACGGTATCGCCAACAACAGCCGCTTTATGGGCATCACTGCCTTTTCCGCCGTGAGCGCCACCTTCAATAAATTTCTTGGCATTATCCCAGGCACCGCCGGCATTGGCCATAAAGATCGCCATTAATACCCCCGTAACCAGAGCCCCGGCTAAAAGTCCACCCAAAGCATCTGCCCCAAGAATCAGACCCATGGCGAGAGGAGCCGCAACTGCCATTATACCTGGTACGATCATTTGTCGAAGTGCCGCAGCGGTTGAAATATCAACACATTTGGCATAATCCGGTTTTTCGGTACCCGCCATAATTCCTGGGAATTCACGGAATTGACGTCGTACTTCTTCAATCATTTCATTGGCTGCTGAACCAACCGCTTCCATGGTTAAGGCTGAGAACAAGAATGGCAACATTCCACCAATAAACAAACCAATGATAACATTTGGATTTAAAATATCAATACTGGCTAGACCAACTGTTTGAGCATAAGAAGCAAACAAGGCTAACGCTGTTAAGGCTGCTGAACCAATGGCAAAACCTTTACCGATGGCTGCGGTGGTGTTCCCAACAGCATCCAGCTTGTCTGTGATTTCACGTACTTCTTTCGGCAGTTCTGCCATTTCGGCAATCCCACCGGCATTATCGGCAATGGGGCCGTAAGCATCCACAGCAATGGTCATTCCACAGGTGGAGAGCATTCCAACGGCGGCTAAGGCAATACCAAAAAGTCCGAATGCTGTATAAGCAACAAAAATGGCTACTGCCATCGCTAAAATTGGGAACATGGTCGATTTCATCCCCACTGCCAAACCACTAATAATGGTGGTAGCGGCTCCGGTTTCTGATTGCTGAGCAATGTGTTGAACCGGTTTGTAATGTTCTGATGTATAATATTCCGTTAATTTACCAATAACAATACCAACTGCCAAACCGGCAACAATAGCAATAAATGCTGCATATCCGCCAGTAAAGTAGTTCGATAAGAAGTAAGAAGCAATAACGACTAAAATCCCACTGACATAGGTACCCATATCCAGAGCCCGTTGTGGATTTCCACCTTCTTTACCACGGACAAAGAACGATCCGATAATTGAAGCAAAAATACCAGTTGCTGCCAAAAGCATCGGGAATAAGATCCCATTGTAACCATCAAGGGCTAGTGCACCCAAGGTAATCGCAGAGATGATTGAACCAACATAAGACTCGAATAAATCCGAACCCATACCAGCAACGTCACCAACATTATCACCAACGTTATCAGCGATAACCGCGGGATTACGGGGATCATCTTCCGGAATACCGGCTTCAACCTTACCTACAAGGTCAGCACCAACATCGGCAGCTTTGGTGTAAATACCACCACCAACTCGACCAAACAGTGCAATTGAAGATGCGCCCAAACCAAACCCGGTTACAATCGTCACGTCACCAAACAACAGATATAAAACACTGACGCCCAGTAAGCCCAGACCGACAACACACATACCCATAACGGCACCGCCGGAAAAAGCCACTGAAAGGGCTTTGTTCATCCCGCTGGTTTTGGCTGCATTAGCAGTTCTAACGTTAGCTTTGGTGGCAACCTGCATCCCAAAGAATCCCGCCAGGATAGAAAAAATAGCGCCGACCAGGAAACATACCGCGGTAGTTAACCCTAACCCCGGTGTAACGGTCAAAACAACAAATAAAACGGCCACAAAAATTGCGATCATTCGATACTCGCGTTTTAAGAATGCCATCGCACCCTCGTGGATATATCCCGCGATCTCTTTCATTCTGTCGGTACCGGCGTCAACTGCAGTTACGCGTTTTGCAAAAACAAGCGCAACAAGCAACGCCACGACTCCAATAGCTGGAGCCAGAAACAATAATTCCATTTTCAATTTCCCCCTGTAAGTTTTTGCACCTCTCTAATTCAGATGCCTGTTATGATACGATTGAATAAACGAATGCCGACAACATGAATAACACCCCTGAGATTTTGGTTGCTCTTTCGAGTACGCCTTCAAATCCCTTGGCTTTTTTCTTTCCAAATAAGGTCTCAGCACCACCTGCGATGGCTCCTGACATTCCTGCTGTTTTTCCCGGCGATAGAAGTATCGCGGCAATCAAAACCAGGCTGGAAATCAGTAATACGACCAGTAAAGCTTCTTTCATAAGTATCACCTCCGTAAATAATCGTGCACGTTATAATATCATACCCAAAAAACATTTTCAATCATAAAAAAAGTCTCAGTCGAGACTTTTCCTATGTAAACGCTCACAGCTTTGCTATTTTTACTTTATTCTGCCTTAATCAGTGTTTTTCCAGTCATTTCTACTGGTACCGGCAGTCCCATCAAATCGAGTAGGGTCGGCGCAACATCAGCTAGCCGTCCATCATCTCGCAGGGTCACATTGCCATCACCAAGAAGAATACACTTAACCTGGTTTGATGTGTGAGCAGTAAAGGGCATGTGTGTTTCGTAATCAATCATCTTTTCAGCATTACCATGATCAGCGGTGACAATCACCTTGCCGCCTTTTGCCAGAATGGTCGCAATGACTTTTTGGGCACAAGCGTCGACCACTTCGACCGCTTTTTCGGCGGCTTCTAAAATACCGGTATGCCCAACCATATCGGCATTGGCAAAATTGAGGATCATCAACTGATACTTATCGCTTTCTATCGCTTCAACAGCTTTATTGGCTACCTCGTAAGCACTCATCTCCGGTTGCATATCATAGGTTGCCACAAGTGGTGAAGGGATCAGAATCCGATCTTCCAGGGGATACTGTTTTTCCAGTCCACCATTAAAGAAATAAGTTACATGAGCATACTTTTCTGTTTCCGCAATGCGCAGCTGGGGAATCCCCAGATTACTAAGATATTCACCGAGGGTATTCCTAATGGTTACTGGCTTATAAGCAACGGATACCGTTTCAAACGATTTATCATACTGAGTCATCGTGACAAAATTCAAATCCAGAAAATCCGTTTTGCGAATAAACAAATTGAAATCCGGATCGATAAATGCTCGCGTTAATTCCCGGGCCCGATCGGGTCTGAAATTAAAGAAAATGATGGTATCCTGGGATTTAATGGTGCTGTCATCAACCGTGTCGATGATGGTTGGCAGCACGAATTCATCGGTAATTCTATTTGCATAGGTTTCGACCATGACATCCCTTGCCGATGCGGCATGATTGCCGGCTCCAGCGGTCATCGCATCATAGGCTCTTTCGACCCGATCCCAGCGGTTATCGCGATCCATTGCGTAGTAACGACCCATGATGGTGGCGATTTCGCCCACCCCTAATTGAGCCATTTTAGCTTCCAGTGCTTTGATATGGTCGATGCCGCTGTTTGGGGCCGTATCCCGACCATCCATCAGGCAGTGAACGTAGACCCGTTTTAAGCCTTGTTTTTTAGCCAGGTTCAGTAATGCGTAAAGATGGCATTCATGACTGTGAACCCCACCATCGGACAATAAGCCTATCAGGTGCAAGGCTCCGCCTTTTTGTTTGGCGGCATTGATGCCGGCAAGAAAGGCTTCGTTGGTAAAAAAGTCGCCATCTTCGATGGATTTGGTAATTCGGGTCAGTTCCTGATAGACGACGCGACCGGCCCCCAGGTTTAAATGGCCAACCTCAGAATTACCCATCTGACCTTCTGGCAGACCAACGCCAAGGCCACTGGCGGTAATAAGGGTATGAGGCGCGTCCTGGGAGATGGCATCAAGAAACGGTGTTTGGGCCTGTAGAACGGCATTACCCTCAGTACATCTGGTAAAGCCGTAGCCATCCAGAATAATCAGGGCTGTTAAATTTTTATTCATTTGATCACACCTTTCAGTCCAAATATTTTAGGTTGTCGTGAGTACCGTACCGACCAATTGTTAATCTGTTGTTCGCTGCGCCATGCGAAATCCGCTACGCTTCTTTCGCATTGGTCGCGGGCAGTCGCCAACTATAAGCAAGCTTATGATTGGCTCGTTGCCTGCGCGCAGAATCGGACAGGTTGATCAACCTGTTCGCTCCGATGCAGACAACATGATATAACAATTGTCGGTACTCACTATATCTTTTTTCGCTTTACTTTTGAAATGAGAATTGAATTAGAACTTCACAATCTCCGAGAACGTTGGTTTCAGAGCTGCACCGCCGACCAGGGCGCCGTCGATGTTGTCCATGGCCATCAGATCTTTGATATTTTCCGGGTTGACTGAACCGCCGTATTGAATTCGGACTTTTTGGGCCGCATCTTCGCCGAACATTTTAGCGATCGTTTGACGAACCCAGCCGCAGGCTTCGTTAGCTTCTTCTTTGCTGGCTGTTTTACCGGTGCCGATGGCCCAGATCGGTTCATAGGCAACAACGACCTTGGTAATGTCACCAATGCCCTTTAATCCCGCTTCCATCTGCGCAACAACCTTGGCTTCAGCTTTTCCGCTTTCCCGTTCTTCCAGGGTTTCACCGCAGCAGACAATCGGGGTAATTCCCAGTGCCAGAGCTTTAATGGCTTTTTTGTTGACGGCTTCGTCGGTTTCATTAAAGTATTCCCGTCTTTCCGAGTGGCCAATCAGAACATAATTTACACCGATAGCCTGTAGCATTTCCCCGGATATCTCACCGGTAAAAGCACCGTTTTTTTCAAAGTGCATATTCTGAGCCCCGATGCCAACGTTCGAATCTTTGGCCATTTCCACGGCTTTTTGCAGACCCAAATAGGTAGGACAAAAAACCACTTCGGCTTCTGCCCCAGCTACCAATGGCAACAGCGTATTCATCAGTTTTTCAGTCTCAAAAATATCATTATTCATTTTCCAGTTTCCCGCAATAATTGGTTTTCGCATCATCTTCTCCTTCTATTTATCCTGTAAGATTTCAATACCTGGCAGTTTTTTTCCTTCCAGGAATTCCAGTGAAGCGCCACCACCGGTGGAAATGTGACTCATCCCTGCTTCATAGCCAAGAATTTTAACCGCTGCGGCCGAGTCTCCGCCACCAATAATGGTAATGGCTGTTGACTCTGACATCGCTTTAGCGACCGCTTCTGTTCCTTTGGCAAAGGCTGGCATTTCAAATACGCCCATGGGGCCATTCCAGATCACTGTTTTAGCTTCCAGAATTGCTTTTGAAAAAGTTGCTGCCGAAACGGGTCCAATATCGAGTCCCAATGAATCTGCCGGGATCGCATTAATATCGACCACCTCAAAAGAGGCATCGGCGGCAAAGGTTTTTGCCGCAACTACATCCACTGGTAATAAAAGGTTAACCCCTTTGGCCTTCGCTTTGGCTACTAGTTCCTTGGCCAGTTCCATTTTATCTTCTTCCAATAGTGATTTTCCAATTTCATACCCTTGAGCTTTCAGGAAGGTAAAGGCCATTCCACCGCCAATGATTAAGGTATCCACCTTTTCTAACAGGTTGTTAATCACACCAATCTTATCCGAAACCTTTGATCCACCCAAGATTGCCACAAAGGGACGTTCGGGTTTTTCCAGGGCTTTGCCCATAAAATCCAGTTCTTTTTGAATCAGAAAGCCTGATACGCCGGGTAAGAATTCGGCAACGCCAACGGTTGAAGCGTGAGCACGGTGAGCCGTTCCAAAGGCATCATTGACAAAAACATCACCTAACTGTGCCAGTTCTTTTGAAAATCCCTGGTCATTTTTTTCTTCTTCGCCACGGAACCGGGTATTTTGAAGCAAGAGTACCTCACCTGGTTTAAGATCGGCCGCTGCCGCAACGGTTAGTGATCCGGTCACGGCTCCATCATCATTAAAAATCACTTCTTTTTTAAGTAATTCAGACAGTTTCCTGGCAACGGGTTCCAGTGAATATTTTGGGTTTGGCTGATTTTTAGGCCGGCCCATATGGGACATTAAAATCAGTGATCCCCCCTGCTCTAAAATATAATTAATTGTGGGTAATGCGGCGGTTATCCTTGTTTCATCGGTAATGACGCCGTTTTCATCTAATGGCACATTAAAATCGGCCCGCATTAAAACTTTTTTTCCTTTTAAATCAAGATCAGATACTGTTTTTTTACTCATATTTTTATCCTCTCGGTTTATAATTTTCGCATTTCCATAAGATTTCGGTATATTATCGTACCGACAATTGTTACATCATGTTGTATGCATCAGAGCGGATACGGCGATAGCCTGTCCGAGTCTGCAGCATACAACAGATTAACAATTGGTCGGTACTACTTCATCTTTTACCTAATCAGCTTCGCTTGAATATTTGCTTTATAAACAATTTCAGAAGCAGTTGCAAGGGTTTTGCAAAAGCTTCTGAAAAGTTTTTTGATTTGTATTATTTAAATTTAATGAGCTACTTTAATCGTGCTTAGGTCGATTAAAATTTAGTGGCAACAAACTCAGCTAAACGAACCAGTTGAGCCGTGTAAGACATTTCGTTATCGTACCAGGCAATGACTTTTACCTGTTGTTTTCCGCCTTCAACATTCATCACTCGGGTTAAGGTTGCATCAAACAATGAGCCGAAAGACATGCCGATGATGTCGGTAGAAACAATTTGTTCTTCGTTGTAACCCAGTGATTCGTTGGCAGCTGCTTTAAGTGCGGCATTAATTTCATCGGCGGTAACGTCTTTTTCCAACACACAGGTTAAATCAACCAGCGAGCCTGTAATAACTGGTACCCGAAGCGCAAATCCGTCCAGTTTGCCGTTAAGAGCTGGTAGCACCTTGCCGACTGCGGCAGCAGCACCAGTGGAAGTGGGAACAATATTTTGAGCCGCAGTACGACCGCGTCGTAGATCTTTATGAGGTGCATCCAGAGTTGCCTGATCATTGGTGTAGGCATGAACAGTAGTCATTAAGCCGCTGACTAAACCAAAGCTGTCGTTAAGTACTTTAGCCACTGGCGCTAAACAGTTTGTCGTGCAGGAAGCGCCACTGATGACCGTTTCAGTGCCATCTAAGATATTTTCGTTGACATTAAACACGATCGTTTTAACATCACCTTTGGCTGGCGCTGAGACAATAACTTTTTTTGCACCGGCTTTGATGTGTTTACCAGCACCGTCTTTATCGGTAAAGAAACCGGTACATTCGATGACAACATCCACTCCAATACTTCCCCAAGGTAAGTTTTCAGGGTCTCTTTCAGAGTAAATTTTGATTGCTTTTCCGTCAACCACGATGCCATCATCTTTAACTTCAATGCTATCTTGCTTAAATTTACCCTGGGCACTATCATATTTTAACAGGTACGCTAAGGTTTTTGCGTCGGTTAAATCATTGATAGCGACAACGTCAAATGCTTTGTTATCTGCCATTAATCTGAATGCTAAACGACCAATTCTTCCAAAACCATTAATTGCTACTTTTACAGACATATTATCTGCCTCCTTAAAATAATGTTTACTCAATTTATACTCAGTCAGATGCGATTCATTTTGCTTCTGACATGGTTTGCAATTTTTTCAAAATCTCTCTGGCGGCACTTTCATCGGTGATCAGCACAATATTTTCACGAATTCGACTAACTGCAATAATCGATTCAGCCTTCGTAACCCCACCGGCTACCGCAATGACATGCGGTATTTTTTTAAAATTGTCGATACCAATGCCAATAGTGGAAGATGGCGAAATTACCTGACCGTTTATGTCAAAGTAATGACCAAAGGCTTCTGCCACAGCTCCCCGTTCCAGTATTTTGCGCTTCTCGGCCGTTGCCAGATTACGCCAGTCGGCCAAGACATCGGCTCGTCCCAATCCAAAAATGAAAATATCGATGTTGTCCATTTTATTGAATACCCTTTTTATCTCCGGATAATCTTTTAATGCTTCTAATAATCGTTGATCGATATTATCCGGCAGGTGGAGAAGCTCATAGTTTGAATGCAGTTTTAGTCCCATTTCGGCCACCACGTTATTTGCCTGGGTGGAATGGCTTTTGCCGATCCCGCCGCGGGCCGGAATGACATAAACATCGGGATAAAAAGCTTCTCGCATTTCATCGGCTACGGCTGCAGTACAGCTCCCGCCAGTTAATGCCAGGGTATCCTTATATTTCATTACCGACAACACATATTTTGCGCCGGAGCGTCCCATAAATCGCAGTACTTCATAGTTCATATCCATATCGCCGGGGCAAATGATCACCCGTTTGAGATGGAGCCGATCCATCAGTTCTTTCTCCAGTTGTTCCAGCCCGTTATAGGTGTAGAGCAAGCTTTTTAACTGAATCAGCGCTGCTGTTCCGGCATCGGTGATAACAACCCCCTGGCGTTCCACCGAAACCAGCTTTTGAGCCTGAAAAAAATCGATTTCATTACGAACCTGACGTTCACTCATATCCAGAACAAATGCAAGATTTCTCCGTCCGATAGGTTGCTCACTGCTGATGGTTGACAAAATATTGTAACGCATTTCAATGAGACGATTCACTTCCGGTGCGACAAGCTGTTGAAGTTCAATGACTTCCTTACTGATTTTTAATTGATTTGACACAGAATCACCCTTCTTTCGGATACATGCTCGCTTTTGTCCCGCTGGGACAAATTCATTATACCCCATTTTAAATTTAAAAACAAGTTAAAAAAGACCAAAATCTAAAAGAAAATCCTCGCCCTATTTTCAGGATGTGCCGGTATTTGGTGAAGATTTGTAGATGGTCTACCGATATTCTTTTCGCTTCGACGAAGGCTTTATCATAAGCGCTTCCCGATATTTGGCAACGGTTCGCCTGGCCACATCCAAATTTTTCTGTTGTAATAATTCTGAAATTTTTTGATCACTGAGCGGTTTTTTCTTATCTTCCTTTTCAATCAATTCCGAAATGAGCCGTTTAATGGCATCCGAAGAGCGATCTTCTTCACCCTGAGAATATCCTCGTTTAAAGAAAAACTTCAGTGCAAAGGTGCCCTTGGGGGTTTGAATATATTTTCCCCGGATCGCCCGACTGACCGTGGACTCGTGAACATCAATCATCTCAGCGATTGTTTTAAGCGTTAAAGGCCGCAGATCACCAACACCCTCAAAAAAGAAACTCGACTGGGACAGTGCGACAGCGTTAATAACCTTTTTAACGGTATCGCGTCGCTGCTCAATGCTGCGAATCAGAAATGCTGCACTATCGAGTTTTTTTTCCAGATACAGCTTGGTTTCATCGTTTTTGTCTGGCGTCTTTAACAACCCTTTATAATAATTATTGATGCGCAGCCGGGGGGCCGACACATCATTAACTTTCACCACCAGTTCACCATTTACAATTTCAATGCTCCCATCCGGGATCACGTAGGAAACCCGTTCCGAACTGGAAAACTCCCGACCGGGTTTGGGCTCGAGTGATTTTAACACCTCTTTAAAGTCATAAACGTCTTCAATTGCTAAGCCCGTTTCCTGGGTGATCCGCTTAAATTGATTATTGGCTAAATCCATCAAATGGTTTCTAACAATGTCCAGATACACTTCATCATCGTCATATCCCATTTGGCGCAGTTGAATCAGCAGACATTCTTCAATCGTGCGACATCCCACCCCACACGGATCAAAGCCCTGGATGATGCCAATCATTTTCTTAATGCTCACTTCCTGAGCTTCTAAAACACTGGTGATATAGTCCATATCAATGATGAGATAACCGTTATCATCAATACAGTCAATCAAGTATTCGCCAATGCGTTTTTCCTGTTCACTAAGACTTTTCTTTAGCATCTTAAATTGAAAATGAAGATACTCATTTAAGGTTTTCTCCTGGGATGTGAATTTTTCAAAACCATACTCGTCATCGGGCACGGTGCTTAATTGCGTCTGGCCCCGATAGTCCGCGTTTTCCATGCTATGGAAATACTCCTCCCATTGAATCTCTTCTTTCGGCGGTTTTTCCTGAACGACTTCACCCTTTAGCGGTCCCCCATCCTCATTAACGGGCACCACTTCTTTAATGGACACCTCATTAAATTCCAGTACCGGGTTTTCCATGATTTCAGTTTCGATTAAGCCCTTTAGTTCCATGGCTGTCAGCTGAAGAATTTCAATGGATTGACGCATCTCCTGGGTCATGACGAGTTTTTGAGTTTGGGTTATATTTAAATCAAATTTGATATTCATTTTTCACCTGACTGTTTTTATAAATTATTTTAATCAAAAAAAGACTAACTTTCGTTAGTCCTAATCATATCACAGTCTACTTAGGTTCTTCAATGTATTTGATCACATTTACTGCCGCAATAGCGCCATCAGCCGTAGCCGTGACCACCTGGCGTAGCGATTTACGCCTGACATCCCCGGCTGCAAAAATCCCCGGGATGTTGGTGCGCATTTCATCATCCGTAATCAGATAGTCTCTGGCATCGCGTTCCAACAAGCCGACAAATGCCTCTGAATTTGGTTTTTGACCTGCAAATACAAAAACGCCGTCAAGTGAAACGTCAGTCAATTCATTGGTTTTTACATTCTTAACAACAATGCCTTCAACTTGACCATTCCCTTTTATTTCCTCCACCACTGAATCGAGCAGCAATGAAATTTTTTCATTTTCACGAATGCGCTGCTGGAGAATTTTGGCTCCCCGAAGTTCATCGCGCCGATGGATAATGATAATTTCTGCGGCAAATTTCGTTAAATACAAGGCTTCTTCCAAAGCCGTATCGCCGCCACCGATCACCGCAACCTTTAAACCTTTAAAAAAATTAGCATCGCAGGTAGCACAATAGGAAACGCCCATCCCTCGTAATTCCCGTTCACCTTTGCAACCGATTGGCTTGGGTTCTGCCCCGGTAGCCATGATAATGGTCTGGGACTCGATACTGCCAGAATCGGTTTCAACGATAAAACCGGCTTCTGTTTGATGCGATCTTAAGTAAGTCTTAGTAGCAAACTCAACCCCGAATTCCTCACATTGCTGACGCATCCGCTCAGTAAGACCTGGGCCCGTGCTGTCTGGTGGTGAACCGGGATAATTTTCAATCTCCCAACTGGTCGCAATCTGTCCACCAATGCCGGCTTTTTCCATAATCAGCACCTTTAGCGTTCCCCGAGCTGCATATATTCCTGCGGCTAAACCGGCTGGACCAGCCCCCACGATAATCGTATCATATCTCATCTTTGTACCTCTTATCTTTCTTTTTTAGAAAATGGTCACGATCCATCTTTCATAATTTTGCTGGTGGTTATAAATTCTTCCATTGCCTTTTCTGTCTCTTTGACGATTTCTTTTTTGTAATCATCATATCTGTTTTCCTTAACAATTTCAAGTGAACGGGTTTCCAGCTTTAAATTTTTAACTACCTCAATTTGAATATCAATCTTCTCTGTAATTTCATCGATTCTTTTTTCAACAATTTTGATCTGCTCTTTCAGAAAAGACATGTAGTGGAGATACACCTGACAGGCTGTAGCGGTGATGGAAGCAGCCATATCACGTTCGTAATTCTTCTGACTCTTTTCCAGTTGGTCTTCCAACTCCAGCTGTTTGTCCATTTCATCACTGAGTTGTCTGGTCAAGCCACCTAGTATCATCATTTCATTTTCCAGATTCTGATCTTTATAAGAAAGGAGCTTTCCTAAATGAAATTGAAATTTTTTCATAAGACGGCCTTCTTCATGGCTTCAACACTCTCATCATAAAAACACTTTTCATCAACCTTCTGTTGCAAAAACTGATTGATGCCGGCAATTTTTTTAATGGCAATATCCAAAGACGGATTCGTGCCGCTTTTATAAGCGCCGATACTGACCAGATCGTAGTTGGTATCATACACTGACATCATATTTCGCATCGACGAGGCCGCGTCCATCTGATCTTTACTGACAATATTAGACATCAATCGGCTGACACTATTAAGAACATCAATCGCCGGATAGTGGTTTCTGGCCGCAATTTTACGGGACAGCACAATGTGCCCATCAATAATCCCCCGGACTGTATCGGCCACCGGTTCATTCATATCGTCCCCTTCAACCAACACTGTGTAAATCCCGGTAATGGAGCCGGTTTCAAAATTTCCGCTACGTTCCAGCAGCTTTGGCATCATCGCATAAATGGAGGGCGTGTATCCTCGGGCAACAGGGGGTTCTCCAGTGGCCAGACCGATTTCCCGTTGGGCCATGGCAAATCGGGTCAGGGAATCCATCATCAGAAGGACATCATTGCCCTGATCCTTAAAATACTCCGCAATGGTAGTCGCTGTCAATGCGCATTTCATCCGCTGCATGGGGGGCTGATCGGAGGTGGCTACCACAAGCACTGATCGTTCCAGACCTTCCTGCCCTAAATCATTCTCTAAAAACTGGCGAACCTCCCGACCTCTCTCACCGACCAGGGCAATCACATTAACCTGAGCTTTTACATTTCTGGCAATCATCCCCATCAGAGTACTTTTACCAACACCACTACCGGCAAAGATGCCCATTCTCTGGCCCTTGCCAATGCTTAATAAACCATCTATTGCCTTTACCCCAAATTCCAGGATATCGTCAATACATGGCCTTGAAAAGGGGTTAGCCCCAGCACTCTGAATTTCGTAGGGCGTGGTATTTAAGATCGGGCCGCCCCCATCAATGGGTTCTCCCATGGCATTAACAACCCGGCCAATCATACTATCCGACACACCAATTTTCAGGGAAGAACCGGTGGGTTCTACAATATTTCCAAAACTAATGCCTTCTGGTTCTTCGTATGGCATCAATAAAACCTTATTGCCGCGAAAACCAACCACTTCAGCTAAAATGAAACGATCTGCATTCTGATCAAATATCTTACACAAATCCCCAATACGGCATTCCGGGCCCACGGATTCAATCATCATTCCGACGACCTTCTCAATTTTTCCAAAGTAGTGATAGGTTTCTGCTCGTTGAATGGCTTTACAAATTTCAGATGTATTCATTTTCGCCTCCAGTTACGAACTTTGTTCGATGGCTTTCTCCAATTGATCCAATTGTACCGGCAGACTCATATCAATGACCGAATCATTGCTTTCCACCATGATCTTATCCTCATCCTTAAGAATAATTACCTTGGATTTTTTCGAAAGCTTCTTGAGCTTTTCTGCCATTCCCTTATTAATATGGAGATCCAGCGTTTTCTGGTTTTCAGATAAATAGATTTTAAGATCCTCTTCATCCCCATGAATGACCTCATCAAAAAACCGCAAGAACAGATCCTGGTCTTCTGCAACCTGATATTTCATTATTTTCTTGGCTATTTCAAAGGCGATATCGAGCAGCTCTTTTTCGCGAGTGTCCAGCGCCTGTTGCCGTTCTTCGTTGATTGCATCAAGAAGTTCATGAATCTCCTGAAGTTTCTGCTCAATTTCGCTTGTTGCCTGTGTCATGCCCTCGTTTAAGCCTTCTCTCAGACCAGCTTGAAAGCCATCCCGGGTGCCATCCTTCAAGCCTTCTTCGTGACCCGTTGCGTAGCCCTGCGAAAAGCCTTCCTGATAACCTGTTTCCTGAGATTTTTCTTTGATTTCCTGACTGGCCTTGATTGCTTCCTTCATCAGTTCATTGGCGGCATGCATCGCTTCAACGCTGTTATCCTGATCGGTTTGATCTTCAGCCATTGTCGTTTCCGTGTCTGGCTGACTGTCACTTTCTTGTTCTGTTTCATGATGACTGATAACTGGTATCACGACTGGCGTACTAATTTGAGACACCCATTTAGCTTTTACAATACTAGACAATGATCTCGTCCTTTCCACCCTTAGATGTTACAATTTCGCCTTCTTCTTCCAGTCTTCGAATGACCGAAACAATCTTCTGCTGCGCTTCTTCTACATCCCGGACCCTGACATTATGCAAGAATTCCATCTCACTCTTAACCGTATCACCCATACGTTGGGACATATTGGCAAAAATAATGTCCGCAACTGCCTTGTTTGCACCCTTAAGTGCGACTGACATTTCTTTTGTATCAATTTCTTGCAAGAATCGTTGAATCGACATTGAGTCAAGGATAACGATATCTTCAAATACAAACATCCGCTTACGAATTTCTTCTGACAGTTTGGCATCATTTTTACTGAGTTCATCAAAGATGTATTTTTCGGTTCCACGATCAATGTTGTTCATAATCTCAGCAATGTAATTAATCCCGCCAACTTCCAGCAAGTCAAAGGAAACAACCGATTCAAATTTGCGTTCAAGAATGGTTTCAACCTGTCTGATAATTTCCGGAGACGTCCGATCCATCCTGGCAATCCGTTCGACCACTTCAACCCGAATGCTCTTGGGCAATTCCGAGATAATAGCCGAAGCCTGATCGGCTCTGGCATAAGATAAAACCAGAGCGATAGTCTGAGGATGCTCATTCATAATCATGTTCATTAGATTTTTGTAATCCGCTTTACGGATAAACTCAAAGGCCTTCGTCCTGAGTGTTTTTGTGACCCGCTCCAAAAGTGCACTACCTTGCTGAACCCCAAAGGCTTTTTCCAGTACATTTCGGGCATAATTAACCCCGCCTTCAATGTATACCTTTTGAGCCACACAAAGACCATAAAATTCGTCAATGACCTGATCTGCCACCTCCGGCGGCACACTATCCTGTCGGGTAATCTCGTAGGTCAGAACTTCAATTTCTTCTTCTTGTAAATGTTTATATATATTAGAAGCAATATCTGCGCCCAGAGAAATAACGACCTGCGCTGCTTTTTGTCGTGGTGTTAAGGTAACGTCCATATTTGTCAACTTCCTTCAAAAATTCTTATCTATTCACTTTCATTTTTAAGCCATGACTTAAATAACTGCGCCGCAATTTCCGGATTTGTGGTGGCAAACTCTTTGATTTTTTCTTTTTTATCATCTTTAAGCGTCTGAATTGGCTCAATGGATTCCAGGTGATCTGCTGCCAGAGCACCAAATAAATCATCTGTTTGAGAATCTTCATCGGTTGCAAAGGCTTCATCAATCCCTTTTCCACGCTTGCCCTTCTTCTTATCTTTTCCATCCGCTTTTTTCTTTTTGCCACGGCTAAGAATAAATAACAAGACCAGCAGCAGTAACAGCACACCAGCTCCGATGCCACCAAACACCAATAACTGTTGCGGTGTAAACAGCGGTTCATCCACCTCTTCTTCCAGCTGAGCAAATTCAAAGTTACGCACGGTAACACTTGCGGGCGGGACGCCAGCGGCAAAAGCCACCAACTGAATCAGGTTTTCCCGGGCCACCGGGGTCATCGCCGGATCATCAATGGCAATCCCGATGGAGACCGTTTCGATGGCAGGGTCCAGTTTTTCAGTCTGCGTAATTTCCTGGCTAACCGAATAAGTGGTATTTTCGTTTATCCCAGTGACGATTCCACCATCACCAATTAGACCTTCTGCATAGGTTGTGATATCCGTATTCCCGGTAACACCAGCAATTCCGCCGGCGATTCCGTCCTCATTGGAGATAACCAAACTGGAGGACTCCTGATTGATCACCCCGGAGTTTTCACCATCTTCTGATGGCGTATAAACGGTTGATTCCTGCTTAATGGCATCGGTATTAAGAGTCGCTGTTACGGCAACCTTATACTGCTCCTGAGTGTAAGGTCCGTCCAATACCTTGTTTACTTTTTGAGTTAATGCATTCTCAACCGCATTTGTCAATTTTAACTTAGCCTCGCCGCCATTTTCAGCCGCCAGATTGTTGACCAGATCATTTCCTTCTCCATCTGTAAGTGCGATGTTTTCTGCCGTCAGACCCGATACGGACTTAATTACCAGATTTTGAATCCCCGCAATTTGCTGCCGCGTTAAGGTGGCCCCCGGCTCTAAATGAATAATAACCGACGCCGTGGTACTTTCTGTTTCCTGTAGATAAAACACATTTTCTGTTGGTACCGAAATGGTAACAATGGCCTCTTTGACCCCGCTTAAGGTTTTAATGCTGGCACCCAGTCGCTCCTGAAGCTGCATGTTTTCATATTGTTTCCGCTCATAGTCGGTGGCCAGCATGCTGTTATTATCTTTAATGACGTAATAACTCAAGCCGTTTTTGGGGTAACCGGCTGTTGCCAACTGCATCCGCACCTTTGCCTCATCACCAGAGGGCACCATGATATTTCCCCCGGCATCTAACCTTACATCTACCGTCGATTCTGTCAGGGCTGACATAATTTCAGTGGTTTCTGCCTGGGTTAAACCAGTAAAAAGCGGTACATACTCTTTATGGTTCAAAAGAACGGTCAAACCGATGGATGCCAACAAGACCAGTGCAACCCCACCAATCATCAGAATCTTAGCTTTTTTGGTCGTTCCGGTCCAGAAATTTTTGATTTTTTCTAAAAAGCCTTTAATTTTCTCATTCATCGTCTTTTCTCATCCATCCAAAGTATTTGCTGTCAATAGTCGTTAATAAACTGGCGCATTCTAACAGGGAATACCGGTCACCAAAATAAAATTTCAGCCCGGTATCCATTCCTGGTTTAAAAAAATGTTTTGACCTATCCAAACTTATAGGCCTGTATTCATAACAGCCTGATAAGATTCTAAGACCTTATTACGCAACTGTACCATGGTTTGCAGTGCAACATCTGCCTTAGCGGTGTTGATCATCATGGTGTGCATATCGTCCATATTACCAATTGACAAATTGTAAGCATCTACCTTCGTAACTGCTTCTGTTTCTTCTACATTATTAATCGTATCCTGTAGAATATTTTTAAAATCTCCGGCAACGCCGGTTTCTGCTGCATTTCCCGGGGTCGTGACAGCAGTGCCAATATTTGCTCCGCCGATAATGGAATTCATGGGTAAAATAAACATCACTTTCTCCTTTTAACGGCCGATTTCAAGGGCCTTTAATACAATTGATTTTGTCGCGTTAAATGCTGTTACATTTGCTTCATAGGCGCGGCTGGCACCCATGGCGTCAGTCATTTCCTGAGCGGTATTGACATTGGGATACATCACATATCCCTCAGCGTTAGCATCTGGATGGGTGGGATCATAAACCGGAACTAAGGCCGACTCATCTTCAATCACTGCCTCAACCTGTACACCGGCCTTTTGAACAGCACCGGTTGCTGTTTTAAGCGCGTCCAGGAAGGTTCCCGTATTAACACTACTCAGCACTGTCATTTTTCGACGATACGGTTCACCTTCTTCGGTTCGGGTAACCTTGGCATTGGCAATATTTTGCGCAACAACATCCAATCGATACTTTTGAGCTGTCATACCCGATCCGGAAATATTAAAAGAACTTAAGAAACTCATTATTTTCCTCCATTAATTGCATATTTTAATCTGGAGTAGGAGTCACTGACACCACGAACCAGATAGTTATATTGCAGTACCGACTTTGTCATATCAATGTTTTCAGACTCCATATCCACGTTGTTTTGATCTAAACGACTCGTGGTGGCTCCCTGATATACATTAATATTTGAATTATCGATGGATTGAATGCTTTCCATTTTGTCAAGAAAACCCGTCCCACTAGTATTTGCAGTGGTTTGCAGCTTGTTGACTTCCGCCTTCAATGAATCCTCGAAATTGACTTTGATCGCTTTATACCCCGGTGTTTCAGAGTTAGCAATATTATTGCTGGTTGCCTTCTGTCTTTGCCAGGTACCATCAAGTGCTTTTTGATATAGAGCTGAGGTTATTGAATCACCAATCATCATGTCCTCCTTTTTTAATATGCCAACAAAACTGTCAGCTTTTTTATCTTTATTCATTATCTCATACTTTTGTTAAATCAATATTTTTTATCACTATTTACAAACTAAAAATAACACGATTTGCAGATATTACAATCATACCATAAGTTCTAAAAAACAACAAACAGATTTACAAACTGCCTAAGTTGTAATTAAGTTAACCAATAATTAGGTTACACTATTGTATTTGTTAAAGTAAAGTTTGCATTGTGAAGTTTTAAATCATCATTTAAAAAAATGATTTAAATATTGTTTTTCACACCTGTTTTATTATATGTTACCGCATAAAAAAAAGCAACAAAAGTTGCTTTTTTTGTGTATTTATTCATTTAATTTATCAATTTACTTTTTCGCATCCAGAAAAGTACCGTGGCTAGGGGTTAAACTGATTTCATAATCTGCCACTTTCTGATTCTGCTGATTTTTTTTCAAATCCTGAAGGGTTTTTTGTTGTTCAGCTTGGATCATATGAATACAACTTTGATCCATGTCTTGAATAAGTTTGACCAGGTTATCAATTTGCTTTTTTTCATCACTACTGCAAACTTGATTTCCCTTTAGTCCAGTTAAATGCTCTTCCATATTTTTAAGTCTGAGGATTAGTTGATCTCGTTCTTCAAGGATTAAATCCAGATTTTCCCAGTCCTCAATACTGCTGAGAATTTCTTCACCCTTGCTTACATATTCTTTTAAAATAGAAATTTTTTCCTGGCATAATTCATGAGAAACATCGTCCATCTTACAGTCCTCTTGATTTTGAAGGGTTACTGATTTTCTCTGCTTCCTTAAATGAATCTTTAAGATCAACAATTAAAGTCAATAGACTCCTTAATAATTGGATATCACGACTACTATTGGCTTCACCCAACTTTTCAAAAATAAAACTGTACATCTGATTAAGCTCAATTGAAATGGGGTATTGCATATCCAACGAAAGATTAAGTGAGGTTATAATCTTTTGCGCTTTTGCGATACAATTGTATGCTTTAGCAAAACTATCCTTTTCTATTAGGATGATGCCCATTTTTACCTGTTTTTCTGCTTCCTCAAAGAGCTTAATAACCACCTCTCCTTTTGACAAAGATTCGATGGCATAACGCTTTGATTCCTGATAAGCATTTGCGTATTGCATTACATTTTCCCCCTTTCTATCATTACGAACTTGAACCAAATGATGTAATCATCGCACTTTGATTGTTAAGTTGCTGCAGTGCTGTCTCCAGAGCCGTAAACTTACTCCAATAATAAGTTTCTTCAGTCTTTAATTTCTTATTCAAACTCGTTATCATTTTATTCGCCTTTGTTATTTTGTCAGTTATGCTATTTTCCGTATTCGAAAGAGTTGATTCATAACCAGCCAACTCAATTAAAGACCCCCGAGTGCCTTTCACACCGCTTGTTTTTGCGGCTGCATCAATCACGCTATTTAACTGATTGGCTAAACCCGTTTTTTCTGTTGTAAAAAGATCTCTAATTTCAGACCCTCTTGTTTTTAGTGCGGTCTCCAGTTTTTCTTCATCAATTTTAAGCTTTCCGTTCTCTGCGTAGCCTGCGGAAGAAATTCCCATATTAAACAATGTAATCCCACCGCTTTCAGCCGCTCCGTACATCATTGACTGCATCTTAGATGTAATTCCTTTTAAAACACTGTCTCCTTTTAACAAACCAACCTTGGCCTTTTTTTCCCAGGCTTCGATTTGCTTTTCAGTCATTTCATCTTTTTGCGCATCAGTAAGCGGTGGATAAGCAGAATCAGCCTTTTCCTTGATCAAAGTATTCATCGAAGAAATCAAATTATTATAATCTTCAACAAAACTCTTTATGGTGTCTTTTAATTCGGTTGTGTCTTCGCTCATTGATACTTTCAGTACTTCGTCCACGGCAGTTTTCTCTAAAAGTTCAATTTTGACACCATTTACTTCAATGGAATTAGAAGTCCGTACAATGGATTGTCCATTAACTTCCAAGACCGCATTTTTTCCCGCCTCAGATGTAGCACTTGTACCCGCCACTTCGGTTGAAAGATCTGCCAAACCAAAGGCATTCATCAAGGTACCTGTCGTTTCTTTAACAACGATATTATCTCCAGCACCACTTTCTGTAGCTGTTAATGTAAACTTATCCGTAATCGTAGAGTAAGACATGGTTACTCCGGCATCACTGGTATTTACCTTATTGATAACACTTGACAAAGAATCTGTTGTTTTAAATGAGAAGTTAGTTCCGTTAATTGAAAACTTATATTCCCCATCAACTGGCTGCGTATCTTTTAGTAATGGTAGATCCGATAATGCCTTATTTGTACTTAATCGATCGGTTTGCCCATCGGTGAAACCTAATTTAGTAAGTGTTCCAGTATCAGAATTCAAGGCACTGACTGTCAACTGAGAACCGGATGCGGAAAAACCTATTTTACCCCCTACCAAAGTCACATCAACAACTGGTACACCGGCACTTTTTTCTCCGAAAGCAGTGTTAATCTTGTTTTGAAGTGCTGTTTCAAAACCATCCGTTCCCACGCTCTCTTTAAACGCCTGATCCAGCGTAATGGTACGTACGCTACCGTCCATTTTTAATAAAAATGATTTACTGGTTGTCGGCGAAATATCATCCAGTAAACTGGCATCGTAAGCCGTCCCTCCGGTTAGTGCGGCGGAAGCACCCGAAACCCCTGTGATGGTCTGGTTTGTCGCCAACTGGGTAACATTTGTAATCTCAATGTTCCCTGCTGCAGCAGCACTAGTAGCAGAAACTGAAATTTTTGTCGACGTCGTCGATGCTTTTATGGTATTAAATAAGGATGCACTTCTAAAATTCGTTTTTGACAGCACATCCAGGTATTTACTCTGGAATTCTTTAAGCGTTTTAGACACATTCCGATAACTGGTTTGTTTCCATTCCAGTTTTTGAACACTTTGCTGTTGTTTCGCTATTCTTGAACGACTTGCGCTCGTTAAACTCTCAACTAAAGAATCTGTATCCAAACCCGATACCAAGCCACCCATTCCGGTTTTAGCTAACAGTGACGAGTTCGTACTGGTTGATGAATTAACTGATGCCATTTTAAATCCCTCCAAACTAATTTGTTTAAAACTATCGCTATTCCAAGTCACTTTGACTATTGTTTCTTATAACAATTATCGTCATTTACTCAGAAAACTTTAGCCTTCTTTCTGATAAATAGATGGTTTAACATATTTAAAAGAATGATCAACCGAAGCCAGGGATTCACTTTGTCCAATGAAAAAGTACCCTCCCGGAAGTAACGAATCATAAAATTTTTGCACAATCTCGTTTTTGGTGGGTTTGTCAAAATAAATCATTACATTTCGACAAAAGATGGCATGAAAGGGCTTTTTAAATTGGAAGCGGGAAAGCAAATTGAAATTACGGTAAGCCACCCCTTTTCTGATTGGTTCTGTCACTGATAGATACGCTTCATCATAATCCCTAAAATACTTCCGTTTCCATTCCATCGGAATCTTGGAGAGCTCTTCCTTGGAATAAACCCCCGATTTGGCGGTCATTAATACCTTGTCCGAGATATCTGAAGCCAGAATGGTACTCTCCCATGAACTTATCTTATTACCTAAATAATCTCGGGTAATCATGGCCAGGGTATAGGGTTCCTGTCCTGATGAGCAGCCGGCGCTCCATACCCGCAAGTCTTTGGTTTTGGTTGTTTCGTCCACCCAAGGAAGAACCTGTTGTTTATAAAAATCAAAATGTTCGCTTTCCCGTAAAAAATAGGTATGATTCGTGGTCAGTTTATTGATGAGTACACTGATTTCATCATTTTTTTTATCGTTTTTTACATACTCAAAATAATCCATATAGTTGTCATAACCCAATTGAGAAACATAATGACTTAAGCGCCCTTCAATCAGGTGTCTTTTTTTGTGTAAATCGACACCATAATTGGAATGCATATAGCGTGTGATGGCCTGGAACTCGTCTTCCTTCAGTTTTATCATTTTCTTACCTCATAATTTATCTTTAAAATCAAACCAAGCGGGGGATCTAGTAGTGATCTAAAATCGCCGGGATATCAACAATCAGACTGATACTACCGTTTCCTAAAATTGTACAACCGGCAATTCCTGAATTTTTAATTGAATAATGGTTTAAATATTTTGGAATCGGTTTTACAACAATCTGGTGTTTCTTGATCAGATCATCCATAAACAGGCAGGCAAATGTATCCCCGGAATCCACCAGCATTAAGATGCCATCTTCAATATGGGTTTCGCACTTTCTATCTTCAAAAATATCATGTAGCCGAATCAGTGGATAGCATACCCCACGAATCATAACCATTTCGTTGTTGTCGGGATCCTTAATGAGTTGGTTGGCCGTGATCTTAAATGTCTCTCGAATATTGCTGATGGGAATTTCGTAAATGTCCTCACCGACTAGCACTTCCATTCCGGAAATAATGGATAGGGTCAATGGAATTTTTAAGAAAATGTTGGTACCAGAACCTTTTTCACTTTCAATTGAAATAGACCCCCCCACCTTTTCAATATTCTTCTTAACAACGTCCATACCAACCCCACGACCGGAAAACTCCGTTACCGTTTCTTTGGTCGAGAAACCGGGCGCCATTATTAAATTGAGAATTTCTTTTTCTGAATACTCTTCTTCCGGCTTCACCAGCAATTTTTTCTCTTTAGCTTTTTCCAGAATTCCGACCGGATCCAGCCCCTTTCCATCATCACTGACAGAAATAATAATATCTCCCCCAACATTCTGGGCTGATAAAATCACCTTGCCGACCGGGTTTTTTCCTGCAGCAATTCGTTCTGGTGCATTTTCAAGGCCATGGTCCATGGCATTTCGAACCAGATGCATCAGCGGATCAGCAATCCCATCGATGATCGTTTTATCTACCTCGGTACTTTCACCCATGGTGATGAATTCCACTTCTTTTTTTAGCTTTTTACCAACATCTCTCACAATTCGTTGCATTTTTTTAAAGGTACCGGCGATGGGAATCATCCGAATGGACATTACAATATCCTGTAGTTCATCGGTTAATTTTTGCAGTTGGGTTGACGCTTTTTCGAAACTTTCATCCCGCTTTCCTTCCATGCCAACGCTGCCAAAAACCATCGATTCCGTGATAACAATCTCGCCAATTAAGTTCATTAGAGTATCTAGTTTATTTAAGTCAACGCTGATTAAATTCTGAACATTAGTTTTTTGCTTATTGGGATCATTAACCTTTTCAGGGGTCTTTTTCCCCACTGGTACAACCTCGGGTTTGGTCTTGATTTCTGGTGTGATTTCTTCTTCCTGGAAACAATCAACAAAATCGATTCGTTTCACCGATAAGATACTTAGCGCAATGTTTTCAACCGTTTCCTTATTGGCATTTGTTTCTAGATGACAGAAAAATCCATTTTTTAGGATAATCCCCGCCGCTTCCGGATTATTATTGAGCTGTTCCGGAATTGTTTTTGTGATCTTCCCAATCGATTCCAGTTTGTTAACCAGCATAAATGCGCGGATATTTTCCATTTGAGAATCTTCGTTAAATCGGGTGTGAAGACAGTAAGTGTTTGGTTTGTCAGCCATCTCAACCCTGTCCGCTTCATCCGCTTCATCCTCATCATCTTCTGTTTTTTCATCGCTAACCGTGTCAAAACGCAGATCTCCAAACAAATCATCGTGTTCTGCTGTTTCTTGAATTTCTGTCTTGGCATCATCCAACGGGCTGTCAATGATTTCTTCCTGCTCTTTTACTGGCACATCCTGCGATAAACCCTTAATTCGGTTTAAGAAAGCATCCGTTTCGACAATTAGTTCGTCGTTTTCATCCAGCAGGGTTTCGTTGTTCTTGATCTTCTCAACTTCGCCTTTGAGAAAAGTGGAAAAATTAAGGACCAGGTCCATTAAATCCCCAAAATCCTCCTGCTTTATGCCGTTTTCCCGAATAACGAAAAACAGGTCCTCCAATTTATGAGAGGAATGTGCCAACATGTCAAACTCCATCATTGCTGAAGAACCCTTGATGGTATGCATAATCCGGAAGATTTCATTAATGTCATCCGGGGTTAATTCCGCATTGTCTTCAGATTGAAGAAAAATTTCCTCTAATTGATCAAGCAGTGTTTCCGATTCAAAAATATACATCTCTAAAATGGAATCATTTCCAGAATCATAATTACTCATTTTGTCCATCCTTTATATACATGAAATTTTTACCTTAATTTATTATATCGGCTTTTTGTCCTAAATGCACTTTATTTTTTAATTCCTTGTAGATATACCCCAATTCTACGAAGTTTATCAACCTGAATTGATGTAATTTCTCTGTTACAATCTTTAACTTCGTTTGTTTGCATGGTGTCCATTAATATAATATCGGCAAAAATCCGAGATTCCTTAGGTTTTTATTAAAAACTAGAGACTTCTTTAACAATCTTCACCAACTTATTAAATCAATTCTTAAATGATTGATTATCTATTGCGAATACAGTATAATCTAAACTAACTAAAGTAAGATATAGAAAGGAGCTCTCAGTTGGATAGTATCAAAATCACCTCGACTGTCTCCACTCCAAAAGTTAATGATATCCCGAGTAAACATACTCCCAGTGATTCAGTTTTTAGTATTAACGGCACCGATAACGCCAGTAAAATAAAACCTGTTTCAGAAAACTATGACAAAGAGAGCTTCCGGGAAACCCTGTTTCAGAATTTGCAAAAGGAAATTCTAAAACCCCTGATGAACAGCACGACTGCTGAAGCTGATGCCCTGCGCAAGCTTGTGTTGATCTCCGAGCTTTTCGAGTCATCCGCAGGAGCCTTGCCGAAAGAATTGTTAGATGGTCTTTTTATCAACACTCAGGACCTTTTGAGCGAACTTCTACTCCGAGACAAAACCGACTCCATCTTTAAGGGCTCTTTTTTTGACAGTCTTCGATCATTGGCTAAACTGGACGGGTATCCCCAGTTAAAAGAGGCCATTGTTTCCATTCTCAGGCACTACGATGCCCACGTAAACCGAAACCAGACCCTCAACGGTATTTTTTTAGAGACCAGCCGTTTGCTGATGACACTTCCCTCTAAAGAGCGGGCCTTGCTTGAACAACAACTACTTAAATTGGAACTTGTTTTAACTAAGTCAAACGGAAAAGAACAACCAAACCAGGAACTTCAAAATCTTATTAATTTAAAAGCCGCCCAAAACGGTAAGCCGGGTGATCAATTAGAACAGCGTTTATCCCGTATCGAAACCCTGTTGAACTCAAAAAATCTCAACTATCAGGAAATTCAACAACTGCTAAAAAACGATACCATCCCGGTACTGCGTCAGATTTTGCAGTCCCAGGCTTACAGTGATAAAACCTATCAATCGGTAGCGACAATTATTGATCACATTGTCCGATTTGATAAAGGTAACCCTGAACAACTCGAAGCAGCGGTCTTGCGCTTTTCTCAGGCCTTAAAACCCCTGTCTAACTTAACCGACAGCGATATTGTGGAAATGAAAAACCAACTTTTCCGCCATGCTAAAGAAGCCGAAATTCTGTCTGATCGTCTGGAATCTTCGTCTAAAAACCCGGGTGATGGTGAGAAGGTCGCTTTGGCCCAACTGCTCGAACAGGCACTGGACGAAAAAAACTCGTCAAAAATTATCAATTCCGCGCAAAACCTGCTAGAAACCCTGGTACGAAACGAAAGCCCCATCTTTACGATTATGCACTTTTTAATTCCGCTGCGTTTTTTAGATGAAAATTCCTATGGTGAATTTTTTGTTGACAAAGATCCCACTGCTAAAAAGGGCGAAAAAGGGGACTCTGACAATGCAACCGATATTTTCTTTACCATTCAGTCGGACCGGTACGGCAATTTTGAGGTCGAGCTACTGGCCCGGGATAAAAATATTACCTTAAACATTAAGTCTCCCGGTCCCTTGGTTGAAACATTAAAAGCGACCCGGGAGCAGCTGAAATCCATCGTCGAGGAGCAGGGCTATTCCCTTGCCGGCTATGGGGTGGGCGAATATTTACAAAGCCAGACCATCCTGCAACGTTTTCCAAAGCTGGCTTTTAGAAAGGTAGGTCTCGATGTCACCATCTAAGGCTAAAAAAGCACCCAAAAAAACCATCCCTATCCAGGACGGCCAAACAAACAACGCAACTCCAGAAGCAGAAATCAGGGAGCAACCTTTAAAAGTTACCGCACTGCGCTATGATCCTGATAAAAATAGCTCTCCCGTCATCGTTGCCGCCGGGACTGGTTTTGTCGCCCAAAATATCTTAAGCGTCGCTGAAGAAAACGGCATCCCGATCTATCACGATGACTCCGCCGCCACCCTGCTATCCAAGCTTCAAATGGGGCAGGAAATCCCACCGGAACTGTTTCAGATTGTGGTTAACATTTATGTTTCCTTGTTAAACTTGGCCGAGGGAAACGATGTCGACGATAAACTGTTCGATTAGTGGTAACTAATAAACCGATGGCTTTTATCTGGTCGTTAAACTACTTTCTGCTTAACTATGCCTTACCGATTGCATATTTCATCAGCCAGCTCCTCTTTAAAAATATGTGACGTTAAGTTTCGATCATTCAGTTTTGGATTATCGCCTGGCTAAAATTCTAGAAGGTCAAATTCGATTAGGCGGCAGACTAATTATGCTTGAATCTAATGATATTCCTTCCCCTGTCCAACTTTATGAGATTTTGGGGTTTAAAGTCTTGGAAAGAGATTATCAACAAAACGAACTCTTGCAAATGATTAAAATTATTGATGAAGAGACCATCATCGAACCCGCTAACGCTAATATAAGAATGTAAAGTTTATAAGTTGGTGTCAGTTAAACGGCTCCTAGGTTGCCAAGACAATGCTTTGAAGTGTCTTGATAACCAGTATACCCCACTGCTCGCTAGATGCAAACTTAAAGTTTGTAAATCGGTGTCAGACACGCTTATCTATGGCCGTTTTTCGGAGGTTTCACAGGCACCGCTACCCTCTTAACTTTTTCTCTAAATATTTTTTTGCATTTCCAAACGATATATTATCGGGAATAAGGTTCTCAATATCTTTCCAATCAATTAAGATAAAGGGTATGTCATTTGCCTGATTAACCAAATAATTTCGTAAAGCCTCATAGTTGCTATTTTTACAATTTTTCTTTTTCTTTAAATTATAATGCTTTTTATCTGATATTAGCAACACTTGAATCCCTGTACTTGTCCCGATGTTTTCTTGTGCGAAAAGAATTCGTTTCTGATTTTTTTCAACATCTTTGCCAAACCCAAAATCTGTGAGATACTTGGCTTCAATGGCAATGAAATTATTCGAACCACCTATGAATATATCGGCAATTTCACCTTTCATGCTACATTCATAGCAAGAAAGTCCTTTTTCCTTTAAAATCTGCTCGATGTGATAATCAAAGAAAACCGTTAAATTTCCATTTTGAGCATCTTCCTTTAAACCCTTTAAATCTGCTATCACATGTGTTTTTTCATTAGTTTTAAACGCTTCACATGTCTCTCCATATTTCACACTAAGGCATTCAATGAATCTCAGAGGTAAGTCATTCTCTGGAATCAACTCATTAAAAATAACCCCGGCAAATATTTTATAATAAAGATTTCGCTCTTTATAGGACTCTTTATATTTTTTTTCGTATGGATTCGAAAACAGCATATTTTTCACTCTTTCAATGATAAACCAATTTTTAGCCAGTATAAATTGGTGTCAAGCACGGACTCTTGTTAAACAACTATTCATTGACATTTATACTGTTCCATGATTATTTCACGCTAAGAGTACCGCCAGTACACGCTAATGATACTGGCAGTACTTGAGATGATACCATTGGTTCACAAAATGATACCGGTAATACCGGCATTCCCTAAAATGGGTTCATTAAAGGTTTAATACAAAATCACGCATATTTATACTGCCTGAGCTGACAATGTGAGCACCATGTATAATGCGATCCATAATAGAATCAGCCAGAACACCACCACCGAGACGAGCATGCCACTCCTCGATCTTATACTGCGTGCAGAAAATGGTAGCACCGTTGTCATAACGGCGTTCGACCAGTTCAAAAAGAAAATGGAGTTCATCATCAGAAAGATCAGTAATTAGCCATTCATCAAGGATCAATAAGGGATAGTTCGTATATTTTTTGAGTTCCCTGCTTTGCCCATTCGGCTGGTTCTTTGCTTCGCCGTATTCCATCAGAAGGTCGGGCAAGCGAATATACCGGGTGCGAATGCCCTGTTTACAGGCTTCTTTTCCAATGGAACAAGCCAGATACGACTTTCCCGAGCCAGTGAACCCGCAAATGATGATATTCTGATTGTTGCTGATAAAAGTACCGGTAGCAATTTCCAGAATCAGATCTTTATCAAGATGTCGTTCAGCAAAGAAAACATCCTGAATGGCGGCATTCGGAATTCTGAATCGAGCCCGTTTTATAAGGCTTGCAACACGCTTGTTGTGCTTTTCCTGATAAACATAATCAACAATCATTTTCATGCGTTCGTCAAAAGAGAGGGTGGCATAAATCGTATCTTTGGCCTGTCTGTCAATCACCTGAATCATTTCCTCAAGCTGAATTTCGCGGAGTTTGCGTCGGGTTTCGTCATTAATCATTGTCGTAACCGCCGTAGTAAGATGCCCCACGGATAAAACCGGTGGTACTCGCTGTTTCAGCTTGATGAGCGGCATCCCGGTCTTTGGCATAAAGGATATCTTCGCCAGCGGCTAATATCGGTTCGAGATGTTTGTATCTCGGCGAACGAAGCGTTTTGAGGGCCATTTCGCAGGCATTTTCAAGCCGTACCGCCGAATATTTTTTAGCCAGTTTCAGTACCGACTTTGACGGATTAAAAGCTCTTTCCGGGAGCCGGGTATTTTCGAAAATCAGCTGAATCACCGCCAAAGTTGAAGCACCGATGCTCTGTGCTTCTTTCATAAAACGTTCCTGATTCCATTCCGCCTGTTTAAAACTTTCAGGCAAATCTTCATCATGAGTCGACCAACCATCAATGGTATAGTATGGGAAACGATGATGACTGGCAATCCGCTCATTGTGGCAATAAATCTCAATAAATGAATCACCGACACGTAAATCGGCTTTTTTACCCGCAAACTGATAAGGACAGGAATAATGATTCTTTTCAAAAACGATATGACAATCCGAATAGATTTTATTGTTGTAAAACCAGGTAACTGGCTCATAGGGATGCACCGGTAATGGTCTCAAACAGGTGCGCTCAATGGTGTCGTGGATTTCAGTACGACTGCCTTGCCGTTTCTGGAAAGGCCGGTCATTAAACACTTTGAGAGCCGCCAGGACATCGACTCTCAAGTCGGCAAGGGTGTAGTAGACATTATTTCGAAGTTTGGCAATCACCGCCGTGGCGAGTTTACCAACGCTGCCTTCAACCGAAGCCTTTGCTTTTGGTTTTCGCACCGGGGCGGGCATAATAGCCGTGCAATAGTGATCACCCAAAGCTTCATAAGCTTCAGTGAGAATGATGTCACCTTCCCTGGGATGCGTAACAACACCCGTCTTGAGATTATCACAAACCGTGCGAACCGTTGAACCACCAAAGTATTCATACATGTGCACATGACAATTGAGCCAGGTATTTTGTTTCATATCTAAACATGGTTCAACATAGGTATACTGGCTGTAAGGCAAGGTGCCAACAAAGAGATAAACTTTTATCTCATCACCGGTCACCTGGTCAATCAGCTTTTGGGTTTTGCCACTCCAGTCAACTTCGGCGATCACACCCGGCTTATGGGTCAGATGATTGGTTAGCTTTTTACGCGCCACTTCATCGCGATAACCATTACAGAATTTCGTATAACCAACGTTGAGATGTGACGTGGCAGTGCATTGATCCCGATACTCTTGCCAGAGAATTTTGAGGGTGACGCCCACTTTGGTCAACTCATTATGAACATAGTCATAATCCGGCAGCGCATAAACGGTTTCTTCAGCATGTTTATGCGGAAAGAACAGATGATAGACTTCGTCTGAAGACCGGTCTTTGATCTCATCATAAGAAAGATGCTGTTCTTCAGCAATACGGAAAACTTCATTAACAGAAGTTTTTGACATGTGTCGGCTGCGTGCGATTGATGATTGCGAAAGCCCATTAGCACGCAATTCCATAATGAGCTTCACGGCAATTTTTCTGGACATATTTATGTCCTCCTTTATAATGTATTAAGGAATATTGGATATTTATTCCCTGATATACATTATAAGGCAGCAGTATCATTCCATGAATAGCCAGTATTGATTTGTGAATCGTCCACGGTATCAATGTGTGTGCTACCGGTATCCAATTGAATATCGTTGGTATCATTACCGTGAAATATTCAGTTCCACTCTCTTTTCTTTCTGTTAAACTACATTTTGCGCACATTGTCAACTCATTGTATCGCCCTTTGGTGTATTGCTTTTTAATTCATCTCTTATTTTTATAAAATTTTTAATATTATTAAGTGTTTCATTATAGTCTGCACCAACTCTAATTTCTTCATATTATTCTTTATCTGACGAATCAAAAGAAAAAAAAATTTGTCCAACCCTGTATTTATTAGATCTTTTGAGGTTTGTAAATCCAATAGTGCCGCATTTGTGTTAAACATCACATCGATGATACCTTTTTCTTTTGCTTACCGAACCATTTCGACAATGATCTCGCAGGGGTAGTCTTCGCTAGACAGTTCCTCTGGTGTGGATACGTCATCCAGCACATTTTCAAGCACTTCATTGGTGAGTGCTTATGTAGCACCAGAAAATCCGGAATTTCGTGATGCAGCCTTCCGCATTTGCATTTAAGACGACGTATAAGTTGGTGTCAGGCACTGAGACACTGTTCTGCGTACAAGCGTGGCATCGAGCCCTTAAATAAATATCTGACTAAAAATCTCATTCAAGCCTTGTCTTTTTGCAATCGCCATTCGGCTTATGTTTTTTGCAAGAACTTTTTGCCTTTCTACATTTTTATTTTACAATAAACAGGCTTATCAGATGCTTTGAATCTGTCGAAAATACTTCAGATGTTACCCCGGATATTTCGCTATTTGATAAACCAAGAAGAATGATAATACCAACGCGGCCAGCAAGTGACTCGCTGACATCTTTCATCAGATGAAACGCCTGCGTGTTTTTTGCAAGTACTTTTTGCAGAAAGTTGCAAGTTAAAAATACAGAATGTTGCATTATGGAAAATCCATAGTTTTGCAAGCTAAAATGCGAAGCGATTTTGCGAGAAATCATAGCATTGCAGGCAATTATTATTTTTTTAATTGATTGTCTGAAATTGAGCGATATAATTCATTGATACTGGATTCCCGCATTCGGTTACTGGGCCCCGGGAACATGAGCAGGTGGCAGTGGTGAAGCAGCCGATCCAGCATGGCAGCCGTCATCTGTTCATCATAAAGCACATTGACCCATCGGGAGAATTCCAGGTTGGTATTGAGAATGATGGTCCGGCGTTCATAACAATCGGATATGATTTCGAACAGGAGCTGTGCTCCCGTTCGATCCAGTGGAACATAGCCATATTCGTCCAGAATAATGACTTCCGCTTTATTCAGCCTTTTCAAAAAAACGGTCAGGGTGCCGGCGGTTTTGGCTTCGGACAGTTTATTCACCAGTGCTGCCGTCCGAAAGAATTTTACCGGGATTCCCTGCCGACAGGCGGCTACCCCGAGAGCGGTTGACAGCATGGTTTTACCGGTTCCGGTTCCGCCATACAGGATAAGATTCTTCTTTTCGTGGATAAACGCAAGGGATTTCAGGCCTTCAGGGGTCAAATCCGAAGGCAGGGTGATTTCATCAAACCGATACCCTTCGAAAGTATTAATCCCATAGAAACCGGCGCTGTTCACCAGCTTTTGGGTGCGGGTGACCTCCCGGTAATGGAGTTCTTCACTGAGTATCTGATACAGATATTCCTGGTGACTGCTGCCTTCGGTGGTTTGCGCCAAATCAGCTAGATTGCGACTCAGACGAAGCTTGCGGCAGCATTCGATGATTTCTTTATCCAACATATCCGTTAATCCCCTTTCCCTGAAGTAACATATCGTATGCCGTCAGATTGGGCTGCATCGGGGTCATCTTTGGAATCCCCGGAGGAAGTGTCATAGCGGGTAGTTCGGGAATATCCGAATACAGGCGACGATAAAGATTGGAAAGACTGTCGGCATCCCTCACCTGATGGGTTATCGCATGATCAACCGTATTTACGGCACTGTCAAAACCGGTGCGATCGGTCAACTCGGAAAGAAGCTTGAGGATCTGTCCGACTTCGCTGTTTGAACAGGTGGCTAGATAGGTTTGCATGGATTCCGGCATCAGTTCATAGATGCCGGTGTATTTAAGGGCTCGGGGTCGTAGGGATAATTGTTTCAGATACGGCAGCCAGTCCATTTGCTCTTGTTTGGTATCTCCGTAAAGACGCCGGTGGCGAACAATTTCACGAAAGTTTTCATCTTGAATAATCACCATCGCTGAAGTTAACACCAGGTGAACCGGACACTGGGCATACTTTGGAGCCACCGAGTAGGCGTGTTGTCTTTGGTTCAGATAAACCTTAGCCCAATTGTCGGCTTTGAGGGTTTGATGACCAGTGAGGTCAAACGCAATCACCGGCAGTTCGTAGCTGGCTTTGAGATCTGCCTGAAAGCGTTCTTCGATGGTTTCATCGTAGCGATAATGGCCCCTGTGTGAGTCATCCTCACACTTTGAAAGCAACTGACGGTTATAATCTGAAAGTGATAGAAAACGGGGAACCGGTACCATGAAGTTGCGGCGCTGATACCCCACCTTGTTTTCGACGTTTCCTTTTTCATGGCCGGCACCGGGATTCATAAAGACGGCTTTGAAGTTGTAATGCTCCCGAAACCGTTCGAATTTGTCGGTCAGTTTGCGCCCACCACCGCGGATGATCTCCGTAACAATGACTTTTGTGTTATCAAACCAGAGTTCTTTTGGCACACAGCCAATGTGGCGGAATATGGCATCCAGTCCTTCTAGCAGGCATTCCATATTTTCACCGTAGAAGAGTTGAAGATAGCCTTTGTTGCTGTGTGGAAAAGAGACCTCCAGGTATTTTCCAGTCAGTTTGCGGCCATTTTCATAAAAATCAGCGGTGCCAAAATCAACCTGTGCTTCCCCAGGCTGATGCACCAAAGGCAGATAAGCCTGTTTGTTTTGTTTGAATATTTCCCGGTGTTTCACCGCATAGTAGGCGGCTACTGTTCGATAGGAACAGTCAAAACCGGGCACTTCAGCAAGCAGGCGATGAAATACTCGTTTAGCAGTATGTCGCTGTTTTCTCGGAGCTGATTTATCATCGATCAGCCAGGAATCAATGACCGCCTTATAGGGGTCAAGCTTGGGACAGAACTTTTTATCCACCGCCGGTTTGGGTACCGGTTCATTAAAATCGTTCTGATCAATGTACTTACGTACCGTTCGCCAATCGAGTCGCAACGCTTCTGCGATTTGTGAAACATTTTCCCCTTTCTCATAAAAACGAAATCTGATATCATGTATTTGATCCATTGTGAGCATTCTCCATTTCCTCCTTGTTCTTTGGTCAGATACAAGGATAATTGATTTGATTTTTACCCGCAATGGATTTTTGCAATATTATGCATTTTCCAACTTGCAATACTATGGATTTTTGCTTTGCAACTTTCTACATTTTTATTTTACAATAAACACGCCTGCGAACCTGTCAGCCAATATTCGCCGTTTCGTTTGTTTGTTTCGATCCACTTCCATTTTTATATATGGCAAAAGTTCCGGTGCATATTGAATTTCATCAATTAAAACCGGAGCTGTATACCCCCCGTTGCATAAACAGTGCCGGATCGTTCTTTGCCAGATACCGGACATCTGGATCATCCAGAGCAACGATTTTTCGATTGTTTTTCGCCAGATTTTCCAGCATCGTTGATTTCCCCACTTGCCTGGGACCCGTCACCAAAAGAACCGGAAAAGTCTGAATAATGCGCTTGACCGCATCTTCTGCTGCGCGTTTAATATACATGGTTTTCACCTCATTCTAAAAGAATCCGACTAAAATAAAATTTGATTTTATTTTAGTCGGATTCTTTATTCTTGTCAAAGATGATCTATAAATTCGATCCCTGGTTCTTTCCCCATCTTTGCCTCTATCAGCATTGATTCGTTTCACCTTAATAAATATGATTGTACTTGAAAATATTTCTAACACCAGATCCCAACTCATCAACAAACCTGATTTCTTTAAAATCTTAGCTATTTTCGGATTCTTTGGGAAGGGCGAATAGTTGTTTAGATCAATAATACCGTATCCATGGGCTTTATTGCTGTTTTCAGCATAAACCCTTTCATTTTCGATGATAAACTTTACCGGAAATGGATTAGCAAATTCCCTGTGTATCAAGATATTGGAAGCCACTTCTCTAAAAACTTTTATCCCTTATATTTATGCTCCGACAGCTTTCTAACTTTATTAAGTACATCATTTTCCAGCTCCGATAATTCCTTTTCCCGTTGCAACGATGAACCTGAAGTTTATAAGTTGGTGTCAGGCACTGTCTCTCTTACGATTGTTTCATTTACCACTACTCAAATCGTTCCATTTTGCTTTTTTTCAGGCAAGCTACATTTTGCACACATTGCGATTTGATTATATTGTCCATTTTTGTGTAAATCTCTTATTGTTTTATATTTTTCATTTTTCCATATGTTTTTGATAGTATCTTTATGAATGTTTCCTGCAATATAGTCTTTTTCACTATCGAGACAACATACAAGTACATCACCTTCAGCAGAAATAAACATTCTTTGCCAAAGTTGACTACATGCAAATTCTGGATTATAGTCTTTTATAACCTCGCGCACCGGTTCATTATATTCGACATACGCGACAACATCAACAACATCTCTAAACAGCTCAATAAATTCGTCATACTCATCCTCGTTACTTTCCATTCTAACCATGGAAACACGTGTTAACGGATTAACGCTTCCTATTTCATCCCTAATCTTCATAAAGTTTTTGATATTATCCAGCGTCTTATCATATTCAGCGCCAACTCTAATTTCTTCATACTTCTCCTTATGTGGTGAATCAAAAGAGAAGAAGAGTTTATCTAAACCCGCCTCAATCAGTTTTTTCGATGTTTGATTGTTCAATAATACTGCATTTGTATTAAACATCACATCTACGATTCCTTTTTCTTTAGCATATCGAACCATTTCAACGATATCTTTATGAATAAGCGGTTCCCCTCGCCAATTTAATTTTATCGAATAAACGCCTATTTCAGTAGCTTCATCGATAATTCGCTTATATGTACTCAGTTCCATATTGCATGGTTTGAAATCAGATGACGCATCTTGAATCATTATCGTTCTTGGACACATTGGACATTTTAAATTACATGCACTGGATGTCTCTATATCCAGATGCAATGGTGCATCTTCTAAAATAAAGTATTGTGGATTATCCACCCATTTCTTTCGATATTCTTTGTATCTCTCACTCTGTCTCGATTCCCAACTTTTTACAACATCATTATTAATCTCATGATACGTTGGATTTACAATAACATTCATTCTCTCTATTCTCCTTTGATTGAATTTTTCATAATAAACTCGACGAATTCAAAATCAAATTGATCATCAATATCAATCGAATTTCTTTTATTCATAATATAAGCATAACATTTATCTTGATATAAATCCCGATGTTCCATGAAATAATTAACCTTCGCTAAATAAATTGCGCCATTTGGGTGATAGTATCTAGGAAGATCCTGTCTTCTAGAACTAATGCCTTTTTTAATAAAACCATCAATTCGCAAATCTTCTGGTATTAAACCAGCATAAACGGGTGAATGATCCATTTCACATAAACTGATTATTGCATTTGCTGATTTTTCATTCAGCAAATTAATTGAATTCACAATATCTTCGATCCTCCGTAGCGGTGATGTTGGCTGAAGAATCATTAAAGAATCATACTTCTCACCACACGCTTCAAGTCTTTCTATAATATCTACAATGACATCATTTGTCGCCGCTTCGTCACCTGATAGATACTTCGGTCTTAAGAAAGGGACTTCAGCTCCATAAAATCTGGATATTTCTGCATATTCCTGACTATCAGTAGAAACAATAAGCTTGTCAAAGACCTTACTTTTTAATGCCGTTTCGATTGTGTAGGCAATTAGAGGTTTACCATTTAATATTTTGATATTTTTATCTTCAAGCCCTTTTGAACCACTTCTAGCTGGTATAATTCCGATTAGTCTATTCACGCCAAGCCTCCCCTAATCAATACTCTTTAAAATTATAAAGGCTTCAGCATATTTTACGCCAGCCATCGCCCCTCTAACCATACTATTTGCACGAATTGTTTCTTCGCTTCTTGGGAAAGGATGGATTCCAACTTCGCTTTCAAAATAGTATAAAATTTGAATCTTTTGCTCAATATAATCGGCAATATCAATGAAATAATTAGGCTTGAAAGCATGCAAAGCATATTCTGTTTCAGAAACAATTTCCATCATCATGATTTTTTTGATAAAGGGATATCGAAAGGTTTTTGTGCATGAATAACATAGATTGAAAGTTATTCGATGATCTGAATGCACGTCTGAAAAAAAAGGCAAAACAACTATTGTTGGTTCAACTTCCTTGATAACAGAACTTATTTTTTGAATGATCTCACTATCATCATACCTATCTAATCCTGTCGGTTTGAAACCCAGATTAAAATAACCATCTAGCTTATATGCCTCACACATCTTTTTTATTTCCTTGTTTCTTATTCGTACTTGTTCAGAATTATGGCCATATTCCTCACTTACATGGGTCATATTCAAAACAAAAACTTTATTTCCCGTTTTTTTCTTTTTTAAGATATAACCTCCTGCACCTAGCGTTTCATCATCCGGATGCGGTGCAACAATTAATATCCTTTCCATTAGGTCTCTTTTCTATTAATAAACAATCTGCTTACTAATTAATTTATTATTTATTTCGGTTTCTGCAATAATCCGGGCAATTCTCTCACCAGAAAAACCGTCACCATATGGATTCTTACAGTTTTTACATACTTCTAAAAAACTTTGATCGAAAGTAGCTTTTTTTATTGCAGCTATAATTTTTTCTCTTTCATATTCAACAAAAATAATATTTTCTGCATGTTGTCGCTGCTTCTGCCTGTTCCCTACATTCACAACAGGCAGTTTTAAAAATGGTGCTTCTAATATACCACTGCTTGAATTTCCTAGTAATAGGGCTGCTTTTCTTTGCAAGTTTACAAATATTTCTCTTTGTAATGTTTTAAATGCATGAAAAAAAGGCGTATTTTTCGTATAAACTTCAATCGTTTCAACAATTGCAGCGCTACCCGCATCAGAGTTCGGATAAATAATAATTGTTTCCATATTTAAACTAGCTACCGCTTCCAATATCATCGCCATTTGCTGTTGAGATGATTTATATTCCGAACTTAATGAGTGATTAATTAATAGTATAAACGGCTTATCAGGTTTTAAGTTTGTCCCAATGTGATCATTTATTTCTTCAAGCGTCAATTCTGGTTGTTTTCGGATTGAGTCTAACGCAGGATTCCCAGTCACAAAAACCCGCCATTTTTCTTCTCCCAACCTAAGAATTCGCTCTCCATTTTCTTTTGTAGCAGGAAAATGGAGATGTGCAAGCTTCGTTACAGCGTGACGTACTGAATCGTCTACATTACCAACAACTCGGTCTCCACCACAAATATGTGCCACTGGTATGTTTAAATAAACACCTGCAGTCGCAACTACCAAACTCTCTTCCCGGTCACCCAATACCAGCAACCAATCTGGCTTTTCCTGATTAATAATATCCACCAGACCCATTAATTGTATACCTAACGACTTGCACCGCCCTGAAAGACTGTCAGTTGCCAATAAAGATTCCAATTTAATGATATCATAACCGTCTTTTTCGATTATTTTATATGTTTCACCATGTAATGGCGATAAATGTGTTCCTGTAACAACCACTTTTAATGACAAATCATCTCTTTTTAGAATTTCATCAAGCACTGGTTGCAAAATAAAATATTCGGATCTTATACCTGTAACTGCTAAAATTTTTTTCATAACTCACCTAAAGGTAATAATTGATGTTCATGTATAACTAAATCGTTAAAATACCTGAACATGAACATGTCGTAAATAACCTCTTTGCTTTGATATTTAGTTTTTTTGTAGAAGCACTCAATAGCACTAAACCAATTATCAGAAGACGCAAACGATAACGAGCACCCACCAGCCAATCGAGGATTTATTTCAATAAACTTAATCCCCTGTCTGTTTTTGAAACACTGAATATTGATGATGCCAATTGGTTTAAGCTCCTTAATAATTACTTTTGTTAGCTCTATAATTTCCTGGTCGTTTATTGTTACACCCTTAACCGAAACCCCAGATTCAGTTTCTAGACGTTTTCTTGGTATAATGTAAATTGGATTAGAATTAAGATCACATAACACATCAATTGTATACTCTTCACCTTCAATAAACTCTTGCGAAATATGCCCTTCCATCTTGAAAGAAACCGCATCTATATCGCGTTTAAAGCTAATTCCGGTGCTGCCTCTGCCAATACGGGGCTTAACTAATTCATAGTCTAAGTTTAAAGATGTTGTTGGTGTGGGTATGCCAATTTCTTTGAAAAACTGATAGGTTTTCCATTTATCAATACAAACATCAATAACATTCTCGTCAGAAATCATTACATAAGTATTAAAATCCCTTTTGTATTGTTCTTTATTACGACTCCAATTTAATAAACCCTCGTTAACAGTAGGAAAAACTAAATCAATCTTTTCTTTAACCAATATTTCTTCAATCTTATCCCAGCATTCTTCTTCATCGTATTTCGGAACAATGAACGCTCTATCAACTTGATATAAACCAAAAGAATAACCAGTTATATCTATTCCTACTAGTTCCCAATCTAGTTCACGATAATACTTCAATTGTGAACCAAAAACCATACTTCCTATACCTTCTACCAAAATTTTCATTTTTAAACTCCGTTAGAACTGAATATAAGCGATATTTGGATCAAAATCAAATTTTTTAATCTCTAGCTGATTCAAATCTTTATATCTTTCTAATAATGCTATTGTTTCGCCCGGCCAAAATTGATTATTTATCTCATCAAAAGCAAGAATTCCACCTTTAGGTATTCTTGAAACAAAGTGCTCTAAAGCAATTTTTGTAGGCTCGTATAAATCGAAATCTAAAAATAACAGTGCTACAATCAAATGCTGATTTTTATTTATATAATCAGGTATTGTGTTAATTGCATTACCTTTAACTAATTCAACTTTTGAAAACTGATTTAGATATCTGTTATTATCATATTCTTTTATTAGGCCTTCTAATTCTAAAAAAACATCATATTCACACGAAAACCCACCCTTTACAAGACTAATGTTCTCAAACGATGACTCATCTTCTTTGTTTATTTCTACAAAACCTTCGAAAGTATCAAAACCTATAATTTTTCTATGGATGGCATATGGTTCCAAGTTTGATGATATTTTTGCCCAACCCATTAATCCCCCACCTTGATGAACACCACATTCAATAATTGAACCTTTGGTTTGTCGAATCATTTTAAACAGCTCGTATCTTGCCATAAATCGAGCTAAATCTTGTCTTCTAACATATTTTTCAAAGTTATTTAACTTTTTTTTTGTTATACTACCTTGTTGATTCATAATTCCCTCTTCTTCGCAATAATATGATACCGTGAGTTTTTTATTTGATTTATCACCGACTCTCTTTGTATCAATATGCATTCGATAATTTCAAAGTTATCACCTAAAAGTTTTTTTATTTTTCTATAGTTAAAATATGATTGAATCGTATTTTTTTCATGCTCACTTTTTACTAGCTCTTCTCCAGCATATTCACGATAATGATTAAAATCATCACCTGAAACGACATCAAAATAAAAATAGCAACCCTTTTTCAAAACTCGAAATACTTCCAGTACACCTATTACAGCAGTATTGAATTCCATGCTATCTAAAACCCCATGTGAAATCACAAAATCAAAACTATTATCTTCATACGGAAATTGCTCAACCGATCCTACCGTTAATCTATCGATCAAGTGCGTTTTATTTTCATGATAGAACCATTTTTTTGCATATTCTATCGCATAATCTGAAATATCAATTCCATACGGTTCCAACTCCATCTCATCCAAATAGATAATATGTCGGCCAATACCACACCCCATATCTAGACCTTTTTTTTCTTCAATGATCGGCTTAAAGTCAGAAATACCGACCCTTTTTTTGATATATTTTGAAACAAATCTTATAATCTCCTCATGTGGATAAAAAACATAATTATCTTTGTTTATATAAGAGTTATTCCACTCATTTTTCTTTGTATCCATTATTCACCTCTTTAGAATTAATTCAACAGCATCACATAAATTCTCTGCATATCCATCTGGTTCAATATCATAGTTATTATCTTTTCCTTTTAAACCCGTATTTAAAAGTATTGTCTTTAACCCAGCATTCTTACCAGTCATTATATCGATTGATGTATCCCCAATCAGATAGGATTTGTTTAAATCAATGTTAAATTCTTTTTGTGCCTCCACTACCATCCCAATTTTTGGCTTTCGACATTCACATTCGATTTTGAACTTTTTATTCTCCTCTATGTAACCTCGGTCAGGATGGTGAGGACACATATAAACAGCATCCAAATAAGAGCCATTAGCATCAAAAAGCAGTTTTTCAAGGTAATCATTGATCTCAAGAGCTTCCTCGTAGGTGCATAAATTTCTAGCAACTATGGGTTGATTCGTTACGACTATGCACAAATAGTCACTTTCATTAATTTGCTTAATTGCTTCTGAGACTCCTTCCTCCAATTCAAGATCATACTTATTGTGTAGCAGTTCCTTATATTTATTAATTGTACCATCTCTATCAAGAAAAATGCACTTTTTCATACCTCAATCAGCTCGTCTTCTTCAAAGTTCTTTACCGCTTTTTTTCCTAGAATTTCGAACCACTTCATTGGTGATACCCCATTTCCCGGACGTTTTACTGTCAAATTTTCTTCTGTAAACAATTCACCTTTAGTAATTTTTCTTTCAGCAACAATACTTTTCCTTGCAATACTAATGTTTTTCTTTTCCGATTCTGCAGGCTGCTTAACACCATCCCCCAGAGCTTTTTCAAGATGACGAATGGCTCCTACCATTGCCTTAAGCTCGTTAGGTTCCAGACTGGCATTATGATCTGGCCCGTCCAAATTTCGATCCAGAGTAAAGTGTTTTTCTATAATAGTCGCACCCATAGCCACTGCTGCAATTGGAATCTCAATTCCCATTGTATGGTCCGAATATCCGACTGGTAAATCGAAATTTTTCAGCATGGTTAGCATCGCATTTAAATTGACGTCCTCATAGGGGGTTGGATATTCGGTTGTGCAATGGAGCAACGAAATTTTCTCAGTTCCATATTTTTTTAGAATATAAACAGCGTCTTCAACTTCATTCAAAGTCGCCATTCCAGTAGAAAGTATAACCGGTAATTTAGTATTGGCAATTTTAATTAAATATGGTAAATTCGTAATCTCACCTGATGGAATCTTCCAGCATTTTAATCCGATGCTATATAAAAACTCAAGACTCTCCAAGTCAAAGGGGCTAGACAAAAATTCTATGCCAAATTTATCACAACAATTTTTCAACTCAATAAAATCATTTTTTGACAATTCCAGTTTTTTCAGCATTTCTAATTGATTTTCATCTTTCCCAGTCGACTTTTCCTGATATTCTGCTTTTGGAGATTTGGCAATTACCAGTTTTTCAGCGCAAAAGGTTTGAAACTTTATGGCATCGACTCCTGATACTTTTGCTATCTGTATCATTTTTTTTGCCAACTCAAACTGACCATTGTGATTTACTCCCGCTTCTGCTATAATATAGACACTCAATTATTATCCACCTTTCGACAAGGATTTCCAAATGCAACGCAGTTTTCCTCAACATTGTTCACCACTACACTGCCCATTCCGATGATTGTTTGATCTCCTATGATGGTATTTTGACGTATGACACTACCAGCGCCTATATGTGTCTTTTCCCCAATAGTAACATTCCCACTGATGATAGAACCAGGAGCTATGTGCGCAAAATCAGCAATGCCGCAGTCATGTTCAATGATACAGCCAGTGTTTAGAATAACACACTTTCCAATTGTCGTGTCTGCATTGATGATCACATTTTTACCAGCAAAACTGCCTTCAGAAACACTCGCATACTGACTGATATTTGCCGAAAAATGGCTAATTACTGGTAGATAAAAACCCAAACTTTTAATCTGTTTATATAAGCTTATTCGCTTATTTGGATTTCCAATACTGCCCAAACTAATAAAAGCATCCTTAAAACCTTCATAAAAAAAATGTTTCAGCTCTCGATCGGTGCCTATAATCTTACAATCTAGAATTTGTTTTCCGACATTCTCAGAAACATCAATAATCCCAATATCTTCATAATCATTTCTAGATTCAACCGCCTCAATTACTGTTTTGCAGTGTCCCCCTCCACCAATCAAAAGTAACTTTTTACTCATCCTTTTCCAACCTTTTTCGCATAATTTCTAGTTCATCTAATTGTCCCATATCCAACCAGGCATTCTCACTAATAGGAAAGACCCCAATTTTTTCTCCCTGATTGCGATACTTCTCAATAATATCCGGAAAACCCATTTCTTTATCCGCTTCAATTTCGACAACAACCCGGCCATCAACCACATACATACCGGTATTGACAAATATAGAGATCTCTGGTTTTTCTTTCATCTCATCAATCTCTCCCGTTTCATTGATTTCCACCACACCATAAGGTATTCGTATTCGTTTCATAGAACAGATCATCGTAATAAAGTTGCCCTGTTTTTGATGGAATGTCATTATTTTCTGATAGTCTTCATCAATGAGAATGTCACAATTGGATAAAATAAAAGTCGAAGTTATTTTTCCTTTTAATAGGCTCAGGCCACCGCCTGTACCCAGAAGTTTTTTTTCATCAATATAATTGAGCTGATATGCTTTCTCCAGATCATTAAAATACGCTTTTATCATATTCTTTTTATGATTAAGAATAAGATAGAACTCACTGCATCCATTTTCCACAAAGCGATTGATGATGTGTTCAGCAATGGGGATTTCACCAATGGGAATGAGGGGTTTGGGAAGAATTTTGGTATAGGGATACAGTCGTGTTCCCAAACCTCCAGCCATGATCACTACTGGTATATTGAGTGTACTTTTTTTCTCAACTTTTTCATCATTCCAAATTATAATAGAAATAATGTTGTGATCCTCATCTACAATCGGAACCCCTTCAATAAAATTTTGTTTTATATAATCCTTCGCTTTATTCTTTTCACTTTCATGTAAATACTTGGGCTTGTAATTTGCCAGCTCTTTAACTTTTGCGTCCAAGCTTCCTTTTTTAAGAATCCAGCGACGAACATCGCCATCTGTTAGTGCTGCGACAAATTGTCCTTTTTTTGTCACAAATAGCACTTTTCTTGCGGCATTTTCCAGTTGAGACATGGCTTCCAGCAAAGATCTGTTTTCATCAATCAGAAAATCTTTAATTTCCATTAGTAAATCCTTTACTACTTCTTGTGTTACATTTTAAATAATAAGTAGTGCCTTTCAAAGATTATAAATATCTGCTTTATATTTACCCATATTTTTCCGGAAAAAACCAATGGTTTCATTTAACCCTTCTTCAAGAGAATATACCGGCCTCCAATCAGTCAAATGCATAATCTTTTCATTGGAACCTAGCAATCGACTAACCTCACTCTTTTCGGGGCGAAGACGTTCTTCTTCACAGACAATTCTAGCCTTAGGATTAATTTGCCTTATCAACTCTCTTGCCAATTCACCAATAGTAATTTCCCGTTGGGTCGCAATATTGATCTCTTCTCCAATGGTTTTATCTCTTTTGGCAATTTCAAGAAAACCATTTACCGTGTCTTTTACATAATTAAAATCACGGGTTGGTGACAATAAACCAAGTTTGATTTCTTCTTTGCCTGATAAAAGCTGGGTAATAATCGTTGGAATAACCGCTCTGGCCGATTGCCGTGGACCATAGGTATTAAATGGTCTAACGATTGTAACTGGTGTACTAAAGCTCCGATAAAACGATTCTGCCAGACGATCCGCACCGATTTTTGTAGCCGAATAAGGGGACTGTCCCTGAAAAGGGTGCTTTTCATCAATGGGAACATATTGAGCGGTTCCATAAACTTCAGAGGTGGACGTTACTAAAATTCTTGAGGTATCCAGGTCTCTCGCAGCCTGCAATATGTTTAGTGTTCCTTTAATATTCGTATCCACATATGTGTCTGGAGAATGATAAGAAAAAGGAATCGCTATCAGTGCCGCCAGATGATAAACTTCATCAATCCCTCTCATGGCAATGCGTACACCATTTGGATCGCGGATATCACCTGTCATAACCTCAATTTCATTTAAAATATTATTGGGTAAGGTATCCAGCCATCCCCAAGTATTAAACGAGTTATAAAACACAAAAGCTCTGACCTTATGACCACTTTTTACAAGTTCTTCAACCAGATGACTCCCGATAAAACCATCTGCTCCTGTTACTAGAATCTTCTTCATTCGCTCACCTTTGTATAATTTTTGATCGTATTATCTAAAACAGTGACGATGCCTCGATTCAATTCCATATCCTGAAGTAAATGATTGATGAAAATCTCAGTAGGTTTCGTGATTTTTTTATTTTTAATCATGACATTTTTTTCATTTTTGATACCGTTGGCCTTATTCACTAAAATAGCATATTCAACACGATTGATAGGTTGTGCAATACAACTGAAGAAATCATTGCTCTCCAGTTCTTTTATTGAAACTTCCAATTGACTGATTAATGTGTCAATTCTTTTAACATCAGTAATTTTTTTAAGATCTTCGATAATCCTTTTAGTGTTTGTCAATTGATTTAGGTAAAGCTGAAATGCTATCTTAAAATCCTGTAACTGCTGAATTAAATAAATTTTATTATAATGTTCCTGAAACTCTAGACTAAATTCATTTCCATCCATAATTTTTTCGGTTAAAGTTTCTTGAATCAGTTTGCTTAGTCGTAAATATTTTGCCCCTACAATGCTTGCACCATCAACCGTTGTATTAAAAACTTCTACATTAAAATTTTCAATGGACATTTCTAGCTGCTTTTTCATCTGCAGCATATGTTCGGACGTTTCAACAAGCTCGCCGTTCACATTTTCAACAGAACACAATTCAAAACGTTCAGTATCAACCTCATTTGAACGATGTGTAACACCGCTTGCATATACCTTACGATTGGTATATGATAAATTCTGGCCAACTAAAATAATGCGCTTAAAGCCTAATTTTACTAGCAATTCAAACGTTACAACCGCGATCGACGATGCATCCGTAACTTTTTCTATTTCTTCTTTGTCCACTCTTTTTAGAAAGTAATCTGATACCGAATCTTGTGTTGTGATAGTATGCAACTTAGGTCCTTTATAATCGGCTAATACTTCATATGCCACACTCGATCCGAAAATCATTGGAATGTTATTAATACCGCGTTCATTAATATTGTTAAATACCAATCTATTGTTTTCTGTGGGATCGTAAGTAGTCATCACATCGGGATAAATACCATGATGAATTAACGTATTGATGCTTGTTCCTACAGAGAAAATAAATGCCAAATGATTGCTTTTAATATTCTTAAGATTCTCAATTTCGTAATCCAACGAGGGCCCAGCAGAGACTAAAATTGCCGTTTTATCTCGAAATTGACCCCTGTTATCTGTTAAAATATTCGGAGTTGTTAAAACTGTTTTAAAATTATTCACACTATTGATAATCCACCGTTTTTTAAATGCATAATTAACGCTTAACGCACTTCGTTGGTTTTTTACCAACTGCATATAATCAGATAAAAAAGTTTCATATTCTGAAATAAATATTTTAGAATAAACAGGAAGTACACAGATCACAAAGTGTTTATCTCCTGATTGAACGAGAGCATTATAAAGCGCTGCAACATTATTATCACAACGAAAAGTAACCATATTTTTGAGTGGCAGTTTTTTGAATGGTTTCTGATCCAAATAAGCAGTGACAACTTCAATTGATGGCTCGAAGATAGAGAAGCTGATATCACTGAAGCGCTTCGTAAATTCATCAATGTGATAACCCAGACCCAGACCATAAAAAATCACATGAGTTTCAGGCGTCATTGCTTCATCACCAACAAGTTTGTCGATGATTGATGTGGCCTCGCGAAGCGGATTGTATTTACTGTGAACAAACAGTGACTGTTCGCCCGTAAAATATTTTAAAGTTTGATTACCATCAGCGGCTTTCTCGACTGAAAAACTAGCTTGATTACTACTTTCTTCCCAATTCTTAACAGCTTCGTAAATCTCCGGATATTGTTTTTTCATTAAAACAATATTATCAGCTAGCATGATGATTTCCTCCCGGTGCCATTAAAAGCTGTAAATTATGCTCGGCGTTTTCAAATAGCGACAGAACTTCATATTGTAACAAATCACCAATCAGAATATGATCATGATTTTGCATTGCATGACTCAGCTCTAGAATAATTGTATTCAGACCAGTTATGTTCTGTACATATTCATTCCAGACTTCATGATTCGTTATGATTGTTTCTAGATTACTGATGCGGTCTATTTTTATCACTGTTTCCAACATCCACTGTAACCCTTCAAACAAATCAGCCAAATCTGTCCATGATTTGCTTTGAGGGCTTTGATAAAACTCCTCCGATAGGGATTTCAAGCGTGTTTTAGCATTTAGAATATAATCATCCGTAGAAATGACTATATCATTAACCATTCTCTTATCATCCTTTACTTTCACAACTACCTCCTGAATTGATTCCATGTTATCTGCGAAATACTTCTTAAAATTATCATTGACTTGTATCCCATCGATTTCAAAAAAATCAAATTCTTGATTATAATCATGCAATTTATCATCAATCAAACTAAAAATACCATCAATATTTTCGATCCGATTTTCAGTTTCAAAGCTCTCCTGGCTAAATACTATTTTCATGATTCACCAATCCTAATCTATTTTTATTCTGTTTGTTTATGGATGTTCTCATTAGTTATCGACAAATTGAACTAATTCTTTAGATAACCCCCGATTAATTTCAATCAATACTATGAGTGGTTTACGTCAAATTCTTTCTTTTAGTATACGTGTTTATTTATATTTTGTAAAGGATGCTCATATTTTTTGCAATAAAAAAACCGCCTTACGGCGGTTTTTATTTTGATAGTTATTATTGTAATAACTGTAATACGCTCTGTGGTTGTTGATTTGCTTGTGCAAGCATTGATTGAGCAGCCTGAGAAAGGATATTGTTCTTGGTGAATTCCATCATTTCTTTAGCCATATCAACGTCGCGGATACGAGATTCTGCAGAGGTTAAGTTTTCAGCAGATGTACCCAGGTTGTTGATGGTGTGTTCCAAACGATTCTGGACAGCCCCAAGCTTAGCTCTTTGAGAAGAAACATTTGCAATTGCCTCATCAATTGTTTTAATTGCACTGTTTGCAGTTGATTGTTTGGTTAAGTCAAGATTGTTAATACCAAGTTCTGTTGCGCTCATGTTATCAATTCCTAAGGTAGTCGATTGCCCAGTATTTGCACCAATCTGGAATGTCAAGACATTGCTTGCATCGACAACAACAGAACCCGATGCAGTCGCAGCATCATAGTCAAGTTCAATGTTAATCCCCTTGACTTCAGTTCCTGCAGCATTTTTAACTGTGATGGTTTCTTGTTTTGCAGCAGTGATATTAAAAGATAATGCACCATCTTTTGCCTCAGCTACAGCTCCACTGATATTGATTCCACCAATGACTTTTGAAGTACCGGTTGTATCTATTGATTCAATTAATCGACCATCAACATCAGTCAATGTAGCAGTTTTTGCTGTATTATCAATCGTAATATTATAAGAGCCCACAGCTAAATCTGAAGTATTAAATAATGCAGCGACAGTACCTGAAAAAGCAGATCCAGATGCGATAGCACCAGCAGCACCAGTTGCTGCTGTGACAGTTGCCACAACATTGTAAGTTCCTCCAGCAACACCCGCTTCAACGCTTACTTGGTCTTCATTGGTAATACCGGCAACTGTAGTAGTTGTTTTAATCGCTTTGTCACCATTCAACAGTTTTTGAGTATTAAACTCAGTATCACTTGAAATACGATCGATTTCTTTTGTTAACTGGTTGATTTCTTTTTGAATTTCACCACGATCTGCATCGGTGTTAGTATCATTTGAAGATTGTACTGCCAGTTCTCTCATTCTTTGAAGAATGGAATGTGTTTCGTTTAATGCACCTTCAGCAGTTTGGATTAGTGAAATACCATCATTTGCATTTGTTGAAGCTGTGTTTAAACCAGAAATCTGACCACGCATTTTTTCTGAAATTGCCAAACCTGCGGCGTTATCGCCTGCTCGGTTGATTTTTAAACCTGAAGATAATTTTTCTAATGACTTAGAAGTAGCCGCCGTGTTTGCAGATAACTTGTTATAAGTGTTAAGTGCTGCGATGTTATGATTGATTCTCATTGTATTTTCCTCCGTTTTTTATTGATCGAAACCCTCGACCTGGGAATTTTGTTAGGCTTTCCTTCGTACGCAAGGCCTGCCAAATTATTAAAGCTTGTTCGCTCTTGTTATTAATATCGTCTTATTCTGATTTTACTTTAGGTTTTTTTAGTATTATTTTTTATTTCTTCTACTAATTTTTCCCTATTCTAAATCTAACATAATCTGATACCAATAGCCGTATCGCCAAGAGATTAAGATTAATACTCTTTTTAATCTCTTGTTATTAATATCGTCCTTCATCTTTTTTTCTTTAGCATTATTTCAACTTTTTTGCTAAATAAAAAGTTCTCTCAATCATCTGATTTAATATCATGACAATTCAGAGAACTTAATTTTATATTCACGCTTTTTGGTTCAACTGTATGCCTGTTGATGGCTCAGCCTTTTGTTCAAAACCAATCGGCGGGCTGTAGCTTGGATCAGCACTGGGCGGAACATAGATTGGGCCACCAACATATTTAATAATGACCTCGGCTCGTTGGGTTACAACCATCTCAAGATCAGGCGGTAAAAACTCAGTTTTTAAATTATCTGCCGCCGGCATGCCACCAGGAAGGGCACTCATCGGAATGCTTAATTGCATACTACCTGAATCTTCACGATCTTTATTATTAACCTTGTTTGCCATGGAGTTAATGCTTCGGTTCGCCTGGGTAAACCGGATCGCTCTTGAATCTCCATCCTCCATTTGGATGTTTAGTTTTAACTTTCCATCATCGCCTATTTTTGCAGTCGCTGTGTAGGTCGGATTATCCCAGTTATAGGTTGAACTAGGTACAAATGAATCGCCCACTACAATTTTGATTGGTTCACGTTTGACGACTTGCTGCTGACTAACATTATTACTTGCATTAACAGCCTGCACCGATGAAAGTGCCAGCGTTTCTTTCTCAACAAATTCCAGTTTTATGGGTACTGTTTCGATGGTGATTAACGGTTCCATTTTTCCTCCTTACTAAAGCTATTCTGATGACTAACACATTCCAAAAATGCTTTGATTTTATTTATTACATCATTTATAATATTATCTCATGTAGTCAAATACAGACTGTTGAACCACACTTTGCCCCATTTGAAGTGCCGCTGAATACGCTACCTTCTGACTTTGGAAAGCAATGTAGGTATAGGCTGCATCGACGCCTTCAACTTGAGTCTGTCGTTTTTCCAGATTAAAATTCTGCGTTTCATAACGGTTGGTCATAAACTCCAGATACTGAGTTTTTGCACCAATTTCTGTTGTCGTCTGAAAGGTTTTTTGACTATTTGACTGGTATAAACCATAAAGGCTATCTACTGTATCAAATGAATAATCACCTTCCGGTTTTTCGAACTCTGTGGCAATTCTACCTAGCAAATCATAAAGATTGTTTGAAACATCTTCTCCCGAAACCGTAGTCGAATTTATTCCATTTCCGACAAAATTAATCCCTGGAACTGAATAATTAAACACGCTATTTCGTTCCACTTCACCTGAGGTTTGGTCGAATGATACACCTAAACCAATATCGACGTACAAAGAGTCTTTCTTTAAAGATTCTAATAATTCAATCTCTGCTGGCGTTCCTTCATTCAAATCATCCAAATTTGTGCCATTATATTGAAGTTTATCATTCACAACTACAAACGGTTTTTCGCTATTACTTCCTCCGAAAAGATACACACCCGATGTACTGGTATTAAGAGTTTCCAATAACTGACTTTGAATGGTACGAAGTTCCGTAGCAATAATCTTTCGCGTATTTTCGCTTTGGGTGCCGTTCATCCCCTGCAAAATCTTATCTGTCGCTTCAGCCAGCGAAGACTCAATCTGACCTACAGTACTCTCCGAGTTCGTTAAAAAGGCATCAGCATGTTTTATGTTATCCTGATAACCTTCTACCTTGGATAGGTTCCGCCTTATTTGATAGCCCCGAACGGCCGAGGATACATCCTCAGATGTTCTGGCATATTTTCTGCCAGTGGCCACCTGGGTATTCAGTTTGTCCAAATCTACCGATAAATTATTTAAATTATTTGAATATCTTGAGGTCATCATGCGATAGGTAATTCTCATTTCTTCACTTCCCTTCCGTTATATACGGTATATATGGTAAATCCAACCGGACATTTATACGCCCATCTTGTTAATGACGTTATCAAGGTTTTCATCCAACACGTTAAAATAGCGCATGGCGGCATTATAGACCTTCTGGAAAGCCGAGAGGTTAATCCCCTCTTCATTTAAAGACACCCCTGAAACTGAATCCCTGGAGTCTGAGATGGTCTGGAATACATTCGTGGCCGTTTTAGAGAAGTTGGTATACAGCTCTACATCGGTTCCCACTTCGCTAACCACGCTGGTCATGTATTCGTTAAAAGTTCCTGTTAAGATGGTACTTCCCATACTATCTTTAAAATCAATCTGATCACTCATTCGCTTAATCATTCGCAGAACATTATCCGGTTCTGTTGGCGTTGACTTATAATCAGTCGTCGCAGGCAGACCCTCAATAAATGGTTTTTTGGTCGTGTTAATGTAGGACGGGTTTTTTAACCATTCTGTTGATACCTGAATATTTCGGGCTGTTAAGTTCGCTGTTGTCGATCCGGAATCATCGGTAAAAAGATTTAACGGTTCCGTATTTAGTTTATAACCGTTTACCAGATCCGTCGTGTCTTCTACAAAAATATCACTGTTTATTGAATTAAACTCTTCGGCAAACTGTTTTGCCATGATGTTTATTTTCTCGTTATAATAATAAATGCCTTTGGCACTATTTTCAGTCGCACTTGCAAAGGTGCCTTTACCATTTATAATACTCAAATAGCCATAAAGCTTACCATCACTAATCAAATCGTTGGCATCATCCCTTAGGTTACCTTTTGTGTCTACCACTGATAATTTAACATTGAGGGGGTCTGTTTTTGCATCCAGACTCATCTCACCATATTTGCCATTATCGACAATCATAATCGGTTCGCCGCCGCTCGGATTTTCCATGGTAATGCGATAATGAGGGATGGAAAGATTTTCCGAGATCACATCGGCTGGCGTCATGCTGACTTTGATATTCGCAATTCCCGATAATTTATCAATAAGCAGGTTACGCTGATCGTAGAGCTCGTTGGGGGTGTTGCCGTAGATTTCTTCCCGTTGAATCTGTTCATTTAATGCCGCGATATTCTTAACAAAGGTATTAAATTCGCTGTCGACCGTTACTTCAAGGTTTTCAGTCTGCTCGGTTCGAATCTCGTCAAGCTGATTGGCATACATGTTCATCATTTGAGTTATTTTTTCTGCTGCCGAACGCACAACCTGAGCAATATCCGAGGTGCCTGGCGTTTGTGCCAAACTATTGAGATCTAGAACAAAGCTGGAAAACTCTCCCATCAGGGCTTGCGCTGACGCTTCATCAAAGACATCTTCTAAATTGGTAAGCCCTTTGACCATGGTTTCGTAGCGACTATTTTCTGAATTCTGGTTACGGTACCGGGCATCGATATACGGATCTCTGAGTTGGGTTGTTCCGGTGGCTTTTGCGCCCAACCCGGAAGAAATTTGTGGATTAGCGTATTTTTGAACCATGCCACTATTTGTTACGGAGACAACATCCACCCGTTGTCTGGTATAGCCTTCTGTTTTAATGTTGGAAATGTTGTTCCCAACAACGTTGATACTTGCCTGACTGGCCTCCATGGCTCTGCTGGCGATATTATATGATACAAATGTTGCAGCCATTATTTTCTCCTTTTACTCTGATCCCTGTTTGCGGGCGAGGGTCTGACCCCCGGGCGATTGATAATCGCCCCTACATTATACGATTTAGGAGGATCTGACCCCCGAGCACATATACTAAACACTCTTTTCAAAAGCACTGGGAAGTTTGACACCACCCTCTTCTTTGCCATCTTCTCCATAGGTTGTTTTTTCCTGTTTTGCTTCAAATTGCGCAATATTCTTGTTGACCATATGCAATTTTGTTTGCAGAAGAGTCTGACATTTATCTTTATAAAACTCTATTTCTTTAGCGACTTCTTTAAATTCTGTCAGCAGTTTTGCAAATCGTTCTTGCTCTTCTTTGGGAAAATGACCGATTACTTCACTAATGTTTTTACCACTAACGCCCAATTTTTCCATATAATCGGCAACATCCTGATCAAAGTTCTTAATCTGATACAGAAAGATCTGCTGGTGATTGAGGTTATCACTTAGCTCATCGATGCTGTTACTCTGAATCAGCATCAGCTCATCTTTAAGCTTGGGTATGGTATCACGATGAAGCTTAATAACCCCGAAAAGATAGTCATAAAAACTATCTAAAGTTTGTTTATATTTTATTGTTTCAGGCATAGTTAAGCCTCCTCGAGAATTTTATATTTTCTTATTTTAGAAGCGCATCAACCAACGCATCGGTTGGTACGTGATAGGTTCCGTTTTTAACGGCTTCTTTTAATTCACCCAAACGACTTGATTCTTTGACGGTAACATCGTATAGGATCGCTGATTTGGCGGTAGATACGCGATTGTCTTCAAAGGACGCACTACGGCTGTTTGAAATACTGCTGCTGTCTTGTTTATTCTTGCCGATGTCTTTTTTCTGCGAATCCAGACGACGGCTCGATTCTGCTGCTGTATCCTGACCTGTTTTGGATTGAACTGCGAGATTATTGCTTGATAAAATTTTCATGACTAAACCTCCTTCTTTATTATACAATACGTTTATTTATTTTTGCTGATTAATCTTTATTTTATCTCTTGTTATACATATCGTCATTATAAAGGAATACTTTAGAAAAAGATAGAAAATAATTGGGGGGAAGGGGGGGAAGATATACAAATAATCCAAGCATCATCTGTGGTGATGTCTGGATTATTGGGGGACTAGCGATTTTCCAAGCGATTGATAATGACCTAGGGGTCAGACCCTTGCCCCTACCGGCTAATTCGTTAGGTTCCTGTAAATTATTTTGTTACATTTCGCATGCGGGCGATTGATAATCGCCCCTACGGGCTAATGCATTACGTTAGTGTTTATTGCGTTGGTTTGTTTCTATTCGTAGGGGCGGGTAGTACCCGCCCGTGTCTAGTGATAAAACTATTTTGATAAGAACCGGATGATTTCGTCGGCGATGCGCTCCAGGGACAATTGTTTGTCCACGGCGCCGATGTTGTAGGCAACCATTGGCATGCCATAAACAATCGAGGATTTTTCATCCTGGCCAATGGTGTAGGCACCCTTTTTATGCATCTTAAGCAGACCGTTAGCACCATCCCGGCCCATGCCGGTAAGAATGACGCCAAGCGACTGTTTTCCAGCCACATCAGCCACAGAATCGAAAAGAACGTCAACCGATGGGCAATGGCCGCTAACCTTTTCTTCCTGGGTACACTTAACACTATAACCGGGTCCTCTTTTAGCCAGCCGCATCTGGTAGCTGCCGGGGGCAATTAAAACCCGACCTGGTCTTAAATCATCTCCGTCCGCTGCTTCTTTAACTTCCAGCTCGCAGGTATTATTTAACCGTTCGGCATAGAGCTTGGTAAACACCGGCGGCATATGCTGAACAATAATAATCGGGGGCATATCCCTGGGCAACCCGGAGATAACAGTATGAATAGCGTCGGTTCCGCCGGTTGAGGCGCCGATAGCTATGATTCTGCTTTGGGTGTCAATCCCCTGATTGGCAATGGGATGGCTGGGGGTATAATCACTTTTACGGTTGCCAACCTTAGCCGTGGAGGCAATTTTAATTTTGATGATTAACTCATTGACAAACGAAGCCATGCCACCCGGCCTTGAAACATTGGGCTTGGTAACAAATTCTACGGCACCGGCATCAAGGGCGTCCAGGACATTCTTAGAAACCGAACTGACCACAATAACCGGCAAAGGGTATTGGGGCATCAGTTTTTTTAAAAATTCGATGCCATTCATCTTCGGCATTTCAACATCCAGGGTCAATACGTCAGGCTTTAATTTGATAATCAAATCTCTGGCCATATAGGGGTCAGTTGCTGTTCCGACGACTTCAATGTCGGGATCTTTCGATATTTCCCTTGATAGAGACTCACGAAAGACCAGGGAATCGTCTACGATCAGCACCTTAATTCTCTGCTTAAGTCTCATCACGGCTCCCCTTACTATTTTTCTTCAAGTAATTCTTCAATCACTTCTATTTCTTCATTTTTTAACAACCGTTCGCAGTCCAAAAGCAATTGAACCTTACCGCCGGCCTTGCCAATCCCTTTCATAAAACGATTTTCAAAACCGGTTTTGTTTGATGGTGGTGGTGCAATTTCTTCGTCGTCGATGGTTAAGACTTCCTCTACGTTGTCGACAATCAGTCCCACAGAGACTGCTTCAATGTCAATGACCACAATACAGGTGCGGTCGTTATAATCCACGGGTTCTTTACCAAACTGTAGTCTTACGTCAAGAACCGGAATAATCTTTCCACGCAGATTGATGATTCCCTTGATATAGGTTGGCACTTCCGGGACTTTGGTAATCGACTGCATCCCAATGATTTCAGTAACATATTTTATTTCAATGCCAAATACTTCTTCCTCTAATGAAAAGGTTAGAAATCTACCGTGCTGGGTATCTTCTTCCAGATTATAATTATCTACAACATTCTCTGCCATTATAAATCTCCTCTTTAAATATTTTTTTAAAGTTTTCGTTGTTACCATTATACTTGAAACGTTTAAAAAGGTACACCCTAATTTATTCATCTCATTAGTAAAATTCTTGTTCTTTTTCTACCCGAATAAACGACTTTTAAACCTTAATTCAATTTAATAAAAAAGCTGGGCATGAAATGCTCAGCAACGGACACGGTTTAAAGATCAGAACTCTTCAATTTTCCGATTGAGTGACTGGATTTTCATGATGCCGGTTGCCAGATCAAAATATTGGGTTCGTCCAAAATTCAGTCCGGTATCTTCTGCCAGAATGGGAATCCGAAGCTGGTTTAACACCTGCTTGACGCAGATTATATTGCGTTCACCGATGGCACCCAGCTTACTGCCCGGCTGAACCGCAAACATCTGGGCGCCGCCAGCAATTTTTGCTACAATGCGGTTATTGCCGCATCCGGCTCGCTTCATTTCATCAACCAGATCAACAATAGCGGTATCCGCAAATTTTTTGCGATTTATATCTTTATTTGAAAAATTAGTGCTGTCCGGCAGCATAATATGCGACAATCCCCCAACTTTTGAAACCTTGTCGTATAAGCATACTCCCACACAGGAACCCAAAGCGTAGGTGACGAGTACCTCCGGGCCCTTCGCTAATTTATAATCTGATATTCCAATTACAATCGACTTGCTCATATTTCGAGTCCAAGTTTTTGCATAATCGTTTTTAAGGTATTGATTTCGGCAAACATGATCATATTACTTTTTAAATCGTTGGTTTCACCCAGGAAGTTTTCTTCAATAAACATCAGTTTGTCACCAATTGCCCCAAACTCAATAATTGGCACACTCATCAGAGCACCAACCATATCGATGGCGACATAAGGAACGGAGACTTCAATGGTTAGTCCGGTTAATGCTGAAATCGCATTGACATAGGATGATGCCAAAATATTACCGATTTCTTTGATCCCTGAAATTTTCATTTCACTCAGTTCTTCATCACTTTCATCTTCGCCAACTAAAATATCCATGATGCTCTTAGCGTCTTCCACGTTCAGTAAAAACATGATCATACCATGGGCATCACCGCTAAAATTGACCAGCACCGCCACGGTCATGGTTTCTGCCCCACCCAAGTTTTCAACTGCTTCATCAAAACCGGTGATGCGTACACTGGGAACACTCATATCTACTTTTTCATCTAAGATGGTGGCTAAGGCGGTCGCTGCATTCCCAGCTCCGATATTCCCAATTTCCCGGAGCATATCAATTTGCATTTCATTTAGTTCATCGTAGTTCTCGAACAAATTTTTACCTCTTTCTAACTAATCTAGTTTCTTAACATCACATCATCCCGTTGACAATATCATCCTGATCCCAATAAATTTTGCAATGTTCCAAACTGTCAACTTCAAATGAAAAGAGCATATCACCAAAGTAGATCCGAGTTCCCTGATACAGTTTTCGTTTTACTGATACGGAACCAAAATAATTGACAATCCCCTGATTCTTCACATAGCCAATGGCGTTCTCAATTTCTTTGAGTTCTTTTTTAAGTAGCATAAACTGTCTGTCAATTTGTTTTTTCAGGGTTTTGACTTGCTCCATTCCAGGACTTTTATGATTGCGGCTTAAAATACTGTTCTTTTCCTGTGTCAAAAGCAATCCATTGATCTGCGCTTCTTTTGCTTTATTTTCTTCGAGTTGCAGTTTTGCTTCTTCTTTTTTTAGTTCTAATCGGTCGAGTTCAGCCTGATCAACGGCTTTTTCTCCCAGGATACGAATCACCGTGGGATATTCCCGTTCGTTTCCAATGTTTCTGGCCACAAGCTCTCCCCGAAGCTTTATTTCTCCCCCGATTACGAGTTCCTTTGATCCGGACAGGTGAATATTACCATCGCAGGTTATTTTTCCGTCGATGATGTAGTCCACGGTGATATCACCTTTTACATTTAAACTGGCATTTTCAATGTAATTACAACGGAGGTCTTTTCCGGCCGTCACTTCGCCAGCCGTTCCACCATAAATCCCTTTGGCGATTACCAGATTTCCGGCTGATTCGATGACCGCATCTTCTACCACGCCTTTTATAATCAGGTTTCCCCCGGCTTTAACGCTAAACCCGCTGCTGACATCGCCATCAATGGTAACGTCGCCAGGAAAATTGATATTTCCGGTTGAAAAATCGATATTGCTGCGGATATGCATCATTTCATCAATATTGATTGTGCTAACAAATTTTATAATGCCATCACAGTCGGCCATCAGCTTTGATTCATCTTCGTTCAAACTGGTGTTCTTTCCGGCTGGCACCTGCGGCTTTCGGCCTTTGTAGGCAGGAATTGGCTGTCCATAAAGATCCTTCCCCGCTATTCCCGCTGTTTCTTTTTCGATCTCGCAAAGAACCTGACCTTTTTGGGCCATCTGGAAATAGTCAAGATTCTTATAATCAACCGTTTCGTCTTCACTGTATTCCGGTTTATAATCGGCATCTTTTTTCACGAACAGCTTAACGACGCCATCTTTGCCATCAACAGGAGCCGTCGCTTCTGCTACTTTAATGCGAATATTAAAAATTGGCCGTTGAGCCAGTTTTTGTACCGCACTGTCGATGATGCCATGCTCAATTTGTTTTTCCGCCAGGGCCGTAAGTAACGCTTCTTTTGTAAAAACGGTGTTACCTTCTTCCTGCTTTTCCAGCTTGATGAAGCCTTGTCTTTTATCGTCACTGATACTGACCTCAATCAAGTTTACATTTTCTGTTTTTGCATTCTCCTCACTCATAATCCATCCCCTTTTCCATAAACATTTTCTTAACTCACACGTCCACTCTAAACAATGTCTATCTTAACTGGTTGACTGTCTTTTCCATTTCATCGGTAGATTGAACAATTCTGGAATTAAACGAAAAAGCCCGGTTTGATTCCAGCATTTTAACCATTTCCGTGGCCGAATCGGTAGCTGATGATTCCAGATAGCCGGTTCTTATGGTACTTTGCGCATCCGCCTCAGGCTGACCCGATAAATCCGATACTGCGAATTGATTGTTTCCTAATAAGGTCAGACCATAGGGATTATCAAAAGCAAAAACCCCCAGGGTCGTGGCATCAAAGCCATCGGTAATATTGATGGTGTTTCCGTCCTGTCCCAGGACGTAGTTTCCTCTGGCATCAACTAAAAAATTTTGTTCACCTTCAACACTGATGTGAAATACCCCATCTCTGGTGTATGTTGTGGTATTGGTTTCTCTGTTTTGTATGGCAAAAAATCCCGGCCCTTCAATGGCACAATCCAGGGTTCGTCCGGTTGGTTTAAGAAACCCCTGGGTAAAATCGATACCGATTTTTTGAACCTTAACACCATGACCGGTGCTGATTTCAACGCCGCCGCCACCATCAATATTTTCGTATAATAATGCCGAGAATGCCGTATTCTGAGGTTTAAATCCAACGGTATTAATATTAGCCACATTGTTAGCAATGGTATTAAGATTATTCTGTTGCGCGATCATACCAAGTTTTGAAGCGTAAAATCCTCTTATCATAATCGTACTCCTTCTTTTTTAATTATCCGACTCTACCGATGGTATTCGACGCAATTTCACTGATTTTATCAAAGATCTTAAGCATCTGGGTACATGAGGTAAAATTGTTTTGCCTGGCAATCATGTCACTCATTTGATCGGTCATATTAACGTTGGATTTTTCAAGAATTCCCTGCAGTAGACTGAAACTTCCTGCTTGCGCTGGCTGAAAGCCGTTTTCGGCTTGAAAGTAACCCTCACCAACCTGGGTGAGTTCATCCCCATTTGCGACTGTTGAAATATTCAGAACGGCTACCTGAGCGCCATTTTGAATGATAGTACCGTTGGGATTGACGGTAAATTCGCTACCCGTCAGTTGAATCGGTTGCCCACCATTGTTGAGCACCTGGCCCACCCCCGGCAAGGTTAAAAAGCCTTGCGCATCCAGTTCAAACTGGCCATTACGGGTGAGCACCTGGCCAAAATTAGCGTTTTGAATCACATAGAAGCCCTGTCCCTGAATGGCCATATCCACGGTGCGATTGGTTGTTTCAAAAATACCCTGGGTAAAATCGGTGAATTGCCCATCATTAACCGTAATGTAAGCGCCCGCTCCAATTTCGGCCTCAGCGATTCTTGGGTTTGTACTCATTCGTGAAATCATATATTCGGCAAAGGTTGACTGGACTGTGGATTGACTTTTATAGCCTGCCGTGGTGACATTTGCCACATTGTTAGCCAATACATTGATTGCTTTTTGTCCGGAGAACATGCCAGCTGCTGCTGCGTATGATCCTCTATCCATGGTAACACCTCCTGTTAATAGTTTTTTAAGCGATTTCTCATTTTAATCATGGCCTGGGAATGGATCTGCGACACCCTTGACTCGGTCACCCCCAGCACCTCAGCAATTTCTTTTAATTTTAGGTTTTCATAGTAGTAAAGCGATACCACCAGCCGCTCTTTTTCTTTTAACTGATCGACCGCTTCCCCCAGCTTTTCTTTTAGTTCATTATAGAGCATTCGTGATTCTGGTGAATCGTCGGATTTCTCTTCCGTTATCAGCGGGGATACCTCCATCATTTTTTCATTAATCGCCTCTTCATAGGAAAGGACAATGGCGTTGTGCCGCTGCTGTAAGATCTTTTGCAGGTTTGCCTCGGAGATTCCCATTTTTGCGGCAATTTCTGCTTCTGAAGGCTCTCTTTCCAGTGAAGCATATAATTCACCGTAGGTTTCTTCTAGCACCTTGGAAAGACTCCGTTGGCTCCGCGGCACCCAGTCCTGTTTTCGCATAAAATCGACAACTGAACCTCTTATCTTTAGCGTCGCAAAGGTTTCAAATTTATTGCCCAAATCCGGATTGAACTTCTCTACCGCGTCAATTAACACAATCATCCCCTGATTGACCATATCGTCCAGTTGTCCAAAATTATTGTAACTTCCCTTAAACCGTAACACAATTTTCTTGACCAGACCAGTATATTGCAGCACAATTTCATTACGAACCTCGGTTGTCCGCTGTTCTTTATATAATTGCCAGAGCACCATGATCTTTTCTTCAGTCTTCTTTTCCTCCAGCGTTTTTTCTCTTGGTTGTTTGTCTGGCTTCGTTTCTAAGCTCTTATCTTCGTTATTTTTTTCTGCAACATTCATTTTGACACTCCTTATACTTCAAAGGATTTGCGTAGATTAATTTTCCAGCTTTATCATTCCGATCACTTGAATCTGAATATTTGTATCTATTTCATTAAAAGAAAGGACGGTTAAATCTGCCAGAAATTGTTCTATTAATCGCTTAAAATAAATACGCACGATGGGGGAGGTGAGAATAATCGAATGGTCAATAATTTCTTTTAGCTTTTCGATTTGCTCGGTTACCTTCTCGACAATGGTCTGCACCACCTGGGGATCAATAGCAAGGTAGGTGCCGTGTTCATTTTTCTTAGCCGAATTAAGGATAATGTTCTCTATTTCCTGATCCAGAGCAATGACCTTGATGCTATTGCCATCGGTGTATTTTCTGGTAATGGTTCGTTTGAGCTTCTGCCTGACATACTCAGTGAGCATGTCGGTGTCTTTAATATTCATGCCATGATCACCCAGGGTTTCTAAGATACTTTCCAAGTCTCTGATGGGAATCCCTTCATTTAAGAGATTTATGAGTATCTTTTGGAAGTCGGCAATCGAAATAATATTTGGGATAACATCGTCAACAATGGCCGGATTTGACTTTGATACATTTTCCAGCAAGGTGTTGATATCCTGCCGACTTAACAGCTCATGCATGTGCTTTTTAATCACTTCTGACATATGGGTCACAATAACAGACAGGGCATCAATAACCGTATAGCCATAAACTTCAGCCAATTCCTTTTCATTCTCGGTGATCCATTTCCCCTTGATGCCATAGGCCGGCTCAATGGTTTCGATCCCGTCAATGGGCTCACTGGTGTTTGACGGGTCAAGGGCCAGATAATAGCCTACCAGTACTTCACCTTTGGCAATCTCTTCCCCTTTAATTTTTATTATATACTGATTGGGGTTGATAAGTCCATTATCTCTTAACCGAACAGTCGGAATTACCACCCCCATGTCAACAGCAAATTGTTTTCTAAAAATAACAATACGGTCGATAAAATTACCAGAGCTGCCTTCATCGACCATCGGCAATAGCGAATAACCAAATTCCATTTCAATTGGCTCAACGCCAATAACATTGTAAACGTTGTCGATGTTTCGGTAGAAGTCAACTTCACTGCTTTCTTCCTGGACCAATTGGGTCATTTGTTCGGCTTCATCCACTACCACTTTGACGTTGGAGCGACGAATCAGTAATAAGCCAAACCCGCTGAGCAGTACTGCCAAAGACAAAATCTGGAATGCCGGCGCTCCGGGAATAAGTGCCATTGAAGCGATAACAATACCGGCAATGACTAAAACCTGGGGTTGCGATAAAAACTGGTTTTTGACATCCACATTCAGGTTGTTTTCGGACGCTGCCCGTGTAACAATCATCGCGGTGGCAACAGAAATCATCAATCCCGGTACCTGACTGACCAGACCATCCCCGACGGTAGCAATCGTATAGACTGAAACGACCTCTGCAAGGGCCATGCCGCCCTGCAGCATCCCAATTATCATTCCGCCGACAAGATTAATAACGGCAATGATCATTGATGCGACCGCATCACCTTTTACCAACTTGGTGGCCCCATCCATGGAACCATAGAACTCAGCTTCGGTTTGAATTTTTAGCCGTCTTTCCTTGGCCTCAATATCGGTAATTGCACCGGAACTCAGATCGGCATCAATGGACATTTGCTTTCCCGGCATCGCATCCAGGGTGAATCGGGCGGAAACTTCTGAAATTCGTTCGGCGCCCTTAGTGATAACAATAAACTGTACAATAACGATGATAATAAAGACAACAAACCCAACGACAGCATTACCACCCAGAACAAAGGAACCAAAGGTTTCAATGACGGCCCCGGCTTTCCCACCATTTGAAAGAATCAGACGGGTTGAAGAAATATTCAAGGCCAGCCTTAACAAGGTAGTAATCAAGAGCATTGATGGAAAGATGGAAAAATCCAGAGGCCCTTTGATATACATGGTGGTTAACAGGATAATGAGTGATATGGCTATATTTAAAATAAACATGAAGTCCAGAATAAACGGTGGTAACGGGATAATAATTAGAGCAATTGTCAGAATGACAAAGACAACAACAAGGTTTTGGATAATTTTCATTTGACATTTTCCTTCTTTTTATGGCTGTAAACCCATGCCATTAATTCTGCCACAGCTTTGTAGAGTTCAGCGGGTATATAGTCATTGATCTCGACAGATTCATAAAGACCTCTAGCTAGTGCCTTGTTCTCCTTAATCAGGATCTTGTTTTCTGCTGCGACGCTGACAATTCTCATCGCGATATGGTCTTTGCCCTTGGCGAGTACTAACGGGGCGACATCATGATCCATATCATATTTTAAAGCGACTGCGTAATGGGTCGGGTTTCTGACGATCACATCGGCCTGAGGCACCATTTGCATCATCCGGCTCATACTCATTTCACGTTGTTTTTGTCTGATCTTGCCTTTAATTTCAGGATTTCCTTCGGTTTGCTTATACTCGTCCTTAACTTCCTGTTTGGTCATTTTTAATTTTTTTTCATAATCATAGCGCTGGTAGGCGTAGTCGAGAATTGCCACCACTGAAAAAATCAGACAGACGGTTTGCACCATCGAGATAATCTGATCGTTCATAAATATCAGATTCGCGTCCAATTTTGTAGCCAACATATCGGGTGTCATCGGAATAATGCTTAAAATCGTGGTGTAAATAACCCCAATGATTAAGGCCACCTTGGCCATCGATTTAAGCAGTTCAACGACTGATCGTATTGATACCATTCTTTTGATACCGGATAAGGGATTGATCCGATTAAATTTAGGTTTTAATCCATCAGCAGCTACCAGAAAGCCAGTCTGCACTCCTGACATAATAATGGCGATGATCATAATTACAACCGCTACCGGTAGTACCGAAACAAAATATACCAAGGCTGCCTCCCTAAAAAGCTGGCCGACACTGGTTACGGTTAGGGTATCCATGCTTGCTACCTTATCCATTTGCCCGTGATAGTTCTTTTTCAGCTGTTGGTAAATGAACGGCACCATCAGGTTAAGCATAAAAAATGCCATAAACAGCAACACCACACTGACAACGTCTATGCTTTGAAAGGTATTACCCTTTTTTCGTTCGTCTTTTCTTTTTTTTGGGGTCGCCTTTTCTGTTTTTTCTGATCCTGCCATTTTTTTCTCCGATTAGGTTTTGATTATGCATCGGTAGATTATCCAAAAATCGTATAAAAGACGATCTAAGAACACTATAATTACGTTATGAGAAAGTTATAAATCAAATAAAAAAAGTTAATACCTGAGTGATCTTTTCCATCATCAGCAAATTCATTCGGGTCATAAAATTTGCTAACGCCGGTATCAAGGTAAAAATTACAATTAAACCAATCATCACCTTAATTTGAATATTGATAACGAAGACATTGATATTGGGTACCAGTCGCATTAAAATGCCGACAGCAAATTCAGAAATGAGCTCGGTGACAATAATCGGAATAGCTACCTGGATGGCGTAGATAAAAATATAATACATCAGCTCAATGATATAGACGCCGACCCGGTCACTGATATTGCCTAAGCCTAGCGGAATCACCTGAAATGATTGGATCACCACCGAAAATAATGCCAGGTGAGCGTTTGAGACAAAAAAGATCAGGACATACATGGCTGTCAATAAATTTCCGGTGACGGTGACGTTTGCCTGGGTGGAGGGATCATACATCGAAGCCATACTCAAACCCATTTGCATATCGATGTGCTCTCCACCCATCTGGAATACTGATAGAAACATCTGCATGATAAAGCCTATGACCATCCCAATGATAAATCCCTGAAGCATCGCCCCGATAAATTCGATCGCGGAATAGTTGATCACTTGGACGGCACTAAACTCAAAAACGGCAAATAGGGCAAGCGCCAGCGATAATCCCACCTTCAGAATAGTGGGAACCCCTCGTCTGCCAAAGATGGGATTAAAAAAAATAACTCCCGCTGTCCGGCAGCTGGCTAAAAGAAAAATCAGATACTGATTCATGTCAAAGGTCATCTTTATCACCCATGCTTATTTTTTCTACTATCTCCGGATATTTTAGCACCATCGTTTAGATTCATCCATTTGATCCATGAATTTTGATCTACGCATTAGATCTTTGTCGCAATGAGTTCAAATATCCGAAAGAACAGATCCATCATCTGCTGCAACATCCATCCCCCTGTAATAACCATCAGCAGGGCTGTGATGATCAGTTTGGGCACAAAGGTCATGGTTTGTTCGTTGATTGAGGTGGCGGCTTGAATAATTGAGATCACCAGCCCCACTAACATACTAATTAAAAGGATTGGCCCTGCGACCTTCATCCCGGTAAATACTGCATCTCTAAAAACTCCAATTAAATCGCCAATACCCATATGCTGTTCCCTTCTACTTAATTATAGGTCATGATCAAGGTTTTTACCAATAGACCCCATCCATCCACCACTACAAATAACATGATCTTAAATGGCAGGGAAATCATAACCGGCGGGAGCATCATCATCCCCATCGACATCAGCACACTTGAAACAATCATATCGATGAGTAAGAATGGAATAAAGATTAAAAAACCAATCAGAAAAGCCCGCTTCAGCTCACTGATGATAAAGGCTGGAATGACAATGGTCAGCGGTAGTTCCTGGGGTGCCAGATTTTCAATGCCCTGCTGACCCGCCTGAACCGATAAACTTTTAAACAAATCGACATCCATTGCGGTGGTTTGCTTTAGCATCCATTCTTTAATGGGATCAACTGCTTGATCGAGGAATTGCTGGGAGTCGATGGTTCCGGCATTATAGGGCTGCAATGCAACCGTGTTAATTTCAGTTAATACCGGTGACATCACAAAAAATGTAATTGCCAAAGCTAATCCCACCAGGATCTGATTGGGTGGTGTTTGCTGGGTACCTAGGGCATTTCTCAAAAATGATAAGACAATAATAATTCTGCCAAAGCATGTCATCATTAGTAGCAGGGTCGGTACAATCGCAATCAAGGTCATTAAGACGATAATTTTTACCGTATCCGAACTTTCTCCGGCTAAAAAACCTTCTACCGTCAGTTCTGCGCCATGGGCTGTTGCCGCCGTCAGAAAAAACAAAATGACCAGCATCGGCATGATGATCGATGCTTTTTTTAAAATGCTGTTGCTGTTTTTATTATGTGTCATAACTTTTTTATTCATTCTGTTTTTCCTTTTGAGAAAATGATTTGACCATACTCAAAAAGCTCTCTTTCGATAGTTCCTGCTTTTTTTGAAATGAAATTGGTTGATCCAGTTGTGATAAAATTTGGATCTGTTGTTCAGTTACCCCAACCAGGTACTGGACGCCCTGCACGTCAATGATGATAATTGAACCGCTTTTCCCGACAATCAGTCTTTCAATTACCTGAATATGGTGGCCGCCGGACAATGATCCCGGTCTTTTGATAAAGCGCTCAACATACCATCGACTGCCATAATAGGTTAAAACAATGACACCCACGGTCCCCAATAGTGCCAGAAAAATCGAAAATGCATCACTGGTAAACACCTTGGACCTGCTTTTTATTACTCGCCAAGGGCGCTTTTAACGGTTTGGATCAGACGGTCTGCCTTAAATGGCTTAACAATGAAATCAAGGGCGCCATTTTTAATCGCTTCAACAACCATTCCTTCCTGACCCATGGCTGAACACATAATCACTTTTGATTGTGGTTCATAACCCTTAATGGCCTGGAGCGCCTGGATTCCATCCATCACTGGCATGGTGATATCTAAAAGCACCAGATCGGGACGGTTTTCCTTATACTCCGCCAGTGCGATTTCGCCATTTTCTGCTTCAATAAAATCACTAAAGCCACCTTTTTTTAAACTGTCCTTGATCATCATCCGCATAAAGGCCGCATCGTCTACAATTAAAATTTTACTCATTTTGTTCTCCTTTTATCCATTCTTCTCATTTATTTTTGTCTTTATAATTCTTAGCTATTTTGGGGGTCTGGATTTTCTCTGACTTTTATGATCTCGGTTATTTTAACACTATAGTTGTCATCCACAACCACCACATCCCCTCGGGCGATTAATCGTCCGTTGGCGATAACATCCACCTGATCTCCGGCCTGTCGATCCAGCTCAATGATGTTTCCCAGGGTTAATTCGGCAATGTCTTTTATTTTTTTTCTGGTTTTACCGAGTTCAACCGTAATCTGGATGGGGACAGACATCAGCAAATCCAAATTATCTCCGGGTATGTTGACGTTATGATCGACCCCTAACTGACGATACTCGTAAGGGTTTACCTGTACCGGTTGCTGCGGCGGCGCATAGGCTGCCGGTGGCGGGTCATTTCTAACCACCCGGGTTGGTTCTGCTTGGGGTGCTTGGGGTGCTTGGGGCGGTGGCTGATATGCCGCTTCCGGTTGAACCGGCGCCTGCTGAACGGGTGGGGGCTGAACCGGTGGAGGTGGAGGTGCTTCTTCTTCCTCATCACCCATACCGCTTGCACCCATGGACATGGATACAATCTCCCGGGCAAGATTCGGTTCCATGGCGCTAATAAATTCACTCTCAACCAGTCCTTCAATGCTTAAGTTAAACTTTATGCTGACCAGGTTTTCACCCTTGAGCGAAAACAACTCGCGAATACTGGACTTATTGGTAGTATCCAGAAGGATTGGTGGTGAAATGTTGACCACCTTTCCCAAAAATGATGCCAGGGCCCCAGCCGCTGCCCCCATCATCTGGTTCATGATTTCGCCAATCGCACTCTTGCTGATCTCATCAAACTCGATATCATCGCTGGTTTCCATGTCAAATAGCTGCGACAAGATCTTTTTCATGTCTGACTCTTGGAGCAACAGGACATTGGCACCCTCAATGCCTTCGACATAATTGATTAATACACCAATTACCGGTTCAAGGTAAGCGAACTCAAAGGCGTCTACGCCGATTGTTTCAATTCTTGGGGTGGTAATGTTTACTTTAGTATTTAATATGGTGGACATCGCAGTTGCCGCTGTCCCCATACTAATGTTCATCACTTCACCGATGACATCAATTTCCATGCTGGACAGTGCTTCTGGATTCTCTACTACGTCTGTCATATGAATAGTTCACTTCCTCTCTCATTAAGCTCTTTTATCTGTATTGCTCTTTTTTTCTTGTAATCGCCCATTTCGCCTCTAAACCAGACCTCGTCATTGACAACAACATCCACCAGGGAATTTGCCGGTTTGTTTAGCTTAATTATATCGCCCACTTCCAGTTCGTAAATATCCTGGGAGATAACTTCGGTATCACCTAATACACCTTTAATTTCCAATTCAGTTTTTCTAATTTCATTGATAATATTTAGTCGTCTTTTTTCCTCTGCCAGATGATCTCCTCTTTTTATATTTTTCTTGGTCTGAGACATCTTCTTTTTGAAGAGCATATCCAAGGTCGTTGCCGGAATACAAATATTTATTTTCCCCTGTGTTTCATTTACCTTGATGCTCATGACAATGATAACCACATTCTCATCAGCCCCAACGCCCTGTAAAATCCGCGAATTGGTTTCAATTTTCATCAGTCTTGGAGCAATCTCCAGATAATCAAACCAGACATTTTTCATCAGGTTAATCATCCCGCGATAAAAATATTCCATTACGCCGATTTCTATTTCAGTAAATTCGCGGTCTTCCTTTAGCGGCTTTCCCGAGCCACCCAATAGTCGGTCAAAACAACTAAAACCGACGTCCTTGGAAAGGTCCATAATGACCAGATCTTCTTCATCTTCACTGTCTTTTATATCAAAATCGATGAGGCCCATCAATACCGAATCAGGAAGCGCATTATTAAATTCATAGTACTGCTGTTCTTCCACTTCAATAATTTCTACTAAACTATAAGTTTGCAGAACTCCTGTTATATGAGAAGACACCAGCCTGGCATAATTTTCATAGATACCAAAAAGATGTTTAAGCTGCTCTCTTGTGAAAAGCTTGGGTCTTCTAAAATCATAGTCTTTAACCTTTTTACCCGAACTGGTGCTTGGCGCTTCCGGTTCGTCTTTACCGCTGATTAGGCTGCTTAAAAGGCTATCAATTTGACTTTGCGAAAGAATTTCTGCCATGTTTGTTCTCCTCGTTATTGTCTTTTATTACTCTTTTATTGTACAACTACTGCGGTATCGTTTCCTTCCGCAATATCACTGAAGAAATCATCAGTTTCAGAAATAATAATTTCAACCCGACGATTCTTAGCTCTGTTTTCTTCTGTATCATTTGGTGCGACTGGCCGATACTGGCCAAATCCTACTGACAACAATTTTGAGGGATCACTGATATAACCATTTTGAAAAAAACGAAGAACCTCATTGGCACGATCACTGGATAAATCGCGATCATCCACCGGCGAATCGGCCTGGGCTGTGTGACCATCAATCCGAATCGACCTAACAGTCGGTTCCACGGCCCTAAAAGCCAGACCGATATCCGCTAAAATTTGCTGGCCGCCCGCTTTTATCCGGGCACTATCCGGCTCAAAGAAGATCGATGACATAAACTTAATTGCAACCGCTTTGTCATGCTTTTCGATGCTGACGGCATCTTCTAAGCCATTTTCTTTGGTATATTGACTCAAATATTGGTACAGATCTTCCAGATCAACAATCTCTTCCACGGTAATATCTTCATTGGGTGACGTCGCCGCATCTGACTCGGCGGCACTTCCGGTTGTTTCAAAAACGGCCGCCGGATTGAAGATTTCAACCAGTTTTTTGTACTTTTCGACATCGATTGTTGACATGGAAAAAAGCAGAATGAAAAAAACTAAAATCAGGGTGATCATATCTGCATAGGTATTCAGCCAGGCGTCTTTATTGACCGGTTTTTTATTTTTACTACGCTTTGCCATATTATATACCCCTATTTTTAGCTTTCAACATCTTTTCCTTTTTTAGCTTTTGCTTTTCCACCTTTTGCTTTTCCGCCCTTTGTTGGTTCTTCTCCATTTGCTTTTTTGATCTCGGCCTCGGTTAAGAAGTTCATCAGTTTATCCTGAATATATTTAGGATTCTCGCCTTCTTTTATCGCGACCACCCCTTCAATCACCAGTTCTTTAATAAGCAGGTCACGTTCCTGGGCTATTTCAAGCTTATTCGATATCGGCATAAACAAGGTTTTGGCAAGAATTGAGCCATAGAGGGTGGTAATCAGTGCCACCGACATATCGGAGCCCAAGGTACTGGCGCCGCCTTCAAAACTCATATTTTTTAACATATTAATCAAACCGATCAGCGTACCAATCATCCCAAAGGCCGGTCCCAGGGCAGCGCCCATATCATAAAGTTTTCGTTCTTCATCGTTTCTCGCCGAAATATAATCCAATTTCTGGTCGAACCAGGACCGTAACTTGTCCGGCTCAATGGCATCAACAATCCGCAAGACACTTTCCTTTAAAAACTCGTCCTGAATATCAGCGGCTTTGGCTTCGAGTGCCAACAATCCTTTCCGCCTGGCCTCTTTAGAAAGCTCCGTCAAAATTTCGACGTATTCGGCTGGGTCTTGTTTGTTTTTAAAAAGAATCATCTTTAAATGTTTTGGGATATGCGTAAAAGATTTGATGGGAAATGCGGCCAGCAAAACAAAGAATGTTCCACCAACCGTGATGAAAATACTCTGAACGTTAATAAAGTTGCCAAGTGCACCAATATTAAACCCAGATGCTCCAAATGTCATCCCAAAAAACATGGTGAAGACGACTAAGACATAGGCAATGATTGTTGTAATTTCCATAAATATATACTTCCTGTCAGAATTTAGTGGTTAACGACTAAAAATACTTCGTTTATAGGCAATGATCTTTGAAAGGACTTGCGCTGAACTCTCTGTAACCACGTAGTGTTTACCGTTCATCAATCGAATGGTTGTATCCGGTTTTTCTTCAATGATTTCAATGATCTCACAATTCAGCAGAAATTTTTCATTCTTTTGTTTGTTCAATCTTGTCAATTCTATCATATTTCCACCTTAAAATATAGTTTTTATTAATTGGTTTTCAACTGATCAGAACTTTTTAAATTTATTCTGTCAGTCAGCAGTCAGTCACCAAATGGGTGGAACACCCATTTGGTGACTGACCAGGATAAAAAGTTCTACCCGAAGGAGTTTTCTCCTTCGGGTGAACAATTAGTATTTAAACTATCGTTTTAAATTAATCAATTCTTCCAAAATAGAATCAGAAACCGTGATAATTCTGGAGTTTGCCTGGAAACCACGTTGGGCGACAATCATGTCGGTAAATTCCTGAGACAAATCGACATTTGACATTTCCAAGTTCGCTGACTCAGTCCCGCCAGTGCCGTTGGTGCCGGCTTTTGCAGCAATCGGTTCGCCGGAGTTGGCGGATTCCATGAAATAGCCGTTGCCATCTTGAAGCAATCCGTCGGTGTTGGCAAATTTTGCAAGGGCCAGGTAACCTAAGGTAACGGGTTTGTCACTGCCAGTTTCCACTTTACCGATGGTGGTGTTCGCTAAAACCCCATCGGTATTAAAAATAGTATCAAATTGTGCCCCATCTACCGCCAACGTAAGTGATCCACCTGTTAATGGATTTGTCAAAGCAACACTTGGATCCGCAGGATCAAAAGTATAAGTGTCAGGCGTTTTTAGGTACTCTGTTACACCACCCTGGTTTTTAACGGCTGCAACCACTGAAGTATAGCCATCTTGGGCAATATCACCAATAGTCACACCACTTGCTAAGTCCGCATCTGTTGACACTAACTTTGTTGTATCGATTTTAAGTCCCGGCAGATTTGCAAATGTCAGAATGCCTGATGAAGACACTGTTGCTGTTCCATAATTTCCAGACCCGGCTGGACTATCAAGTTCAACAGCATCTTTATCAGTAAGACCACCCGCCAATGAGTATACATCTCCAGTTTTTGTCAATGTCAAAGAACCTAAAATATTTGCCGTTGGTGCAATTGTGAGGGCCGCAATTTCTAGAGTCGTTGCTGGATCTGGATCAAAGCCTACCATATCACCAACTGCCAATTGTACATCTCCAGTATAATTGGAATCCACCGGAAGCGTTATCCCGTTTAACCAGCTAATTCCAGCTGCTTTTGTGAATTCCGGATCGCCGGCTTTAATTCCAGTGATCTCACCGGACTTACCAATGGTAATACCAGTGTATTTTTCCAGTTCTGCCGGGTCAACATTAATTGCCTGCAGTTCTTCAATCCCTAATGTACCATTGGGGTTTAAAACAGGGTTACCATCAGCATCCAGGCCGATTCCCATAACTTTGCTACCAGAGCCATCGGTCAGATTACCTTCGGCATCAAATTTTAAATTACCAACCCGAGTATAACGGTTGGCGCCAACCGTCGGTTGCACAACCAAATAACCTTCGCCGGCAATATAGACATCCAATGCTCGGCCAGTAGATGCTCCGGATGAAATGCTATTAAGCATGTCAATACTACCAACCTTCGCGCCGTAACCCAACTGACTGGCATTTGTACCTCCAGTGGTGGCAGTTGCTCCAGTAGCGGTTGATAAATTTTGATATAATACATCGCTAAAGACGACGCGGCTGGCTTTGAAACCATAAGTATTAACATTGGCAATATTATTACCAATAACGTTTAGCTTGGTTTGATGGGCAGCCATCCCTGAAATTCCTGAGTATAAAGATCTGATCATTTGTAATCCTTTCTGTGCCGTTTGAAGCTTATCTGTCGGTCAAAGCTTCATAGTTTCCTCATCGAGGTCCAACTATATAAATACAGCACCATCAATATCATTGAATAGTTTATTTTTCATTTCGTTTTTGTCCATGACGGTGATAACCCGCTTGTCCACTGCATTTACAATAAATGCTGAGTTATCCATCATAATTAGCGCATTCTCAATCCCTTTTTCCTGGGCTTTGTCACAGGCATCGCCCAATTTTTCCAGATCAGTTTGTGTCACTGCAATGTTGCGCTGTTCTTTTCTGATACTGGCATGTTTGGTAAATGTGACGGTGTTCTTAATCTGCAAATCGAGCAGATCCTTGAAACTGGTTTCGCTTTTTTGCGAATCATTGACCACTTGTTGCTGACTGGTATCTTTTATTTTTTCTGCCTGGCGAATTATTGCGTCATTTAAGCGATAATAATTGCCAGTGATTGTGTCTGCCATTTTATCACCTCTTTATTAACAGGCCGTTAAATCAAGCTGTTAAATCTTCTATTTTGCCTGAGCAACTTCCATGATGCTGCTGACTGGATATGAAACACCATTGACAATAACTTGTGCTTCACCATCATATAAATTAACACCTTGTACCGTCCCTGCAACAACATGAAGTGAACCGTCCGCAGCATTTTCCGCCAGCGTAACATCTTTGCCAATCAAACTCATCGAATACGTCGTTTTGGTCATCTCATTAAGCTCCGTTAATGCCTGAACCATCGAAAACTGTGCCATCTGGGCGGTATATTGGGATGTATCGGCGGTGTTGTTCATATCCTGATTCTGAAGCTGAGCGACCATCAGTTTTAAAAAGTCATCCATATCCAGAGATGTGCCCGCTTTTTTAGTTTGCGCAGCTGTCGTTGTTGCTGCTGTTGCTGACGTACTTAAATAATTGTTAATTCCATCGATTGCCATGATTTTTCCTTCCTTATACTCATTTTATACTAAGTAATTAATCCTTCGCTGTCCATTGTACTGAAGATTCTGGGCTAGACTAATCAGTTCATCATTGCTGTCTTGAGCACCATTACTAAAAGGATTATTTTGAATGGTTCCTTTGCTTAAAAATTGTTCTTTTAAGGGTGCATTGTTTTGCTGCTGTGAAAACTGTGAGCCATCATTTAAAAGAGAACCCATGCTTTCACCATTTTCAGTCGCTTCCACTGGTGTATTCAAGTGGACCGTTTCCACCTGGACATTTTGCAGAGCTAAGCCACGCACCAATTGATTGATTTGATTTCCCAATAGTTTTTGGGTTTCGCTGCTTGCTGCCATAATGTCAATAATGAGTTTCCCCTGATTATAACTCAGCTTAATATCAATATCACCCAAGTTATCCGGAGACAGTGTCATCTGTAATGTCATTGGTTTAGCTGGTTCGAAATTCTGGATAATCTTCTGCTCGACCTGTTGCGCGACCTCTACCTTGGCACTATGCCCAACTTCAGGTCCTTTATTTGAGCTGACGCCCATTGAACTAAGATCCTGAACGCCGCGTTCACCGGGATTCTGGTTTTCGGTCTGGTTGATTGCGCTTTTCTGAACATCCACTGTTTTTGTTTGTCCCAAACCCGTCTCTTTTGCTAAATCAGAATCGGCCTTTCCGTTGACAACGGTAGCTGCTTTTTCTGTCGCAATTTGATTCTCTTCCATTGGTTCAATACCTTGAGCAGTCTGCTGTTTTGTGTCATCGTTTAGGTTTGTTTTACCTACGGGTTGTTTTGAAAAATCAACTTTACTACTCACTTCTTTTGTTACTTCCTCCTCCGGTTTGGTCCCGCTTAACACCTCTAAAAGGTCTTCGGTTTCCTGATTTTCTACTTTGTCGGAGTTTTGTGACAAAACCTTAATATTTCCCATTTGCTCTAACTCAGCAACACCTTTTAAAACAGATACATCTTGCGCTTTCTTACTGCTGTCGATTATCGGAATCACTTGTTCTTGACTGATAAGATCTGCTGGCGTCGTTTCTTCTTGCCCTAAGTTCAGGCCAAGACCCGTTACGGCTGTCTTTTTGTCACCTTGAACATTTTGTATACCAATCAGTAAAGACGGATCAAGTGTTGGTATCAAATCGTTTACCTGACTTCCCTCATCCTTGAGTTCCTCTACTTTTCCAGATGGACTCTCGTCAGATCGAACTTCACGATCATCTGAAACGCCATCTGACAACGACTGTTCTTTTTCCCGTTGATTACTTTGTGCCGTTGACTCTGATGCTTTGCGATTTTCCCGTGTTTTCTCCAATTGACGATCCGCCTGCTTGATTTCCTGTTTTGACTGATTAAGCAGATCTCTAAACTGGGCACTTCTTTCCTGGCCTTTTGTGTGTTGGGTTGACGCGTTCTCAGCATTTATACTAATCCCCCGAACCCCATTGAGTGTCGGCTTTGTTGCCGATTGAAACTCTAAATTCATTGTCTACCTCCCTTCGTTAAATTAATTCTTCTCCAAAACATAATTGTCTTGGAGCTAACTCGAGCACAATAAAGTGTTCGAGCATTATATCACAATCCAACGGACTGATATAACCGTATTTATTTTTTATTATATATCACTACTTTAATGCGACGCAACTCATTTAAGTGTTTTTAATTTCCGGGTAATCTCAACTACTGATCTCAAAATAAAGTACTCACTAAACGATATGCCTAAACCATTCAAACAAAAAAGCAACGACTCTGCCGTTGCTTTTAAATGTCATCACATTTTGTGATTACTTTTTTGCAACTGGCTGTCATATAACACTGTATTTAGACCCTATAGTTTTGCGCCCTTACTTTTCAATAAGTATGCCAATATTATGTTGTTATAACATTACTCCATCTACGACCAACTGTCAATGAAAATTATCCATTCCTTAAAGCTTTAAAACTTGTAATAACCGCGGTTTAGCTGTGCTTACCGGTGTCAAGTCCACCCTTTATCCGTTTTAATTCTAAGCGTGTTCAACCTTTGTTTCGCTGTCAAACTCGCGCTGGGAAATGAGCCCCTGATGAAGCTTCAATCCCAGTATCCCATGGGCTATATTTGAGGCATGATCGCCAACCCGTTCGATATTTGTTAACAAGTCCAGAAATATGACGCCAGCATAAGGATTACAGATTCCTTCATTAAGACGGCGAATATGATCATCTTTTAATTTTTCAGTCATTTCGTCTATTTCTTCTTCTTCATCAAGAATCTTATAACACAGATCTGTCTCTTCTGTTTCCATTAATTCTACCATATCCCGAAGCGTATTGGTAGTTAAACTGATTAAATTTAACACTTCTTGATTGGCAATATCACTAAAGACGATCTTATTGGTGGCCCGCATTTCTGCCAATTCACCAATGTTCATGGCATGATCACCAATTCTTTCTAAATCATGGCTTCCTTTAAGGATGAAGGCCAGGCGTTCATTCTCTTCTTCTGACATGTTTTCATTGGACAATTTAACGGAATATTCGACAATTCCCTGTTGAAATTCATCAATGCGTTCTTCCCGCTTAACAATTTTTTCAACCAGCTTTTCATTGCCATCCATGATCGATTCGCAGGCGACTCTGAAATTTTTAAAACTCATTTTTGCCAGTCGATTCGTTTCTCTGACCACCTGTCCCAAAGCAATGGAAGGATTATTAAACAACCGGTCATCCAACTGCAACCCCTTGTCTTCCTCTTTCTCCGGGTAGACGCGGTCCAGAAAGCTAACAAAATAGCCGATGATCGGGAGTAATACAATCGTATTTGCAACATTAAAAAGGGTGTGCGCCATCGCGATTTGACGGGCCACATTGGGCACCATATCACCGCCACCGTTAATCAATGAGCCTGAAATAGTAACGATGAATTCATAAACCGGATTGACAGCCACTAAATTATTCATGATGGTTAATAAGATCATCACCCAGACAGCACCAAAAATATTGACAAAAAGATGGATAAAAGCTGCTTTTTTTGCTGCTGTGGAGGTTCCGATACAGGAAAGCAATGCCGTGACGCAGGTACCAATATTAGTACCAATAAGAATCGGTAAACAAATCTGGATTGCTCCAGTTCCCCCAATACTGACAAAAACCCCAGAAAGGGCCAGCGCCTGGAGCAAACCGATAGAAGCACTACTGCTTTGAATCACAGCGGTAATCAGGGTTCCAATCAGCACACCAAGCAGTGGATTTGTTCCATAGGTTGAGAGCAGGTAAATAAATTCTTCACTTTCTCTAAGCGGTTTCATGGCTGTTGACATGGCCGCAATCCCATAAAAAAGAATCCCAAAACCAAGAATAATACTCCCCAGATCTTTATTCTTTTTCTTGGTGCTAAATAGAGCCATCATTGCACCAATACCAATAAAAATCGGTGCCAACTCAGTGACATTAAACGCGATCAACTGGGCCGTGACGGTGGTTCCAATATTAGCTCCTAAAATAACTCCTGCTGCCTGGGTCAAGGTCATCAGGGCGGCGTTAACAAAGCCGACCACCATCACCGTGGTGGTACTGGAACTTTGGACAATCATCGTTACAACCGTCCCAACCAGGATGGCTTTAATCTTATTGTTGGTTAATACTTCCAGAAGTTTTTTCATCTTTGTGCCAGCAACCGTTTTTAATCCGTCGCTCATCATGTGCATTCCAAAAACGAATAACCCCAAGCCTCCAAAGAGACCAATCAGCATTTCTAACGTCATTTTTTCCTCCAAAAAACATCAAAAATTAAGATAGTACTCCAGCCAAGGAAGAAACTAGACGACCCTCAAAAAATTGGGATTAACCAAATTGTCGCCCTTCATAATTAAAGATTAGACCATAGTGGGCCTAATCTTTTCGTTTTCTTGATTCACCAGGATAACTATCTTTTCTTGCTTTTCTTTTTCCTTAATCATTTGTTAACGACATTTTAACACTAAGTTTACATAATGAGAATCTTTTTTTTCATTTTTTTTATGAATTATTTATTTAAATCGAGGCAAAACGCACATTATCGTTACCCTGGTTTATCGTTGTAACCCATTTCAATGTTGTCCGAATCGAAATTAAAACTTGACCGCTAAAAATTAAACTTGACAGCAGCTTGTCTTTTTGATATTCTTCATCTTAGTTTAGGATTTATTAAGAAGTACTTAACTTAATAGCAAAGGCATTGAGAAAAGAATAATCAGAGGGCCAATGGTTTAAAAGCGAGCAGATGATGGTGTAAGATCTGTAATCAAACCCTATGAGTGGCACTTTTTGAGCTGCAACCACTGCTTTCGATTAAGTGGTTGACGTGAAAATCGTTATAAGAGTAAGGTGGTTTGCCAGCAGTGGCAAGCAACTTGGGTGGAACCGCGGTTATACCGTCCCTTGTTTTAATGCAAGGGGCGGTTTTTTTAGTTTAGATACTAAAAATTTAATTAAGCAGGAGGAAAAAATGTCAGAATTTACAATGGCTGAAATTGTCAGTCTCGCAAAAATGAGGGGAATTGTCTTCCCCGGTTCAGAAATTTATGATGGTCTTGCCAACAGTTGGGATTACGGCCCACTCGGCGTTGAAATGAAAAATAATGTTAAAAAGGCCTGGTGGAAAAAATTCGTTCAGGAATCACCTTTTAATGTGGGTCTGGATGCCGCTATCCTAATGAACCCTAAAACCTGGGTCGCCTCCGGACACGTGGGTGGCTTTAACGATCCGTTGATGGATTGCAAAGCCTGTCAGTCGCGCTTCCGGGCCGATAAGCTGATTGCCGATTACTACTTTGAAAAAGGCGAAGATGTGATCGTCGATGCCTGGTCAAATGACGAGATGAAGGCTTTTATCGAGGAACATCAGATTGCCTGTCCCGAATGTGGAAAAATGGATTTTACCGATATCCGCCAGTTTAATCTGATGTTTAAAACCTTTCAGGGTGTCAATGAAGATACCGCCAGCGAAATCTTCCTGCGGCCAGAAACTGCCCAGGGTATTTTTGTCAATTTTAAAAATGTTCAGCGCACCACCCGTAAAAAAATACCATTTGGGATTGCCCAGGTCGGTAAATCCTTTCGTAATGAGATTACGCCGGGGAACTTCATTTTCCGAATCCGGGAATTTGAACAAATGGAACTGGAATTTTTCTGCGCCCCTGGCACGGATTTGGAATGGTTTGACTACTGGAAAGCTTTCTGTAAAAAATGGCTGTTCGACCTGGGTATGAAGGACGAAAATATCCGTTTCCGGGATCATGATCAGGAAGAACTATCCCATTACAGTAATGCCACCACCGATGTGGAATTCCGCTTTCCTTTTGGCTGGGGCGAGCTTTGGGGGATTGCTGACCGTACCGATTTCGACTTAACCCAGCACCAGAATCACTCCGGGAAAGACATGAAATATACCGACCCGGTTACCAACGAAAAATATATCCCGTATTGTATCGAGCCCTCCTTAGGTGCCGACCGGGTTTTTCTGGCCTTCCTTTGCAATGCCATGGAAAAAGAAACCATTACCAATGGTGACAAAGTTGAAGAACGAAATGTGATGCGGATTCATCCCTTCCTTTCGGCATACAAGGCCGCAGTTTTACCACTGTCTAAAAAGTTAAGCGACAAGGCCGGAGAACTTTTCACCCTGTTGTCTAAACACTTTATGATTGAATATGATGAAGCGGGTAGCATTGGCAAGCGTTACCGCCGCCAGGACGAAATCGGCACACCGTTCTGCGTCACTGTAGATTTTGACACCCTGGAAGACGAATGTGTCACCCTAAGAGACCGCGATACCATGGACCAGGTTCGGGTTCCTATTGCTGAGGTCGTTGATTATATTGCTAAGCGGATTGATTTTTAATTTGCTAATTAAGTAGTACCGACAATTATTACATCATGTTGTTTGCATCGGAGCGGACATGGCGATAGCCTGCGTGGAGGCAACGAGCCAATCACAAGCAGGCTTGTAGTTGGCGACTGCCCACGACTGATAAGAAATTTTTAATTTCTTATCAGTGTCCGATTCCGCAGCAAACAACAGATTAATAATTGATCGGTACGGAGTTTCCAGTACGCCTATCCAAAATTCATTATCATAACAAAAAAACCGCCCCCGTTCGAAACCCGTTCGAACAGGGGCAGTTTTTAAGTGATAAATTTTTAAAGACGACTTAGGCTTCTTTGATCGCCAATACGTTCTGTGGACATGCTTCAACACAGATTCCACATGAAATACATTTTGATGGAACATCCCGGTCTTCTGATTTAACCAGCACTCCGAATGGACATGCTTCGACACATTTACCGCAGTTTACACATAGTTTTTTACTAATCATAAAGACGCCTTTGGCATTTTTTGTGATTGCACCGGCTTCACATACTTTTGCACATTTACCACATTGTACACATACCAATGTTTTTAAACTGCCATCATCTTTTGTGGTAATTTTAACACATGACAATTCTGAAACAGGTTCCTTGTAAAATGCGGTTGAACATGCTAGTTCACATGTCAAACAGTTAACACATGCGGCCTGATCTGCTACGATTACTTTTTTCATTGTTACTCCTCCTTAAGGACAATTTGATCAGATGATCAAATTTTTGTTTAAATTTTAACAACTGATTTTTATTCTACTTTTAAAGCCGATAATTGTCAACATAATACGGAATTTTTACAGCTACTTCTCACCCATCCCCCACAATAAAGCCAACCCTGATACTATTTCTTAGTACCCTGCTGGAATTCTTTCTAAATACGGTTAAATTTTTATCCATTATTTCCTGACATTAAAAAAGCTCTCCAGAATTGGAAAGCTCTTTCGCGTTTAAGAATGTTGTTTAAGTTTTTCGGCCTGGTCACTGGTGACCAGGGCATTGATCATTTCATCGATGTCACCATCCAGGAAAGCTTCCAGTTGATAAACAGTCATGTTGATGCGGTGATCAGAAATACGCCCCTGGGGGAAATTGTAGGTCCGGATACGCTCACTGCGGTCCCCGGTACCAACCTGACTTTTGCGGTTTTCGGCAATTTCACTTTGCTGTTTTTGCTGTTCGATTTCGTAAAGCCTGGCCTTTAATATTTTTAACGCCTTGTCTTTATTTTTAAGCTGCGACTTCTCATCCTGACAGGTCACCACCATCCCGGTGGGGATATGGGTAATTCGAACCGCGGAATCGGTGGTGTTAACACTTTGGCCACCATTACCGGATGATCGGTACACGTCAACCCTCAGGTCATTCGCACCAATTTCAATTTCAACATCCTCGGCTTCCGGCAAGACTGCTACCGTGGCGGTTGAGGTATGGATCCGTCCGCCTGATTCAGTACTGGGGATTCGCTGTACCCGATGAACGCCGCTTTCATATTTCAGACGACTGTAAACCCCGTTGCCTTCAATCGAAAAAATGATTTCCTTAATCCCCCCGATATCGGGTATACTGGAACTCATAATTTCACTTTTCCAACCCTGACGTTCGGCATAACGGGTCAACATTCGAAAGAGATCGCCAGCGAATAAGGCCGCCTCACTGCCGCCGGCACCAGCCCGAATTTCGACAATAACATTTTTGTCATCATTAACATCTTTGGGCAACAGTAAAATTCTTAATTCTTCTTCCTGTTCGATCTTCTTTTTTGTTAATTCCTCCAGTTCCGCCTCAGCCATTTCTTTAAAATCTTTTTCCAATTCTTTATCGGCCAGCATTTCTTTAGTATCATCAATGGCTGATAAGGTCTCTGAGAACTGATTGTATTTTTGAATGATCGGTTCAATGTGGGACTGTTCTTTCATCAGCTTTCGCCACTGATTTTGATCCCCAATGATCTCGGGGTCGCTAATCTTTTCGTTTAAATCAGCATATTTTTGGGCTAAAAAATCTAACTTATCTAACATAATACTCCTTAATTTTTTTTAATTAGTAATTCGAATTTGTTTATATCTGCCTTGCAATGATTAAAACTGATACGCTTCTTTCCATTCGTCAAAGAAAAAAACAGCCAGCGTTCCGGGTCCGGAGTGGGTTAAAACAGTTGGCCCTAATGGCACGATTTTAAACCGCTTGATATTTAATCGCTTACCCGCCATTTTTACAAATAGCTCCACCAGCTCTGGATTATCGGCATGGCTAATACCAATCACTTGCTTCTCAAGCTGATCACCGTTTGTTTCCAGGTAATCCACCATTTTCTTAACCAGTTTTTTTTCGCCTCTGACCTTATCAATCTGTTGAAGTTCACCACTTTTGTTTACGTCAAGCAACGGATTGATATGCAGCATATTTCCGATGATGGCGGTCCCCTTATTTAATCGGCCACCCCGATACAGGTATTGAAGGTCAGTCACCGTGAAAACATGTTTGACATGATCAATATGATAGCTGATTTGTTTGATCAGCGTCTCCATGTCACAGCCTGCTGCAGCGACTCTGGCGGCACCATAGACAATATGCCCCAGTCCATAGCAGACAGCTTTGGTATCAACAACTTCAAAGACCGCATCGGGATATTTTTCTCTTAAATCCCGTTTCGCCAGCGCGGCAGCCTGATAGGTTCCCGACAGTCCACTGGAAAAAGCCAGATAAATAAAAGGTTTATTTTCTAAGATTAAGTCTTCAAACCGTTTATAAAAATCCCCGTAAGGAATCTGAGACGTTTTATAACGTGTACCCTGTCGCATATTCTCACAAACTTCTTCAGATGATATATCAATACCGTCACGATAGGTTTTTTCATTTTCGACTACATAAACTGGCATGATTTCAATATTAAATTCTTGCTGATCCGTTTTTTCTATATCACAGGCAGAATCGGTTATGATCTTTATCGTCATTTTTCTGTCCTTTCCTACTTGATTTTAAGAAACTCATTTTATCACAGTTTAGTCATTTTTCAAAAACAATTCTTGGGCATAATCGCGAGGATCAGCAAACAACACCCTTCCCTTGCTTTCGAGATAATTAATTAACCGATTGTAATCCAGGTTGATAATCAATTCGTCGGGGAAATCAATCGCATCCAAAACCTGATCAACGTAGGGGAAATCACCAATATCGGTCGCAAAGTGGGTATCACTGCCAATGATAATCGGTATTTCCAGTTCTTTACAGCGATTGGCAATCCATTCGCAGTTGGGTTTTGAACCTCTTCTAATAAAGAAAGAACCGTTATTTATTTCAATCAGGGTGTTGTTTTTTTTGGCATCCTGAAGGATGGCTTCATAATCCAGCTCATAGGTGGGATTCCCCAAATGACAGATAAAGTCAATATCGGGATTGGCAATAGCCCCCAGGACGGCGCTGGTATTGACAGATTTTGTCTGCGGTTTAAAGGTCGGAGTGTGGAGCGATGCCGAAATGATTTCCAGAGATTTAATAAAATCCATCGGGATATCGGTATTTCCGTCGGCGTCCATGATGTTGCTCTCGATTCCTTTGAGGACTCTGACATTGTTTATTTTTCCGGGAATCACCCGATAATTAGCAAAGAACAAAGGCGTTGGTGCTCCCGGTAAAGCCGGACCATGTTCGGTGATGCAGATCATCTCCAAATTCTTTTTTGCGGCGGCATCAACTAACTCCTGGATAGTATTGTAGGCATGTCCGCAGGCAATGGTATGGGTGTGGGCATCTAAAACGTAATTTCTCATGTTATTTTCTCCTTCTCAATTGACGATTCGTCAACGCTCAAACATCTAGCCGATTTGATTAATCCTGTTTTTTCTGTAGCTCCCGTTTTTGTGTGTCGAGATCATTCTGGTGAGCGACACGGTCGCAAAAGACCTGGGCTGAGTGATAACCATACTGTTTGGTACGATTGTTGATCGCCGCCGTTTCGATGATGCAGGCCAAATTTCTGCCGCCTGAAACGGGGATCATCACTTCCGGAATTTCGACCCCCAAGATATCCAGCGTTTGTTCATCAAGACCCAGGCGATCATAGGGTGATCGTTCATCCCAATTTTCCAGACGGATGACCATGTCAATTTCAACATCTCTTTTAACGGCTCTGGCACCATAAAGGGTTTTAACGTCTATGATACCAATTCCCCGAATTTCCATAAAATGTTCGAGCAGTACCGGGGCTGTTCCCATTAAATGACCGTCTCGGATCCGTTTCACCTCAACCACATCATCCGCGATGAGACAATGACCACGCTTGACAATTTCTAATGCCGTTTCACTTTTGCCAATGCCACTGGGCCCGGTAATCAACACACCGACTCCAAAAACCTCAACTAATACCCCGTGCAAACTGATCCGTGGTGCCGACAGCTGATCAATATAGTTAACCAGATCATAAAACAATGTGGTTGTATTTTCCTTACTTTTTAACAGGGTCCGTCCGTATTTCCTGGCCGCATCTTCAAACAGATGAGTCTCCTCCAAATCCCAACATACAATAAAACAGGGAAATTCATAGGAAAAAAAATCGTCGATCTTTTTCTCGCGAACCTCAGGATCCAGATCCAGCAGATAGGAAACTTCCACCTTACCAATCACCTGCACCCGATTCGAATCAAAATGCTCATAGTACCCATGAAGCTGTAATCCCGGACGATTGATCCCACTGTTGACCAGGTTCAAATCCGCTGACTGATAATAAATTTTTTCAAGTTTGATATCTTTACAAAAATCGTCTAAATTTACTTTCCCATTCATTCTTTTGTTATCTCTTTTCATTGATTTACTACTAATTAGTTTACTCAAGTTATTCTACCTCAAAGTTTCCGTTGTTAAAAGTTTTTTTCACGACTTGTTGCGAAAATGTTCAAATACGGCCTGGGCCGTTTTAATCTGCATCCCGGGGACTGACTGTAGTTCTTCGATGGTAGCTTTTTTGATTTTATCCACTTGGCCAAAGTGAGCCATTAAGGCTTCGCGACGTTTTTTTCCGACGCCGGGGATTTCCTCAAGCTGGGAGACCAGCATTTCTTTTTTTCTTAAAATCTGATGATAGCCCAGGGTATAACGATGGACCTCTTCCGAAATTTCGGATAGAAAAACCCCGAGTGGGGTCGCTTTTTTGATTGGATATTCGGTACCTTGATGAAAAATCCCCCGCAGCCGATGGTGATCATCTTTGACCAATCCACACACCTCAATCGCAACGGTTGGATACAAAGAAACAATACTCTGTGCCGCATTCACGTGACCGACACCGCCATCGATCATCATCACTTCCGGTAATGGCAAGAAATTATTGCCTTCCGGAGCTTTCATGGCCCGTTCCATCCGTCTGAAGATCATTTCTTGCATGCTGGCATAATCGTTCTGACCTTCCACCGATTTAATTTTAAAGCGACGACAGGCTTTCCGATTTAGTTTACCCTCGTCAAAAACCACCATTCCGCCAACGTTATTGGTGCCGCTGATATTAGAAATATCATAAGCCTCAATCCGAACGGGACGCTGCGCCAATCCCAATAAATCCTGTAATCCATCCAAACGGCTTTTGGAGCGGATCTCTTTTTCTCGTTTTTCCATTAATTTCTGTTTAAGTGCCAGGTCAGCGTTATCGGTCACCATTTCCAGCATTTTTATTTTTTGTCCCCGCTTTGGTGCGTGAACCTCAATTTTTTTACCAGCCAGATCCCCCAGCCATTCTTCAATAACTTTTTTATCTTCCAATGGCTCTTTTAAAATAATCTCCCGGGGAATAAACCCGCAGCTGGCATAATACTGTTTAACAAAACTTTCTTGCACTTCTCTTGAACTCACACCCTCAACTTCTTCAAGAAAGAAATGATCCCGCCCCATCAGCTTGCCTTCTCGTACATGAAAAACCTGGACACATCCCAATCCATCACTTTTGGCAAAACCGATAAAGTCCTGATCCTGTTTAGCACTGGAGCTGATTTTCTGCTTTTCAACGATATGCGCAATGCCGGAAATCTGATCGCGGTATTTAGCCGCTTCTTCATAATTCTGATTCATGGCGGCAACAGTCATTTTATCATTGATATTTTTAAGTAGATCGGGATGGCGGCCGTTTAAAATATCCAAAACTGACGCAATATCTTTGGCATACTTTTCTTTGGACACATTTCCCTGGCAGGGTGCCTGACACTGACCAATATGATAGTTAAGACAAGGCCGACCGGTCTTTTTTCCATAAGCAACCTGACGGTTGCAGGTTTTTAGCGGGTAAATCTTTAAAATAGCTTCAATGGTATTTTTTACTGCATAGGAGCTGGTAAACGGACCAAAGTACTTGGCGCCGTCTTTTTTATATTCCCGGGTCATCAGTAGCCGCGGATATTCTTCCTGAACGGTCAGCCGTATCCAGGGATAGCTTTTATCATCTTTTAGTAAAATATTATAGCGCGGATGATGCGTCTTAATCAGATTACATTCTAAAATCAGCGCTTCCATTTCCGAATCGGTTACAATCGTCTCAATTGTTTCGATATGAGATACCAAAACCACCGTTTTAGCGGTTAACTGACTGGCACTATGAAAATACTGCCGTACCCGATTGCGCAGATTAATGGCTTTACCCACATAAATAATCTCGCTATTTTTGTTTCTCATGATATAGACCCCGGGGTTTTGGGGCAGATCTTTTAATTTTTCTTTATCATACATACTGGTCAACCTTAAATAAATATTTTTTTGGAATTTTTTGTTTATTCGCCACCTAATTTTGGTATAATAATAATACTTTTTTAAACATCAGATTATTATACAGAAAGGAAGTGTTACCATGTTTGAAAAAATAACTACAGATGGTCATAACACCCTGATTTCTTTCGGCAATTTTGAAGTGAAGATTGTTCCGAAAATTTATGGTGGATTTACTCTGACAAAATCAATTAAAGACAACCCCTTTAAAATCATCGAAATACGTGAGATAAGACTTCCGCTTTCGGAGAAGGAAGTCCTAAAGGAAGCTAAAGAGCTATTAAAACGAAAATATGAGTCCATTGATTTCAACAATTATTGTACCACATAAACCTTGAGTTCAGCTTTTTTTGATCCATCTCAACCCCGATCCCTGAGATGGATCTATTTTGGCTTTGTGTTTAGCCTGTTATCCCTAAGCGGTTGTAATAATGCCGATCTTTTCTTTAAACTATTTAAAGTGTTTTTTAAATAATTTGACATCTACCCTTGCTGGGTGTATAATGAAATGGAATTAAAGTGTATTTATTGATTTCACATATTTTTGCAAGTCATTTTTACGTTTAGATGATTTGCAAAAATATGTGTTTTTTGTTTTTGCATCACGATTTATAATAATATCTAGGAGGTACCTAAAATGAATAATGGTACAGTAAAATGGTTTAACGAGGAAAAAGGATTTGGTTTTATTTCAGTCGATGGCGGCGAAGATGTATTTGTACACTTCTCAGCAATTATTGCTGATGGTCGTAAAAACCTTGTTGAAGGACAACGCGTAACTTTTGATACCGAAAAAACGGACCGTGGCTTACAGGCGACAAACGTTTTTATTGCATAATTAAGTCTTTTTTAAAGCCCCACCAGCTTTGCTGGTGGGGCTTTTTGGCTACCGTACCGACAATTATCTACTATCAATTGTTTTTTTTATGATCTTCCACTGGCGCTTTATTGCTGACATGGCAGCCCGGGCAGTTGTCACCGCCTTTGCAGCCTTCACAGGAAAAATCGCCTGATTTCATTTTTCTTACTTTCTTAAATATAACATAGCCTGCCGCACCTAAAATTAATGCTGCCAGAATCCAGGTAATCATCTTTTTTCCTTCTTTCTTCTATATATAATGCATTGAATATAATCGGTTGAATTTCAACCCACAATCCGACTGCCAACTTGATAAATCACAAAGGCAACCCCATAAGCCAAACCAATTTGATAAACCAGGGCGAATATAAAATCCCGCCAGTTTCCCAATTCCTTTTTCATCGTGGCAATGGCTGCCATACAAGGTGATGCCAATAAAATAAAGACGACAAAACTATAGGCAGATACCGGGGTAAAAACCTGACTGATGGCAACGGTGAAACTGCCATCCTGTCCCGATAAAAGAACACTCATGGTGCTGATAATCATTTCTTTGGCTGTAACACCCGTCAGTAAAGCCACGGAAGCTACCCAATTGCCAAAACCTAAGGGCACAAAAATTGGAGCGATAATTTTGCCAAACATCGCTAAAATACTTTCGTCTGGCGTTTGGGTCATCTGAAAGCTTAGATCAAAGCTTTGTAAAAACCACAGTACCACCGATGCTGCAAAGATAATAGTGCCGGCCCGAACGATAAATTCTTTCGTCCGTTGCCAGACCTGAGTCGCTGTATTTTTGAGCTTTGGCAATCGTAATGGCGGAATTTCCAGTAGGTAACCGGAATCAGCACCCTTAAACCAGGTTTTTGAAAGCACAAATCCTGAGGTGAAAACCACGGTTAAGCTGACCAGATAGAGTGAAAAAACCAGCACTGTCTGATACTGCGCGAAAAACACCGAAGCCATCAAGACATAAATTGGCATTTTGGCACCGCAGGAAATGAATGGCGTCAATACCGCCGTTAGCTTGCGTTCCCGTTCATTTTCCAGGGTCCGGGTCGCCATAATTCCGGGAACTGAACATCCCAACCCCACTACCATGGGAATAAATGATTTTCCCGATAACCCAAAATGTCTGAAAATCCGGTCCATAATAAAGGCAACCCTTGCCATATAGCCACTGTCTTCCAGAATCGAAATAAAAACAAAGAGCACCACCAGTTGGGGAATAAAGGTCAGTACCGCACCAACTCCGGTAATAATGCCATCATTAATAAGGGCGATGATCCAGCCCGCAGCACCAAGACTCCCCAAACCTCTTTCAACCGCAACCATCAACACATCATTGATAAACCACTCAATGCCACCGATGGTAATCTCCCCTACCAGAGTGATTGAGACATAATAGATAACAAACATAAAGAAAAAGAATATCGGTAGCGCTGCATACCGATTCATCAAGACTTTATCCAGTTTATCCTGAAATTGAATGGCATTATCTTTCGTCTTTTTAGTGGCCCTGGTGATCCCTTCGGTAATAAAGCGATATCGATAATCAGCAATCGCACTATCTACATCATGATGAGACACGGTCTCTATTTTTTTTCTGATGTCATCAATATCTTTTAACAAATCGATTTTTTCATGAATCTTTAGCAACACTTCTTCATCTTTTTCAATGAGTTTGATCGCCCGAAAAAGGTGGGGATAATCTGACAAAACGTCCGGATACTTACTTCCAATCAAACTATCAAATTCATTGAATAAGTCCCTTATCTCCGCGGGAAAAATCTCGGGAAAGTCTTTTAATTTTTTAATACCAACCGTTTTTTCAACCAGTTTGATCAATTCGTCAATGCCCGTTTCTTTTTGGGCCGATATTTCAATAAAAGGATAGCCAAAGATCTTTTCCATCTCTCCGACGTCAATTTCCACCCCGGTCTTTTTAACCACATCCATCATGTTTAAAGCGCCGACCATGGGACAATTCAGCTCCATCAGTTGGGTGCTTAAATAAAGATTTCGCTCGATATTGGAGGCGTCAATTATATTGATGATCAGATCCGGCCGTTCTTCCAACAAAAAATTACGGGACACAATCTCATCCATGGAATAAGGCGCCAGCGAATAAATACCCGGCAAATCCACTAAAGTAATCTCCTTATCGGTGTCTCTTAAGTCTCCTTCTTTTTTTTCAACCGTTACACCGGGCCAATTTCCGACATAGAGATTACTGCCCGTGAGACAATTAAAAAGTGTGGTCTTCCCTGAGTTAGGGTTGCCCACCAATGCGATCTTATATTTCATTTTTACTCCTCATTTCCATAGATGTCAGACTGTCCTGATGAATATTATAAACAACGAAACCACCTATACAGGTGGTTTCTGGTTTATTACTGAACCATTAAAATATTTTCAGCATCTTTTTTTCGGAGGCTGAGGGAATATCCCCTTAAACGAACTTCGATGGGATCCCCAAATGGCGCCGTTTTGTTAACTTCTATCTCTACACCTGGTGTTACACCCATATCCATAAGTTTACGTCGCATTAATCCTTCAACGGCGATCGAGCCAACGCAGGCTTTTTGGCCTGGTCTTAAATCTTTTAAAGTAAACATAAGCACACCTTCTATTCATATGGTTTAAATTCATAAATGGAATCTGCCAAAATTAGCTAATGATGACTGCGGTTGTTGAAAAACTCCCGTGCCAACCAATTGTTAATGATGACTTTCTTTTTTGTTAGTTTTATTATACTCTAATTGAAACTCATTGTCAATTAGAGACTAAAACTTTTTATGGCTTTAAGTTTTATTTAAACACATCAAAAAAGAAAGCTGAAATCTGCTTTCTTGACATATACGTTTTGGCTTAAAGAATTTTGCAAATTGACTGTAATTGTGCAGTGTGCAGGCGATCACGGATCGCCCCTACTTAATATCGGCAGAAAATACTGTACCGACTAATTGTTAATCGGTTGTTCGCCACAAGCTCGGACAGGCTATCGCCAGGTCTGCCTTGATGCGTACAACATGATGTAACAATGGTCGGTACTAGGTATCTTTTATTCTATCACTTTAAGATTTTCTTGAGATACTGGCCGGTGTAAGATTCAGGGACCTGGGCGATTTCTTCCGGGGTTCCAATGGCAATGATGGTGCCGCCGCCGTCGCCGCCTTCCGGACCCAGATCGATAATGTGGTCGGCCACCTTGATCATATCCAACTGGTGCTCAATGACAACTACCGTGCTGCCACTGTCAGCCAATCGCTGGATCACGGTAATCAGTTGATGGACATCGGCAATATGCAAACCGGTGGTCGGCTCGTCCAGTACATAGAGGGTTTTCCCGGTATTGCGTTTGCTTAATTCCGTCGCCAGTTTAACCCGTTGGGCTTCTCCCCCCGATAGCTGAGTTGAGGGCTGGCCCAGGCGCACATAACTGAGACCCACGTCGTATAAGGTTTGGAGCTTATCTTTGATTTTGGGAATATTGTTAAAAAATTCCAGGGCTTCTTCCACGGTCATCTCCAGTACATCGGCAATATTTTTGCCCTTGTATTTGACTTCCAGTGTTTCCCGATTATAGCGCTTGCCTCCACAGACCTCACAGGGAACATAGACATCTGGCAGAAAGTGCATTTCAATTTTGATGATCCCGTCGCCGCTGCATTTTTCGCAGCGACCACCCTTGACATTAAAACTAAACCGCCCCTTCTGATAACCTCTGGCTTTGGCTTCCGGGGTTTTGGCAAAAAGATCTCGAACCAGATCAAACACGCCGGTGTAGGTGGCCGGATTGGAGCGAGGGGTTCGGCCAATTGGAGACTGATCGATATCAATGACCTTGTCAATGAATTCGACACCCTGGATATGAGTATATTTCCCCGGTTTTCTCAAACTGCGGTAGAGCTTTTGAGAAATCCCCTTGTATAAAATTTCATTGATCAGGGTACTTTTCCCCGATCCGGAAACGCCGGTCACACAGATAAATTTTCCCAGTGGGAAATCAACATCCAGATTTTTTAAATTATTTTCCCGGGCACCAATAATTTTAATCGTGTCGCCAGTGCCTTCCCGTCGCTTTTCCGGGATTGGGATAAACCGCCGACCACTGAAATACTGACCGGTAACAGACTCGGGAACCGCCATGATTTCTTCCAAACTGCCCTGAGCAACGATTTCGCCGCCGTGAACCCCGGGACCGGGGCCAATATCGACAATATAATCAGCGGCTTCCATGGTTTCTTCGTCATGTTCGACCACAATCAGCGAATTTCCCAAATCGGTTAACCGCCGCAATGTTTCTAAGAGTCTTTGATTATCCCGTTGATGCAGTCCGATACTGGGTTCGTCCAGGACATAGAGAACCCCCACCAGACCCGAGCCAATCTGGGTGGCCAAGCGGATCCGTTGGGACTCACCGCCAGACAAGGTGCCGGCGTTCCGGGATAGGGTTAAATATTCCAGCCCGACATTTTTTAGAAAATTCAGCCGGGCATTTATTTCTCTAAAAATCGACTCACCAATTAGCATTTCCCGCTCGCTCATTTTCAGATTTTTGAAAAAATCAATCAACAGACCAATCGACATATCTGTGATTTCAATAATGTTGCGGTCATGAATGGTAACAGCCAGACTGCCAGGGTTTAGCCGCTTCCCGTGACAGGTAGGACAAGGTGTTTCTGACATATAGCGCTCAATTAGCGACCGCATCCGTTCGGAGGTGGTTTCCAGATAGCGCCGTTCCATATTTTTAATGAGCCCCTCAAAGGTTGAGCTATAGGTTCCCGAAAACTTGCCTTCATAGGCAATTTCTAACACCTCATCACTGCCGTATAAGAGGGCATGCAAAAATGCCTCACTGGCCTCTTCCAGCGGTGTCTCAATCGAAAACTGATGCTTTTCGGCCAGTGCCTTGATTAAATTATAATAGTATTTGGAATCACTTTTTAATCCAAAAAATTTGATCGCCCCACTCGAAATAGACAAGCTTTTATCGGGGATCAGTAAATCCGGATCGACTTCCTGATGAAAGCCCAAGCCATGGCAATCCGGACACATTCCAAAAGGATTATTAAAGGAAAAGGTGCGCGGTTCCAAGGCATCCATGGCAATGCCACAATCGGCACAGGCCAGTTTTTCACTGAAAAGCTCCTGTTCACCGCCGATCACATCACAAATGACCAGTCCACCGGAAAGTTTCAGGGCAATTTCTAATGAATCGGAGAGCCGTTTTCCGAGGTTATCCTTGGCGACCAGACGATCCACCACCACTTCGATGGTATGCTTCTTATTTTTATCCAGATTGATTTCGTCGGTGACTTCCATCGGCTCGCCATCGACAATGATCCGAACGAACCCTTCTTTTTTGATGTGATCAATGGTTTTTTTGTGCTGCCCCTTTTCCCGCCTAACAACTGGTGCCAGGATCTGGAATTTTGTTTTTTCCGGAAGGGTCATGATCCGATCAACAATCTGATCGACGGACTGGGATTCCACCACTTTTCCGCATTTGGGGCAATGGGGAATCCCAATCCGGGCGTAGAGCAACCGCAGATAATCATAAATCTCGGTAACTGTGCCAACGGTGGAGCGGGGATTACGATTGGTCGTTTTCTGGTCAATCGATATCGCCGGAGACAAACCGTCAATGCTCTCCACATTGGGTTTTTGAGACTGGCCCAAAAACTGCCGGGCATAGGAGGAGAGGGACTCCATGTAACGGCGCTGTCCTTCGGCGTAAATCGTATCAAAGGCCAGCGACGACTTCCCCGATCCGCTGAGCCCAGTAAAGACGACGAGCTGATCCCGGGGGATTTTTAGGTTTATGTTTTTTAAATTGTGCTCCTTAGCACCTTTTATTTCGATGTACTTCATGTTTCTCCTTATTTTTGTCACTTATCTTCGATAATTTTTAAGATGGTGGATTTCGTCTCTTAGTTTGGCAGCCCGTTCAAATTCTAGGGCTTCCGCAGCGGTCAGCATCTCCAGTTCCAACTCTTTAATTTTAACATCAATATCCACTGCTTCATCACCAATTACATAGGTATCCGACGCTTCAGCCACCTTGGTTGCCTCAATGATTGAATGGATATCTTTTTTAACGGAGCTGGGGGTAATGTGATGGGCTTCATTATGGGCCGTTTGAATGGCCCGGCGACGATTCGTTTCGCTAATCGCCCGATCCATGGAGGGGGTGATCTTATCGGCATACATAATGACATGACCTTCTAAGTTACGGGCGGCCCGACCAACGGTTTGAATCAGGGAGGTCTCTGATCTGAGGAAGCCTTCTTTATCGGCATCCAAAATCGCGACCAGACCAACTTCCGGTAAATCAAGCCCTTCCCGGAGCAGATTGATCCCCACCAGCACGTCAAAGGTGCCTAAGCGTAAATCCCTGAGAATTTTCATCCGCTCAATCGTATCCACATCTGAATGCAGATAATTCACCAGAATCCCATTTTCTTTCAGGTAATCAGTAAGATCCTCGGCCATTTTCTTCGTTAAGGTGGTGACCAATACCCGATTCCCCTTGTCGGTTGTTAGTTTTATTTCTCCCAACAGGTCGTCAATCTGACCGGCAACCGGGCGAACCGTTATCTCGGGATCAATCAGACCAGTGGGTCGAATGATTAGTTCAACCGTATTCTGACTGTGTTCTTTTTCATATTTGCTGGGCGTGGCGGTGGTGAAAACGATCTGATTAATCTTACTCTCGAATTCAGAAAAATTCAGCGGCCGGTTATCATAGGCCGAAGGCAGACGAAAACCATAGTCGACCAGATTGCTTTTTCGGGCCTTATCCCCGGCGTACATCCCGCCAATCTGGGGAATGGATACGTGCGATTCATCGGCAACGATTAGAAAGTCCTTGGGAAAATAGTCAATCAGGGTATAAGGCGGTGATCCCGGGGGCAATCCGTTAATGTAACGGGTGTAATTTTCAATGCCGTTGCAATACCCCATTTCCCGGAGCATTTCAATATCGTAATTCGTCCGCTGAAGAATTCGCTGGGCTTCTACTAAACGATTGTTACGTGTATATTCGTCATAGCGCAGCCGCAGTTCTTTCTGTATCCCCGAAATCGCCCGTTCCAGATTTTCTGGGGTGGTCGTGTGGTGAGAGGCCGGGAAAATCGAGACATGGTTGAGCTCCCCATATATCTCACCGGTTAAGGTATCAATCTCCGTAATGCGCTCAATTTCGTCACCGAAGAATTCCAGGCGGATGGCTTTGTTTGATGAGGCCGATGGAAAGATCTCCAGAATATCCCCTCTGACCCGAAAATTGTTCCGCTCAAAGGCGATATCGTTGCGGGTGAACTGGATTTCCACCAGTTTTCGGATGATCGTATCCCGATCTTTTTCCATCCCCGGACGCAAAGAAAGCATCATGTTTTCATAATCAAAGGGACTTCCCAGTCCATAAATACAGGATACACTGGCAACCACAATCACATCCCTTCGTTCAAACAGGGCGGCCGTGGCGGAGTGACGTAATTTATCTATTTCATCATTAATCGATGAATCTTTTTCAATAAACAGATCCGAATGAGGTACATAGGCTTCGGGCTGATAATAATCATAATAACTAACAAAATACTCCACTGCATTATCCGGAAAAAAACTCCGGAATTCATTGGTCAGTTGGGCCGCCAGGGTCTTATTATGGGCAATCACAAGCGTTGGTTTTTGGACCGCCTCGATAACCTTGGCCATGGTATAGGTTTTTCCTGACCCGGTTACCCCCAATAAGGTCTGATATCGCAAACCATCCTGGATCCCCTGCACTATTTTTTTTATAGCCGGTCCCTGATCGCCCTTGGGTTCGTATTCCGAGACAACCTTAAAAGCATGCTTCATTTCTTTCATCAGCACTCTCCAATCATTATGATGAACATTCGTTCTATTATTTTACCATAGCTTTTTTTTAATGGCAATCAATAATCCTTCTGATTTAATAAAATCTTAAATTTTTTATCGCATTGAAAAAGCATACCATCATGGCATGCTTGAAAAATTAATTGGTTACGCCTAGTACTTCCAGGGCTTTTTGAAGTTGGACATCTTCTTCGTCCGTGAAAATATTATTCATCATAAAATCAGTCGCCTCAATGACAATATTCGGTTCCAGTCCTTTTTCGTGAATATTATTGCCATTAGGCGTGAAGTATTCAGAATTTGTTACCTTAAACCCGCCACCATCAGTGAGGCTGATGACTTCCTGCACAATTCCTTTGCCGAATGTCTTGGTTCCCACTAATTGTGCCGCTCCCGTATCCTGCAGAGCACCAGCTAATATTTCTGCCGAGCTGGCGGTTCCTCCATCGACCAGAGCCACCATTGGTAAACTAAGCTGTTCTTCCCCATCGGAGGTGTAATCTGTCTTATTGCCTTTTTTGTCAACCGTATAAACAACCACGGTTTGCCCCAGAATACGGTCAGCGATTTCCACCGCTTCTTTTACCCCGCCACCGGGATTACTACGTAAATCAATGACCAGGCCGGTAATGTTTTGGGCCATCAGCTCATTAATCTGGGTTTCGAAATCGTCTGCTGTTTTATCGGTAAACTCGCTGATTTGAATATAACCTTTATCGCCAATCACCCGGGATCTCACGGTTACGGCTTCAATGGTTTTTCGCACCAATTCCATTTCAATGATTTCCTCACCTCTGGCAATGGTAATGTTCACCATACTATCCGCCGGACCCTTCACCTTTGCGACAACCGCATCTGCTCCAATGGTGCTGACATCCTCACCATCTACCTTAATAATCTTGTCACCGGTTTTAATCCCAGCATCATCTGCCGGGGTGCCTTTCTGAGGTGCAATCACATAGGTATAGCCCTGTTCGTCCTCTGCTACCACCACCCCAATGCCTTCATAGGAGCCAGTGGCCATTTCCATGTATTTACTGAATTCCTCAGAGGTATAATAAGTGCTATAGGGATCACCCAAACTCTCGAACATCCCTTTAATGGCGCCATCAATCAGGGTGGTGTTATTCACGTCCTGATAATATTCTGAGGCGATCTGTTCCTTAAGCACCAGAAGTTTTTTAATACCGGCCGCTGTTTCGTTGCTGTCGACAGTTATAATCATCTTATTCCCCAGGAGTACATTACTGGTTGTTGCTACTGCAAAGGTGATCATGTTTGTGATGATCAGCACCACTATTATCACGACAAGCTTTGTTTTATTTTGTTTATTTTCCATTGTCTTCACCTGTATTCTAAATTTTTTTGACTGCAAAAAGAACAGGAGAAAAGAATCATGATTCTTTTCTCCTGTTCTTTTGTTCTATTCTACAACGGTTCGCTTAAAAATATCCTAAAGGATCGACAAATGATCCTCCGGAAAGAACGCCAAAGTGTAAATGGGCACCGGTAGAATCCCCGGTTGAGCCGACGTAACCAACCACATCCCCTTTATTGACCGTTTGCCCTGATGATACTGCAAAGTCACTCATATGGGCATACATGGCTTGTAGGCCATTACCTAAATCTATGATCACACAGTTTCCATAACCGCCATTCCAGCCTGCTGAGATAACCGATCCGTTACCCATGGCCATAATTGGTGTTCCCGATGGCGCGCCCATATCAACCCCATAATGGGTTCGATAATCGCCCCAGATTGGATGGAGTCGGGTACCGAAGTAATCATCATCATAGATCGGGTAATAACCCGGGCAGGGCCATTGATAGGTTCCGTTTGATGGCACAAAGCTTGAGCTTCCTCCCGTGGTTGAACCGCCGGAGGCGGCCGCCTGAGCGGCCATCATTTCCCGTACCTGAGCTTCGATACTCGCTGCATTGGCAGCCTCGGCAGCTACAATGGCCTGGTATTCAGCTACAATGGCCTGGTTTTGAGCGAGTAAACTATCTTTTTGAGCCTTAATTTCTTCTTGTTGCGCTAGTGCTGCTTCCTGCTCGGCTTTTTTAGAAATTGTCAACAGACGATCTGCTTCAATTTTTGCTTTTTTCTCATCGATAACTTTTTTTGTTTCCGCCAAAGCGTTTAGTGATCCCTTATCCGATTCAATAATGTAACGGGACATGTCAACCTTGGTAACAAAATCGGCAAAGTCATTGGAAGTAAATAAAAATTCAAGCATACTGCCATTTCCGTACATGTACATGGTACGCACACGCTCATTCATGGACTCTTCCTGCTCTTTTCGTTTGGCTTCGGCAATATCCAATTCCTGCTGTGTTTTGGCGATATTCGCTTCCAATGTTGCAATTTCAGCATTGATTGTATCAATGACACCGTTAATTCGGCTCATTTCGTCGTTAGCTTTGCCAATTTCAGTCTCAATTCCGGCAATGGTATTTTGTGTCATATCGATTTGATATTGAGCTGCTGCCTGTTTTTCATTGCTTTCCGCCAGTTGTTCGGTCAGGGATGCTGCATTAGCTGGTGATATTAGAATCCCCAGTGTGACAACTACACCCACAATGCCTGAAATAATTTGTTTTTTTGTCATCCGACAATCCTCCTGTTTTTGACCCAGTCTAATCATTTATACATCCAAGAATTTGCGAATTGCAAATATACTGCCCACTGCACCAATAAATCCTCCATAAATCAGGAAGAAAAACATCAGCTGTCCCATCACGGCGTCCGGAGGCGCCAGGGTGGCATCAACCGGTAGAAAGAGATTTCCGCCAACTAAACCTAATATATAATAGTAGGTAATTCGGATAATCAGGAATGCCACAATGGCTCCCATTAAACCAAGCAGGGTTCCTTCCAGAATAAAAGGTGCCCGTATATAGGCGTTGGTAGCCCCCACATATTTCATAATTCCAATTTCCCGACGTCTTGCAAACACCGTTAATTTAATGGTATTGTAGATAATAAAAATAGAAATCATCGACAGCACCACCAGCACGACAAGACTCAAGGTGTTGGTAAATTTGTTAAAACTTACTAGTGCTTCTACATATTCCTGTCCATAGCGGACATATTCAACGCCGTTGCCACTAAACGACATCGCCAGTTTTTGAACCTCGTCCATATCCTCCGGGTCGGTTACCCGAACAACAAAGGAGGCCGGCATCGGGTTGTTTTCAGAATTATAGCCACTGAGCAGTGGTGCATAATCTTCCAGACTAACCGTAAATTTTTCCAACGCTTCCTCAGCGCTTTCATAGGTAACACTTTCAATCAGATCACTTTTTTCAAGGGCCTGTTGAATCGTTTTTCCCTGAGTGTCGGTAAAGTCTGACTGTAGAAATATCTTGAGTTCCAGTTTTGATTCCACATCCTTGGTCACTTCCTGAACATTGATGGTTAAAATCAGAAAAATACCCAGAATAATTAAAGCAGCGATCACCGAAAGCACCGAAGCGGCACTCATCAGGTTGTTTCGCTCGATACTTTTAACCGTGTCTCGAACAACATTTTTAGGCATTGTTTTGATGCTACTAAACTTCATATCCATACCTGCCTGTCGCATCATCTACCTTAAGGACACCATCTTCCAATGTCAAAACCCGTTTTTTCATGGTATCCACAATTTCCCGGTCATGGGTTACAACCAGAATGGTCGTCCCTCTGCGGTTGATTTCTTCTAAAATACTGATAATTTCATACGATGTTTCCGGGTCAAGGTTCCCGGTGGGCTCATCGCAAATCAAAATAGATGGATTATTAATGATGGCCCGGGCGATGACCACTCTTTGTTGTTCACCCCCGGATAACTCATGGGGATAATGGTTCATTCGATGGGATAAGCCCACCATATCCAGAGCCAGGGGCACCCGCTTTTGAATCTGCTTCTCAGATTTTCCAATAATTTCCATGGCATAGGCCACATTTTCGTAGACACTTTTGTTTTCCAATAGACGAAAGTCCTGAAATACAATTCCCATTTTTCGTCTTAAAAAGGGAATTTCCTTTTTTGATAATTTTGACACATTAAAGTTATTAATATAGACCGATCCTTCGGTCGCTTCAATCTCTCTTAAGAGAAGTTTAATGAATGTGGATTTCCCCGCACCACTTCTACCCACAAGAAAGACGAACTCACCCTTATCAATAAAGAGACTCACATTTTTAAGGGCATCGCTCTTATTTTTATCATAACCCTTGGTTACATTTTTAAATTCTATCATATTTTAAGCCACTCCTAAATTACTTATCATTTTAATCGCTTTGACGTGCCATTTTAACATGCATGGTCCTATTTTCTTCTTAAGTGTTTATTGATAAGTTAAGATAATTAATTAACTAGAGAATGTCCGAGACGTCTGGATATCAGTCAAGTTTTGAGCTTTTTTGACCTTCTGAGGAGTCTTCGTGTATCACTGAATTTATTTTAGCATACTTTTCAAATAATTTCATTAAAAAAATAAATTTTTTGTAACAAATGTATCTAAATTTATCTGTTTTCGTCTTTTTTATGATGTTATCCCGTCTTCCAACCGACCATTCAATTTTTTGCAAAATAAAAGAGAAAAGACTGTTAATTCACAAATCTTTTCTCCTTTTATTTTAATTGATTAAGATTTCTTTAGATATGGGGGTCGATTGGCGACCCATACAATCGTACTTCATAATGAAGATGCGCTCCGGTTGAATCTCCGGTACTGCCAACGGCACCAACGGTCTGACCGGCACTGACGGTTTCACCTGATGAGACATAAATTGCACTTAAATGGGCATAGACCGCCGATAAGCCATTACCGATATCCACGATGACACAGTTTCCGTAACCGCCGTTCCAACCAGCCGAGATCACCGTGCCGTTACCAGCAACAGCTACCGGAGTACCTGAAGACGCACCAATATCAATACCGGCATGAAAACGAGTATCGCCCCAAATGGGATGGGTTCTCCAGCCAAATGGACTGGTGATCTCTCCATAACACGGCCAGACATAAGAGCTGGAATAAACCGGGGGTGCGGTTGAACCACCACCTGAGCTATCTCCGCCAGTGGAACCATCGGAGCTTTCAGCGTCTCCACTGCTTTGGGCTTGGGCCGCCTGGGCCGCGGCTTGTTCGGCAGCAGCCCGCTGTTGTTCATAATAGGCTTGTAATTGACCTTCAATATCAGCAGAGGTTGCTGCTTCAGCCTCTTCAATGGCTTTATACTCGTTGAGGGCAGCTTGATTTTGGGCCAATAATTGATCTTTTTGAGCCAGTATCTCTTCCTGCTGTGTCAAAACCACTTCCTGTTCCGTTTTCTTCTCAACAGTTTTTAATCGATCTGCCTCAATACCGAGTTTTTTCTCATCGATCACTTTTTTCGTTTCATCCAGAGCATTCAGGGAGCCCTTGTCCGCACTCATGATGTAGCGGGACATATCTAATTTCGTAACAAAATCCGAGAAATCTGAAGCTGAGAAAATAAATTCCATGACGCTGCCGTTACCGTACATGTACATCGCCCGAACCCGATCGCTCATCGATTCTTCCTGCTCCAGCTTTTTGGCCTCAGCTATTTTCAGCTCTTCCTGCTTTTTAGCAATATTGACTTCAATGGCTGCGATTTCGGCATTGATTGTGCTAATCACCCCACTGATTCGATCAACCTCTTCATTAACCTTAGTAATTTCTTCTTCAATCCCATTAATGGTGTTTTGAGTCATGTCAACCTGATATCTTGCCGCTGCCTGTCGAGCATTGCTTTCTGCTAACTGCTCGGTTAATGAAGCCGCATTGACGGGTGCTGTTAAAAATGCCAAAACCATGGAACCCGTTACGATTCCTGCTATAATTCGATGTTTTTTCATTTTTCCCCTTTCCCACAATCTAAAATTGTGACCCTGTCTATTTGTTGTTACGTTTACTTTAAATTTTTATTGTTTTTGTAACGGTTGTATTATACCATATTCATGTTTCAATTAAAACAAAAATAATAAAATAACTTGAAAGTATTTTGTATAAAAGGAAGATAAATGCGACGTATTTTAGTATTCCAAAGAAAAAAGACACTCCCAAAATTAGGAATATCTTTTTTAATGTCTTTTTTATGACTGTTTGAGACGAATTATTCGCATTGACGCGTATAAGCCTTATACTGCCCTAAAATAGAGGTCTCAAAAAGCCGCTTTATAAATAGATATTACATCTTCTTTGGTTGGGCATTTGGGATTTCCACCGGTACAGATATCGGCCAGGGCCAGATCTGCCAATTCGCCAAAGTCCTCTTCTTTAACACCGATTTCTTTGAGTCCCGTCGGTATACCGACATCTTTGGACAGTTTTTTGATGGCATCAATGGCCATGATATTAATTTCTTTTGGCTCCCGACGGCTGGTGTCGACACCCATCGCCTGAGCCACGTCTTTTAACCGATCACCGACGGCATCGGCATTAAACGCCGTTACATAAGGAAGCAAAATGGCATTGCAAACACCATGAGGCAGGTCATAGAAGCCGCCTAACTGGTGCGCCATGGAGTGAACGATTCCCAACCCCGCGTTGGAAAAGCCCAAACCAGTGACAAACTGACCATAGGCCATGACATCACGGGCATCCAGATCGTCACCGTCTTCAACCGCTTGTCTTAAGCTGCCGGAAATGGCTTTGATGGCTTCTAAATTAAAGAGATCCGTAAATCGGGAGGCACCGGCAGTGGTGTAGCCTTCGATCGCATGGGTTAAGGCATCCATACCAGTTGCTGCAGTTAATGATTTTGGCATTTTCAGCATTAAAACCGGGTCATTGACCGCGACAGTAGCCAAACAGTTAGGATCAACAATAACCATTTTCAGTTTACGCGCTTCGTCGGTGATGACATAGTTAATCGTCGCTTCACTGGCGGTGCCGGCGGTGGTGTTAATCGCCACAATCGGCAATGATTTATTAGCTGTTTTGCCAACGCCTTCGTAATCTCTGAGGTCCCCGGGGTTGGTTGCCAGAATAGCAATCCCCTTGGCGGTATCCTGAGGTGATCCGCCACCAACGCTCACTACAAAATCACATTCGTTGTCTTGTAGTACTAAAAGACCAGCGTTTACATTGGCAACCGTTGGATTGGGTCTAACTTCTGAAAAAACAGTATAAGGAACTTTTGCTCCATCTAATACATCAAGTACGTCTTTTACAATACCGGCTTCTACAAGTACTTTATCGGTTACAACTAAAGCTTTTTTCACGTTCAGCCGTTTGATCTCAGGTGTAATCAGTTCAATTGCACCCGGTCCCATAATGACGACTGGTGGAAAATAATAGGTTTTTGCCATAAGAATACCTCCAAATTTTATTCGTTTACATGATTATATGCCATAGAAATGGCTGAATAAATGGAAATTTTCTCTTGTTTGAGATACATTATTGAAATGACTGGTAAGTGACATGGAATAAACCAAACACAACTAATACTAAACGGCTTTCAAGCAATTTGAAGATCCCGTACGATCAATTATTAATCTGTTGTATGCGGCAAGCTCGGACAGGCTTTACCGTGACCGCCTTGATGCATACAACATGATGTAATAATTGTCGGTACTGCTTTCATTCTAATACAATTCCATCTGCTTAATTTGTCTTTTATTTTTAAGAATTATATTATATGATTTTAGTAATTATTTGTAGAATTAAGCGTGTGAAAGAGGTAATTATGAAAAATATCAGTATCCTTGGGTCGACTGGTTCAATTGGAACCCAGGCTCTGGAAGTCGTTTCACAAAACAGTGACACTTTAAATATTGTCGGTTTAACCACGAACACCCGCATTGATTTGCTGGAAAAACAAATTGATATCTATGCTCCCCGCCTGGTTTGTGTGATGGATGGAGACGCCGCACTGTTGCTGGAAAAACGGATGAAGCAAAAGGGCTCGGAGGTGGAAGTGGTCACCGGTTTAGAGGGGCTCATCGCGGTTTCAACGGCATCAGAAAACGATCTGCTCCTCACTGCGGTTTCGGGTATGATTGGGCTTAAGCCGACCCTGGCTGCCATCAGTGCCGGCATTGATATTGCCCTGGCCAATAAAGAAACCCTGGTAGCCGGTGGTCAGATCATCATCGATGCAGTGGCAGCAGCAGGGGTTTCACTACTACCGGTGGACAGTGAACACAGTGCCATCTTTCAATGTCTGATGGGAAACAAGCATGAAGAAATAAACCGGGTCATCATCACGGCTTCCGGTGGGCCTTTCCGGGGCCAAACACGGGAACAACTGCAATCCGTTACCTTAGCCCAGGCTCTGAAACACCCTAACTGGTCGATGGGCAAAAAAATTACCATTGATTCAGCAACCCTGATGAATAAGGGTTTGGAAGTCATTGAAGCCAAATGGCTATTTAATCTGAAAAATGATCAAATTGATGTGGTGGTGCATCCCCAGAGTATCATTCATTCGATGGTGGAGTTCATCGACCATTCCACCATCGCCCAATTGGGAATGCCGGACATGGCGCTGCCGATTCAAATCGCCTTTTTCTATCCGGATCGGATCGCTAATAACCGCCAGGCTCTGGATTTTGGAAAGGTTAGGGAACTTAGCTTTGAAGCGCCGGATCTGATTACTTTTCCCTGTTTACAACTGGCCTACGACGCCCTTGATATTGGCGGAACCATGGCTTGCGCCCTCAATGCCGCCAATGAGATATCGGTGGCCCGATTTTTAAATCAGAGGATTACTTTTTTAGATATTCCCCGAATTAACCGGCTGGTGATGGAAAAACACTCGGTCATTTCAAATCCAGACCTTGGTGATGTGCTGGCTGTGGATGCCTGGGCCCGAGCAGTAGCAAAACGGATCTAACGAAGTCAAGCTTTAATGCGTTACTGTTTTCTATTCTTCTCATAATCAAAAAAAGACAACCGTATCTCGCGCCGCGTTTTACGGTTGTCTTTTTTTACATGGTGATGTTACACCGTCTGCTTGACTTCATCGCTTTTTTTACTATACATCCCAACCAATACCATTGAAACCACACTACCAACAATTAAGGTTGCCGCGGCAATTTGCCAGTCCGCCCGGGTAGCCGTTAAATTCAGGGTTTCACGTGTGAATTTCAGTACATAAGGTGAGATAAATTGTCCAATCCCGGTTGCACTGACATAAATAGAGATCGCAACCGCTGCGTATTTGGGCTTTGCCGCGCTTTTTGCAACCGCAATTGTAATGGCCGGATTAAAGGTACCAAAACCCATCCCAAAAATGACTGCGCCAACAATCAGCATTGTCATACTGTTTGCAAATATTAACACGACAAATGCCAGACCCACTGTTAAGACAGCAAATGGAACCGTGAATTGTTTTAGTAGTTTTGCGGTGTTTCCAAACAAAAGTCCCAATACAAAGGCAGCACCCGTAAAAACCGTTAAGACGGTGGCCGCTTGGGCTGCGTTGCCAAGCCCATCAGACTGAATAACCATGGCAATATTGGTCATAAAACTGAATTGAACAACATTTACCAATAAACAGACGAACGCCAGAATAAACGAAATTGATGTCACTTTCTTTTCTTTTATGCCGGATTCAGGCGTTTTTTCTGGTTTCTTAACACCCGTATCCGGTAATTTAAACCAGATTAGTAGGGCAATCGGGATGATGAGTAGAAAACCCAGAAAAGAATAGCGCCAGTTATAGGCTGCCAGGATTCCGCCCATCATCTGGAACACGACACCTGCCGCCGCCCCAACGGCACTTCTGAAGCCCATCAGTTTGTTCTGCTGCTGTCCAGTAAAGAGGTCTGCGACAACTGCCGATGCCATCGGGAAGACTAAACCATATCCAGCACCGAAGACAAATCGCATCACGATCATAAATTGCAGATCGCCAACAAAGGCAGATGGAATCCCGCCGACGAACATCAGGATCATAGCAATAGAGATAATCTTTTTGATGCTGATGTACTGGGTTAGTTTACCAGCGACCAATGCGAAGACCACCATCATCAGAGAAGGAATTGTGGATAATAACTTAATGGTCTCTGGGGCCGCATCTGGAAACGCTTTTGCGATTTCACCCAGGGCTGGAGTCGTCATGCTGGTTGTGTACATCAGCAAGGCAACCGACAAGGCCGCTATCTGGACCCACACATTACTGTTTTTTTGTCCGCTCATTTGTTCACTCATTTTTTCACTCCTTTAAAAATAGTTTTTTGACTGCTTGTACAATACGATTTGGACCGCCTTTCAAATATTAATCGCGTTTGGTTTGTTGAGATTATATTACCATCATCTGATTTATTTGTCACTCATTTTATTCGCATTTTTTGTTATTTATTTTATTTTACTATAATTAAGACTTTATTCGCTTGATGTAATCCATTATTATCGTATTTTTTTATCTATTATCTTTTTAAACGTTAGCATTACAAAGAGATTATCCTTGTTTAAACTATTATTAATCATATTTATTGTTGTCCGTTCATACACGCCGACAAAGAAGCTGACACGCGTAGTGCGATCTGAGCATTTCTGATTTTGACATTAAAAAAAGATCAATACAATTGCCGTTTTTAGCAATCGAACTGATCTTTTTACCATCATTCCCTATTTAATTACGGTATTGAAGCTATTATGCTGCAACTACCACTGTAAAGTTTTTTTCAACCCTAAGGTTAATTGCACCAATCATTCCCCGCGACTCTTTTATACACTGGTCAATAAAATCATTATCAAACCGCAGGCTCTGAAACAGCAAACGAATTTCCAACTCGGCCAGATATTCGCTGCTGCAATCCAGATACCCACCCCCCCAGGAGACGTGGAGCCCATGAACCACGGCCAAGTTTGCAAGGGCTAATGCCTTCACTTCCAGCCGATCAAGTCCCAGTTTGTAAGACCGGTTGATGTTTTCGACAAATCCAACCGAGGCACTTTCTGTTTTCATCAATATATTAGTATCGCACAATTCATGATAAAATTGATTCAAATGGCGATTTAAGCGACAGTTACGATTCTGAACCCGATATTCGATTGCCGTTTTTATCACCGCATTACAACCGGGATACTTTTCATCGATGGCTTTTTGCGTTTTGACTTTATTCGCCACCATGTATTCATTATAAACCTCAAGTGCCAGATTATTTTTGTTATTAAAATAATAGGCCACCATCGCCTTATTTGTTCCCGACGCTTTGGCAATATCTGCTAAAGTTGTTTTAACAAACCCATACTCATAGAATAATTGTTTTGCTGTTACATAAATTTTATGCTTAGTTTCCAGCCCAGTCTTGTAGTTAGCCAAATCTTTTTCCTCGCTCTCCAATAGTTAACTTATTTTAGCATAAAAACAGATTTTGCCCAACCCTGATTCCAGCAAAACTGCTATCTTTATTCTTTTATTATTTCTTAAGTCCGACAATATCGCTTTACTAGAAAAAAGCAATCTGATTTGACGCCGGCAACTGATTTAAGCACCCCTGTTTTTCCAGCGTTTCAATGACCGATTTGCTGATCTTGGTGCGGTTCTGCAAGTCCTCCCGGGACATGTAGGGGCGAAGTTGAGCTTCTTCATAAATGCGCTGGGCGGCCTTGTCGCCAATCCCTTCCAGGGCGTTGAGTGGTGGCAGCAACGTATCGCCAATGATCCGAAACTGGTTAAAATGGGACTCGTAGACATCGACATTTTTAAAGCTGTAGCCGCGGCACATCATTTCATGGGCAATCTCCAGCACCGTTAAGAGTGACTTTTCTTTGTTGGAGGCCTTCGTCCCCAGTTCTTTAATCTGATTCATCCGATCCACAATCACACCTTTTCCCTGACTGGTGAGCTGAGCATCAAACTCACTGGCCCGTACTGAAAAGTAGGTGGCATAATAGGCCAGCGGGTAATAAACCTTGTACCAGGCAATCCGAAAAGCCATTGTAACATAAGCGGCTGCATGAGCCTTGGGAAACATGTACTTGATTTTTTTACAAGAATCAATATACCACCCCGGCACCTTGTTCTTTTTCATGTCATCTTCCCATTCTGGCTTTAGTCCCTTCCCTTTACGCACCGCTTCCATAATCGTAAAGGCGGTTTTGGCTTCTAACCCGGCATAAATCAGATAAATCATAATATCATCGCGGGTACAAATGGCCTCTTTGATGGTAGCCTTCTTATCCCTTATCAAGTCCTGAGCGTTATTTAACCACACATCGGTTCCATGGGATAATCCGGAAATCCGGATCAGATCAGAAAAGGCTGTCGGTTTGGTGTCTAAAAGCATTTCCCGAACAAAACTGGTCCCAAATTCAGGAATCCCACAAACCCCCAATGGTGACTCAAAATCATTATCTTTTAAATCCAGAGCTTTGGTGGAGGTGAATAAGCTCATCGTTCTTTCGTCGTCCAGAGGAATCCCAACCGGATCGATGCCGGTAAAATCCTTAAGCATTTTGAGCATGGTGGGATCATCATGGCCCAGAATATCTAGCTTTAGCAAACGGCCACTGATCGACTCGTAGGCAAAATGGGTGGTAACGGTATCGCTTTCGGTATCATCTGCCGGACGTTGTACTGGGCAGAAATCATAGATATCCTTATAGGTTGGCACGACCATAATCCCCCCGGGATGCTGACCTGTGGTTTTTTTGACTCCCGCACAGCACGAAATCACCCGTTCCAGTTCGGCTCGGGTCGCTTTGATTTCTTTTTCGTCATAGTAGTTTTTGACAAACCCAAAGGCGGTCTTTTCAGCAATGGTGGAAATCGTTCCGGCCCGAAAAACCTTGCCCTTGCCAAAGAGTACCTCAGTATAGCGATGCGCTTCAGCCTGGTTCTCGCCGGAAAAATTAAGGTCGATATCGGGTTCTTTATCACCTTCAAAGCCCAAGAAGGTTTCAAAGGGAATATCGAAGCCATCTTTATCAAGCTTGGCACCACAATGGGGACAATTGGCATCTTTTAAATCCGGTCCCACCCCAACCTCGGTGCTGTTGAAAAACTCGGAATGTTTACAACTGGGGCAACGGTAGTGAGGGGCTAGCGGATTCACCTCCGTAATTCCGCACAGGGTGGCCACAAAGGAAGACCCCACCGAACCCCGGGAGCCCACCAGATAGCCGTCTTCCATGGAATGGTAAACCAGCTTCTGGGCAATCAGATAAAGAACCGAGTAGCCGTTTCCGATAATCGAATCCAATTCTTTTTTAATCCGTTTTTCGACCAGTTCAGGCAGCGGTTGACCAAAAAGCTCTCTGGCCCGACCTTCCACCATTTCACGGATTTCTTCGTCGGACCCTTCAATGACTGGCGGATAGGTGCCATCAGGAATCGGTAGCACTTCTTCAATCATCGTACCAATTATGCGGGGATTATCAATCACCACTTCGCGGGCGGTTTTCTCATCCAGGTAGTCAAATTCATTAAGCATTTCCTGGGTGGTCCGATAATAAAGCGGCGGCTGTTTGCTGGCATCCTTGAAACCTTGACCGGTCATCAAAATTTCCCGGTAAAGGGAATCTTCCTGATTGACAAAATGGACGTCGCCCGTCGCCACTACCGGCTTATTCAAACTTTTGCCAAGCTCAATAATCCGCAGATTAATTTTTTTTAAAGCCTCCTGATCCGGCACACTGTTATTGTCAATCAGGTACTGATTGTTTCCCAGTGGTTGGATTTCCAGATAGTCATAAAAGCTGGCGATTTGCTGAATTTCATCCTGCGACTTGTTATGAACCAGGGCTGAATACAATTCTCCCGCTTCGCAGGCCGAGCCCAACAAGAGGTTTTCGCGGTTTTCCGCCAGTAAAGACTTAGGAATACGCGGTTTTTTATAAAAATAATTCAGATGTGATTCGGAAACGAGGCGATACAAATCCTTGATTCCTGCCTGATTTTTGGCATAAATAATAATATGATTTGTGGCATTAAGGCGAATACTTCGTTCCCGACTGGACAGGGTGTTAAGGGTCTGGATCGAGGTACAACCTTTTTTCTCAGCCAGATCCAGAAGCTTAACAAACACCTTGGCCGAGGCGGCGGCGTCATCAAGGGCCCGGTGATGATTTTGAATCGCAATTTTAAAATAAGAGCAAAGTTTTTTTAAGTTATGCCGGGTAATCTGGGTTAGCAGACACCGGGACATCGCCAGGGTATCAACGGCCGTATTTTCACGGTTGATGCCGTGGTCGGCTAAAGCTTTGTTTAAAAAGCTCATATCAAAAGCAGCATTGTGGGCCACCAGAATGGTCTCGCCAGCAAACTCCAGAAACTGCTCCAACGCCTCCCGCTCTTCCATCCCATCAGCCACCATTTGATTGGTAATATTGGTCAGATTAGTAATGAATGCCGGTATTTCACAATGGGGATTCACCAACGTCGAAAAGCTATTGACAATTTGTTTATTCTTAATCCGCACCGCAGCAATTTCAATAATCTTGTGGTTTCCCGGCACCAGACCGGTCGTTTCTAAATCAAAAAAAGTAAATTCGCCGCAGAAATCCTGATCCTGATCGCCATAAACCATGTTTAGCTGATCTTCAACCAGATAACCTTCGACCCCATAGAGCACTTTGATTTTTTTCTTTCGTCCCAGTTCCATCATTTCCGGATAAGCCTGCAGCACTCCGTGGTCAGTAATGCCAATGATGTCATGCCCAAAATTAGAAGCCTGCTTCATAATCTGCTCGACCTTACTGACCGCATCCATGGCACTGAATTGACTATGTAGATGAAGCTCCACCCGCTTGACCGGGGCATCATCGGTTTTAATGGTTTCTTTGGAAAGGTTGATATTGCGGGGATAAAACATCATTTCCTGAGAATATTCGTCATAATTAATCTTACCTTCAACCAGATACCAACCGCCTTCTTTAATGCCGGCAATGACTTCTTCTTTGTCGGTAAAGATTTTACAGGTGATACTGTTGGTATTGTCGGTAATATTAAAGGTCAGCAGGGTCTTATTGTTTTTTAGCGGCCGCGTATTGACCCCAAAAACCCAGCCCTTAATAACCAGACTTTTACCTTCGGATTCGCCATTGATATTAAAATCGACATTTTTAAGCCATTCCCAGGTATGGGTTATCTTTTTTCCGGTGACCACATCCCCCGGTTTTTCAGCCTTGGGAAGCTTGGCCTGGTTGGAGCCATTCGCTGATCCACTTGAACTGGGACTAACCGGCTTAATGGCAGCCAATCGTTTTTCCAGATCCTGCTGACTTTTTTGGGCCACTGAATCATCATCGGTGAAACGCACCACCAATTCGGCTTCCAGACCATAGTGTTCGGCGATTAATCGCTTGAAACGACTGGAAAAAATCGCCAGTGCTTCGCCATCCAGTTCACCAGTGGATCGTCCCCTGACATAAAAGGTATTGCCTTCGGCAATCAAGGTATTAATGAGTAGGATGTTGGTAATCTTTTGATTGATCCCCACCAGTAGCTGACAGACCCCTTTGCTATCGGTGGCCAACAGATGCTTACCATCCTGATATTTAAGGGGTGCAACCTCAACTTGCAAGGCTTTTGCATAATCAAAAATTTCCTGCATTGCGGTTTTTATAAATTCGGTATCGGTTTGTTTTTTAGGACTTGAAAATTTAAAAATCAATTCCTCTTTAGCGGAATTGATTTTTATACTATCGGTGATCAGATGATAGTCTGCTATTATTTTCTTAAATCGTTCTTGTCGTCGGGTTAAAATACTCAAAGATCTCGCCTCACATTTTTTCTATTTCTTCTAATAATACCGAGATGATTTCATCCTCGGCAATGCTTTTTATAATTTCACCCTTTTTAAATAGCACCGCCTTATTTTTTCCCCCGGCAATGCCAATATCAGCCGCCTTGCCTTCGCCGGGACCATTCACAATACACCCCATCACAGCCACCCGGAGGTCTTTTTCAACCGTTCTCAGCTGCCGGTCGATTTCTTTAGCAATGCCGATTAAATCAATTTCGGTACGACCACAGGTGGGACAGGAGATAACTTCCACCCGGGGTCGTCGACCACTGTAAAGACCGATGCCGCTAAGAATATCGCGAGCCACATCAATTTCTTCGAGCGGATCGCCAGTTATCGACACGCGCAGCGTATCCCCTAACCCATCTAGTAGCAGATAGCCGATGCCCATCGCCGATTTAACGGCTGAGCTTCGCAGGATTCCAGCCTCGGTGATCCCCAGATGCAAGGGGTAATCATACTTTTGTGAAAATTGTTCATAAGACGCGATGGTAAACCGGACATCTGAAGCCTTCATTGAAACCACGATGTTATCAAAGCCGGCATCTTCTAAAATTCGGATGTGCCGTACCGCTGATTCGACCATCCCGGCCGGGGTAGCTCGACCCTTATTTTTGGCTAGAATTTCTTTTTCCAGGGAGCCGGCATTCACCCCAATTCGAATCGGAATGCCGCGTTCGGTCGCCATCGCAACAATTTCCCGAATGCCTTTTTCCGAACCAATATTACCCGGATTAATGCGCAACTTATCAACCCCATTTTCCATAGCGGTCAGGGCTAGTTGATAGTCAAAGTGAATATCAGCCACCAGCGGAATATGAATTCCTTTTTTTATCTCAGTAATAGCCTGGGCCGCCGCTTCATCAGGAACTGCGACCCGGACAATCTCACACCCGGCGGCTTCCAGAGCCGTAATCTGAGCAATTGTTGCAACACTGTTTCGGGTATCGGTATTGGTCATTGACTGGATGGCAATGGGATTTTCTCCGCCAATGGCAGTTGCTCCAATCCTCACCACCCGGGTTTCTTTTCGTTTTTTCACATCGTTCTCCTATGCTGCCAGCCGCATAATATCATTCACAGCAATCAGGACCGCCAGGGCAATCAGGGCAATAAATCCAAAGTAGTTAATTTTTAATTCCCATTCCGGACTGAGTTTCCGACGCACCACCATTTCAATCAGGAGGATAAAAATTCGACCACCATCCAGGGCTGGCAGTGGAAACAGGTTGATAATCCCCAAATTGACACTTAACATGGCGGTAAAGGCCAGCAAAATAACCAACCCGCTTTGCAAAAAGGTATCGACCATCGATACCATTCCAATCGGCCCAGCCAGCTGATCCAAGCCCACCTGACCCGTAAACAACATCCCGAAGCTCTGAAAAATCAGACCGGAAAACCGCCAGGTATTTAAAAAGGCGGTACCTATGGCGTCAAAGATGTTGGTGTGACCGGTAAATAAGGCCACCACAATCAGACAGACAAGGGCAAAGATAATGTTCATGGCCGAACCGGCCACTAACACCAGCAGCTTTTCACCCCGGCTTTTTGCTTCAAAGCTGCGGGGATCGATGGGGATATTGGGATCTTTAGGAAGCAGGTTGCCTTCTTCATCAAATGCTGGCTCTTCGCCCCGCATTTTGCAAAATCCCCCGACTGGAAAGGCTCGAACGGTAAATAGTGTTTCTTTACCTTGTTTACTAAATAATTTTGGTCCCATACCGATAGCAAATTCTTCGACGAAGATGCCAGTTTTTTTTGCCACCATAAAATGTCCCAGCTCATGAACAATCACTAAGACACACAAAATAAGCAATGTAATAAGGATCGTATATAAATTCAAATTTTCACCTACGCGATGCCAATGGTTAATTTGGCAAAAATATAAATAAGAGGAATGATAAAGAGGATGCTGTCAAAGCGATCCAAAATTCCACCATGACCGGGCAAAATGGTGCCAAAATCTTTTATTTTGGCTTTGCGCTTGATCATCGATGCTGTCAAATCCCCGCATTGTCCGGCAATGCTTCCAAAAACGCCAACAATCAGGTATAAATACCAGGGCAAAACAAAACTAAAGTAAGAACTTAAAATGGTTCCATAAAGGATGGTACTCAGTGCCGCAACAATGACTCCGCCAACCGATCCGGCGATGGTTTTTTTGGGGCTGATCAGGGGCGCAATCTTTCTGTTGCCGATGGATTTCCCAATAAAATAGGCTGCCGTATCGGTTGTGAACGCGATCACAAAAATCAGCCACATATAGTAGGCGCCTTTGTTGACAGTTTCAAAAAGAAACAGATGACCAAACATAATCGGTACATATATGAGCCCCATCAAAGTGGCACTACCGCGCGAAATCTCAACATTTCCCGATAAAATTTCGTAACAGAAAATAATAATAAAGGCTACCAGCAAAACCGGCATCAGAAAATAATAATCCAATTTGATGGTCACCATTAGCATAATCGACAAAATAATCATCAGAAAGACATTAATTCTAGGGTGAATCATTTTGTTGACAGCTCGGGTATACTCCATCGTCCCGACAAAAGCCAGAAAGGACACACCAATGACCAGGATAAATCCCCCTGTATACAAAATAATAATGAGCAGCGGCAGACCAATAACCCCGGTCCAGATTCGGGTTTTCATGGAACTCTTTTCAGCCCGTCTGCTCGCACCTCTTAATCGTTCCGCCCGGCGGCTCTCCAAACTGCTACTCGGCCGATCCATAACGACGATTCCTTCTCTGATAATTTGCGATCATTTCATAATAATTTGCGACTTCAAAGTCTGGCCAATAAATGTCGGTAAACATAAATTCGCAGTAGGCCATCTGCCATAGCATAAAATTGCTCAGCCGACTTTCCCCACCGGTTCGAATCAGCAGATCCGGATCAGGCTGACCTTTGGTATAAAGATGCGCGCTGATCTGGGCTTCGCTCACCGCTTCCGGGCTTATCCCCAGGGCCATAAGGCCCTTCACGGCTTGGACAATTTCGTCTCTGCTCCCGTAGTTCAGGGCAATATTAAGTACCAGGCCAGTGTTTTTAGCGGTGGTGTCCATGGCTTTCACAGCGGCTTCCCGAACTTTTTTTGTTAACCCGTTCATGTCTCCAATGACGTTGATTTTGACATTGTTTTCATGTAATTCCCCAACTTCTTTATGGAAATACTCAACCGCAATATTCATCAACCCCGTGACTTCTTCGGGACTCCGTTTCCAATTTTCAGTGGAAAAAGCATACATCGTAATTATCTTTATGCCGACATCTGAGGATGCCCGGACAATTTTTTTCAATGTCTTCATGCCGGCATTATGGCCAAATAAACGGGGTCGATTTTTTGCTTTTGCCCAACGGCCGTTTCCATCCATGATTATGGCTATATGCTCAGGCAGATTATCTTTATCTAACTGACTTGTCATATTGCACCCCACTCTCTATTGTATTTGCGCATTTTTTTCACTCTTTTCTTCTTTCAATATTATATGCTATTTTTTAAGATTTGTAAATTCTATCACCAGGGGATACCTTGAAACAAGCTTTATTTAAGACTCAATTTATCCGAACTGCAAATCGTGTCCAGCCAAACACGCCAAAAAAGGAAAAACCTCAGGCATAGCCTGAGGTCCCCCTGGAAATTATTGTGAAAATGAGAATTATTGTTATCAATATAACATCTTTCTATCAAAAAGTAAACGATTAAACAAAAATTAATTTATTTTTATTTTGGTTAAGGTTAGCTTTAATCATTTTAACGTTCCGTGTAGACCAATGTCTGTTACTTACTTAAATTAAGCATGCATCCTGTCCCTAAAATTATTTTTTAGTAAGTGAAAGATAGCGGTAAAGGGTGGGGACCGAAACGCCCATGCACTTGGCCAGATACCAGATGGTTCCCTTAACCGAAAATGTTCCCATTTCATCCAGTTTCCCCACCAGCTCGACTTTTTCATCCTTGGATAAGAGTTTTAGTTTTTTAAGCAAATCCTGGGAAATATGATTGAGATTATTATCCACCAGTTCTTTTACATCAATATTTATTTTTTCGGGTCCTTTTTCCTTTTGTTCATTTTCAACCAGTGGCGGACGGATCATCTTGTCTAAAAGATCCCGGGCGGCAATGAGTTCATGACTATCCGAATTGATACAGATCATGCCAATCAGAACGTCATTTTCGTCCTTGATAAACCAGGACGCCGATTTGATCGATTCTTTTTTCTTGAATTTTTTGGGATCATTATTCATATAGGGTACTTTTTTATGCACCTCACTGCGAAGAATTCTTAAGTTTGTTTCCGTAATCGGATCGCCAACCTTTCGTCCGCTGATCTGCCCATTGCGTATGGCGACCACCGAATGATGCCAGTCGGTCATATCATGGAGAACAACTTCCGTATTTTCTCCCATAAATTCTGCTAAAAAATCCACCAGGGTCACATAGTTCTCCAGTTTTTTATTCACAATATCCCTCTCTTTATTTGATTGGCCAGAAAGATACCCATGGTCATCTGTCGTAACAAGATGGCCATGGGTTCCTTATTATCACTATTTTTTTAAGTCCTGGCGTTTTATTTAGCTGCAATCGCTTCAATTTCAAAGCGGGCAGCCTTGGGTAAAGCAGCTACCTGCACACAGGATCGAGCCGGATACTCAGCCTGACCTTCAAAAAAAGCGGCGTAAATATCATTAACCATGGCAAAGTCTGCCATATCAGCCAAAAATATCGTCGTTTTAACGATATCCTGTCGACTAAACCCAGCTTCTTCTAAAACAGCGTTTAAATTGTCCAAACCTCTTTGGGCCTGCTTTGCGACGCCATTCTCCAACTCACCAGTTTCAGGGATCAGTCCTAACTGACCTGAGGTATACAGGGTCTCTCCAACTAAGTACGCATGGGAATAAGGTCCCACTGCAGCCGGTGCCTTGTCGGCGATGATAGCTTTTTTATTCATAATGATCTCCTTAATTATTTACTAAGCCAATACAAACTTCTCAATGGCATGGGCAACCCCATCCTCATAGAAGGGTAGCGTAACATGGTTGGCCATGGCTTTAATTTCCTCTGACGCATTCCCCATGGCAACACTGAGGCCGGCAAACTCCAACATCCGCAGATCGTTGTCGCTGTCTCCGATTGCCATTACATTTCCCGGTGCTAATTTTAAGATCCGACAAAGCTGTTTTAACCCATCGCCCTTATTGGCCGAACGATGATTGACCTCAATGTTGTTTGAAATCGCTTTGGTCAGCGTCACACCATGAATTTGAGAAAACTTCTGCCAGAGCACCCGCAGGTTATTGTCACTGAGCAAAGGAATATTAATTTTTTCGATTTCGGAAGCATGTTCCGTAGTAAAATCCAACACATTATCAACGGCTCTGGCATTGCTGCGAATAAAGGCAATCAGATCCTTTGACAATTCATTCCGATCACCAATCATATCAAAATAACGGCGCTCACCGTAGGATTGGCCCTGATAATAAACCTCACAAAATAAGTTTCGGCGGGTCAGTGTCTTCATAATCTTTTTGACGCTGCCAGACCCCAGATAGTTGCTGCTGATCACTTCTTTGGTACTTAAATTGGTTACCGCCGCCCCATTCGAGGTCACGGCATAATTAATTCCCGGAATACTCACCACCGATTCCGGCAATTGACCCAAGATCCGTCCTGTCGATGGAACCACATGAATGCCTTTGGCAATGGCCTTAGCCAGAACAATTCGGGTTCTTTCTGAAATTGACATATAATCCTTTTGTAGCGTAGTCCCGTCCATATCCAGTGCGATTAGTTTTATATCCATGGTTTACCCCATTTCTTATTCTTCATATTTTTTAACTCGATGTGACTCATTCGTTTAACATAAGGATAGTTTAACATAAGAACATCAGTTTTTCATCAGGTAAGCCTTTACAGTTTTTTAAATTGTTTGTTTTGCACCATTACGTTAATCTTTCTTTTTTTAAAACTTGAACTGGTTTATCCGAAAAGGTCAGGATAATATCGGCTAAGTGCCTGATCTCATCTTCTTGATGACTGACAAAGATCACCGTTCGTTTGTTCTGCTCCCAAATTTTTAAAAAGTCATCCATCAGCCGGTTTTTTAGTGAACTGTCGAGACTGCTAAATGGTTCATCCATCAATAGTAATTCGGAAGGATATAGAAAGGCCCGGGCAATGGATACCCGCTGACGCATGCCACCGCTGAGCTCGTGGGGATAATAGTCCCCAACGGTAGTCAAACCAACGCGTTCCAGCATGGCATCAATCTCACGTTCATGGGAGCCAGGTTTTTTAATCGCCCTTGCTTTAAAAACAAAGCGCAGATTCTCCCGGACCGTTCGCCAGGGCAGCAGCCGTGGTTCCTGAAAAATATAGGAGATTGCCTGGGGATTAATGCCTTCAATGGTTCCCCGATCGGGCTGCTCCAAGCCACCGCAAAGATTAAGCAAGGTCGTTTTTCCGGCTCCGGAAGGTCCCAGAATGCCCGTGATTTTATTTTTTTCAAATACCAGATTAAAGTCTTTAAAAATAGTCTCTTGCCCATATTTTTTACCGAGGTCTTTTATGATAATGGACATTGACTGCCTCCCTTTTGACGATTTCCGATCACATAGAGCGTCATCTTTTCAATGGCAAGGCTGCAGATCACAATCACCAGGGTCCAGGAAAAAAGCAAATCGGTTTCCAGATAAATTTTTGCGTAATACAGATTCATCCCGATAGACGGCAAGGCATTGGCCAAAACCTCGGCGGTGACGGTAACCTTCCACCCCAAACCGATGGCGCTCATCAGCGCGGATACTGCATAGGGTTTTATCGATGGCACATAAATATCGCGGATTATTTTAGATTGCTCCACATTATAAATTTTTGCCATCTGCAGCAACTTGTGATCGGTGCTTCTCACCCCTTGCACCACATTTGTCCAGGTCACCGGGAAGCAGACCAGAAAGGTAACCACCAGCGGTACCAAACCAGAGGCGATCCATAAGTTGATTAGAATAATCACCGAAACCACCGGTAGCGACTTGATGGTACTGACAAAGGGATTCATGATTCCATAAAAGGGTTTGTTGAGCCCCCCAGCCAAACCCAGCACCAGACCCAGTACCACTGAAATAAAAACCCCGCCAAATACTCGGAGCAAGGTGACCCCGATGCTCACAAAAAACTCAAAATCCCCAGCCAGGGTTATCACACCTTTCAGGGTTTTAAGCGGCGATGGCAGCACCAGTGGGCTGTCTACCCACCGGGCTGCCAAGGCCCAGAGGAGCACCCAGAAAAAGGCCACTCCAATCTTGCTGATCCATTTCGTTTTATTTTGGTTATTTTCCAAGAACGTAGAAATCTTCACCAGGAACTTTTCCTCCCACAGCCTTTGGTTCAAATCCGGCTAATATGGTATAGTACTCATTTAAAGATTGCTGTGCCTCTTTAACCGGAATGAAGACGATATTACAATTTGGAATCGCTTTTTCTGCCAATGCTGCGTCGGCCATAATCCCTGCGGCCACAATATTTTTTGCCCCCTCAGCGGGATCGTCATTCACTGTCTTGACGGATGCTTCATAGGCTTCCATAAACTGCTTTAGCACCTGGGGATTGGTTTCTGCCCATTCCTTATTAACAACGACGGCTGTCATTTGCAATTGCGAACCGTTACTGGCTTCTGCCCAGGCTTTTGATAGATCCACTGCTATTTTGATTGTCGGTTTCTTTGCTGTAACGGTGGTCACAAATGGTTCCGGCAGCATGGCAATCGTAGCCTGTCCGGCAACTAATTGAGCCACTGCTTCACTGTGCTCAGCCACATAATTAATCGTGATGTCTACACCTGGGGTCAATCCATTTTTCTCCAGTAAATAGTTGAGCACATATTCCGGTGTCGATCCCTGGCCACTGGCCACAATGGTCTTTCCTTTTAAGTCGGCGATGCTGGTAACGCCAGCGGTTTCATCGGCCACAATATAAAGCACTCCCAGGGTATTGACTGATCCCAGAACGACCTGACCTTCAGTTTTATTAAACAGCACGGCGGCTAAATTACTGGGCAGTGCGGCAATTTGGTATTCGCCACTGATGACACTGGCTGTCAACTGATCCGGAGCACCGGCCACCGTGAATTCGGTGGTGACATTTTCGCCCAGATCCACACCATTAACAATCATTTCTGCCATGCCCATACCGGTTGGTCCAGCCAAGGTGCCAACTTTCACGGTTTGCCGTTCTGCCGGTTTTGCCTGGCAAGCGGTAAAGCTAAAAATCATCACCATGATTAAACCCATCAGGATCACTAATTTTTTCATCTTGTTTTCTCTTTTCATCTTTTCTTCCTTTTCATTTGATTCCAGCCAGAAATAATTTTTCTGTCTGGTAAGCGGTATTCGTTTCAATCGTAATCATTCTAACACGCAAATAGTTTATTTGAAAGAAGAACAAGGTGGAAATATTCGACTTTGTCGTTAAGCGCTTCGCGAAGTATCGCCATCTTTTTCATTTGATGAAACGACTGCTCGTCTTAATAAACCTATTCGCAAGCCATGCTTTTTTATTCCCGAATCATCCTCTTTTAAACGATTATTTCAAGTTACATCTAAGGTAATCACTGGCTAATTATGATATAATTCAGGTTAGAAACTTGCGCGTCTGAGAACCTGTTTTTAGACCTATTAAATATCCGAGGAGATTCCATGAAACGAAAAATGAAACCCTACCTGATTATTTTTAGTATCGTGATGTTGATGCTTTCTTTGTCGGTACCTACCCTGGCAAATGAATCCATTCAAACTGATACTCTTTCTAATTCCAGTGAAATGAGTGTGAACAATCAAATGAACATTAACACCTTGTCCGAACTTCCTGATCTGGAAAGTGACGACAATACAAGTCAGCAGATCGTTATTATTTACAGAGATTCAAGTCCCCTTAATGTTAAGAGCCTGTCATTATCCACTAATGCGGTCGCTAAAGGAGAAACCGTATCTGATCGGGTCGATATTCTGGAGGTAAAAAGCGATGTCGATGTTGATGCATTGATTAAAACGATCAGTGAGAACCCCAATGTTTTAGCAGTTGATCGCAATGATACGCTAAAAACCTATTCGCTCCCCAATGATCCTTATGTTACCGATGGCAAAGCGTGGCAGTTTCAAAGCATCGGCACCGATAAAACCTGGGACCAAGTCTCAAATGCCAAAACCGTTGGCGTCGCGGTTTTAGACACCGGACTCAATACCAATCACCCCGATCTGACTGGCCGCATTATTGCCGGTTATGACTATGTCACCAAAAGTAGCACTGTTTTAGATCAGGACGGTCACGGAACCCTGGTTAGCGGTTTTATTGCCGCTACTGCTAATAATGGCATTGGACTCTCTGGTGTGGCCGGAACGGCCAATGTAAAAATTGCCCCCTATCGGGTCGGTGCCAAAGGCCTCTCGGTTGCCAATATCTGCGCTGCCCTGATGGATGCTGCTGATCGTTCCGACATCAAAGTCATTAACATGAGCTATGGTGGTTATGATTACAACAACAGCGAAGCGGCTGCTATTCAATATGCCAAAGACAGAGGTAAGGTGCTGGTGGCCTCCTCAGGAAATGAGGGCGAAGCAAATGATCCCAAAACCGGATTGTCATCTTACCCCGCTTCTTACGACGGCGTCATTTCGGTGGCGGCAACCACCCGTTTCAATGACCGGGCCGCCTTTTCTCAGTATAACACGATGGTCGATCTGGCTGCTCCCGGAGAAGATGTTTACACGACTTCTATTGATGGCGACTATATAAATGATAGTGGCACCTCTTTCGCTTCTCCCATCGTTGCCGGTGCCTGTGGGGTCTTACTGGCCGCCAATGGGAGCTTAAATGCCGACCAGGTGGAAGCCGCACTGACTTCCACTGCTCTGGATCTTGGTGTTCCAGGGAAAGATGATTATTTTGGCTATGGCTTGATCCAATTGGATCGCGCTCTTGCAACGGTAATAGCTGATAAATCATTAACCGCCTTATATAAAACCCATATTCAAAACCTTGGTTGGGAAGACGTGTTTAAACGAAACGGTGAACTCAGCGGCACCTCGGGTTTAGGTTACCGTTTGGAGGCGATTCAGATTGCCTTGGATAATCCCGGTTATGACGTCGGCGTAACCTATCGAACCCATATCCAGGATGTGGGCTGGCAGGAATGGCGCAATAACGGTGATCTCAGTGGCACTTCTGGAGCTGGTCTTCGCCTGGAAGCGATAGAGATTAATCTAACCGGTCCCGATGCTGATCAATTTGATATTTATTACCGTACCCATGTTGAAAATTTGGGCTGGTTGAGTTGGGCGGCTAATGGCGAACAATCCGGTAGCTCCGGCTACGGCTACCGGCTCGAAAGCATTGAAATTATGACCTTACCCAAAGGGAGCACCTTTAATACCTCCGGTGACGCGTTTATCGTCAACCCGACCTGATTTTAAGCGCTCCCCCCCCCTTAATCTCTAATTGAGTTAATAAATTTAAAGCCGACAGGAAATGTCTATTTCCAGTCGGCTTTTTTGATTCGATTTTATTCGATTGATTTAAGTGATTCCACCATGCTGATCCGTTTAATAATTGGCGTCATCAGAATATTGACGATAAAGGTAAAGGCCAGCGTAAAGACCACCGAGTAAATAAAGCTGGTGGGCTCAATGCCCCGGGCAAACATGGCAATATCTGTTTCGACGGTGTTAATAATAAAGCCATTAAGTAAAACGCCTAAAAACAGACCCACGATGATTCCGATCACCGATAAAACAACATTCTCCCTGAAAATGTACTTATACACCTCCATATCATAAAACCCCAGAACCCGAATGGTGGCAATTTCTCGAACCCGTTCGGAAATATTGATGTTGGTCAGGTTATAAAGCACCACCGCTGCCAGGGCTCCGGCCGAAAGCAGCATCACGACGACGACAATGCTCAAGCTGCTGATGCTGTCAGCCGATGATTTTACAATATTTCCGGTAAAGTTTACTGCTACCACCCCATCTCTGGCCAGCCAGTCACTGGCAATGGCATCTTCCAGATCGGTGTTGGCATCGGGAATATTAACATAAGCCATATTAACCATCAGCTCTTTTCCAAAGGCTTCTTCATAAACTGCTGGCGATAAATAAAGATAATTTTCGAGATAGTTTTCAGTAATCGCTCCTAATACCACTTCATGGCTTTCGTCCTCATTGTAGACCCGGATGGTATCGCCCACCTTCAGTCCCAGACTGCCGGCAACTTTTTCTGATAAAACGGCACCCGCCTCTTCTAAATTTATCGCTTCTGCTGATTTTCTGTTTTGCAAATGAATAAACGTATTAATCTGCTCCGCTGTTTCCGGCACAAACAGATAGGCCGCTTTGCCGTTACCCGTTCCGGTTTTTTCAACGGTCATCTTGGCTTGATGGGCCAACATATTTTCACTAAAGCGGGGATCATTCTCTAATATTTTTTTGAAGTCCGCCTTTTCAACTAGGGTTTCTTCATTTTTTAACGCCATGTAACCATCAAAAACCGTAATGTTCTCAAACTGTCGGGGAATCATCGCGAAAATCGCATCCTGAAGCCCGAAGCCAGCCAGAATCAGAGCGGTACATCCGGCGATCCCAATCACGGTCATAAAAAACCGACCCTTATAACGCAGTAGGTTACGGGCAGTGACCTTCTCAATAAAGCCCAGCCGTTTCCAGATAAAGGGAATACTCTCAAGGAAAATCCGTTTTCCAATCTTTGGTGCCTTGGGACGCATCAACTCTGAAGGGTGTTCTTTGAGCTCGTAATAGGTAACGATCACAGCTGCCACCACGGTACCGGAAATCGCAATCAAGCAAGAAATTAAAAGCGGTATCCATGGCGGTGCAATAATTAAATCCGGCACCTGATAAAGCAAACCATAGGCTCCGGCGATTAAATACGGCAATGTATTGATACCGACAATCAGTCCAATCACCGAGCCGATACTGCCAGCTAATAAGGCATAGACAAAAAACTTCGAACCGATCTGATCATGGCGGTAACCCAATGCTTTAAGCGTACCAATCTGGGTGCGCTGCTCTTCCACCATCCGGGTCATCGTGGTAAAGGAAACCAGGGCAGCTACCAGTAGAAAAATCAGTGGAAACACGCCGGAAATATTATCAATCCGCTTTGCGTCTTCACCGTAACTGGTATAACCGGGATTGTCGTCACGGTTATACAGATACCATTTTCCAAACTCCAAATCATTAATTTTAGCTTCGGCCTTTGCTAAATCATTAGCGGCGTTGGCCAGTTCGGCTTCGCCCTCTGCCCGTTTCATTGCCAACTGGGCTTCCCCATCGCGGAGTTTCACCCATCCTTCATCCAATTGATTCTGGGACGCAATCAGGGTACTGCGTCCTTCTTCCCGGCCGGCTTCAAAGGCCGCAACTCCAGCGCTTAATTGGTTTTTACTATCAGCCAGGCGAGCCCATCCTGCTGATAACTGATTCTCGCCGTCAATAGCAGCTTGGGCCAGAGCGGCTTCGGCCTGGGGCAGGGTTGTTTCCAACTCAGCCAGTTGATTTTTCATTCCGGTCAGTTGGACAGAAAAATCATAAATCGCTTCAATCCCCTGGTTGATCTGCTCTTTTGCGGCGTAAACCTGGGCTAAACCTGCTTCAACCTCAATAATCCGGCTGTTGATTTCATTCAACTGAGCTTCCAGTTCCGCCAGTTGGGCCGGATAATCCGGGTCAGTCGGATCCAGACTCTGAATCTGGGCTTCGACTGCCGCGCTTTGGACCTCCAGATCTGCCCGTGCTGACTCACCCTGGGCAATCTGGTTTTCCAGCTCCGCCAACTGGGCTTCCAGCTCCGGTAACTGACCGGAGGGGTCCTGAGTTTCCATTTTAGCAATTCCGTTTCTTAAGTCGGTGATTCCCTGGCGCAGGGTTTCCAACTTTTCCTCACCATTTGCCAGCTCCTGTTTTAAGGTGTCAGCCCCACGAATCAGATCTGCCTCACCTTGAATGATCTGATTCTTGGCATCGGCAAGTTGGGCCTGTGTCTGGGCAATCATGGTGTTATACTCGTTCCAGCCAGCACTGAGGGCGGCCTCGCCGTTAATTAACTGGTTTTTGGCATCATTCAAACTGGCCTCGCCCTGAGCCATCCCGTCATTAAACTGGGTCACCCCATCGTTGTACTTGGCCCGACCCTTATCCAGTTCTACCTGAGCTTTAGCCAAAATATCATCGTGATTGATTCCCAGCTGCAAAATACCCAGGGCTTCCAATTGTTTCTCCAGGAACCCAATGGCTTCTTCGTATTCAGTTGAAAAGGGATCAACATGGTCGGCAGTGGCCTGTGATAAGAGATAAACCTCAGTATACCGTTCAAAGACAAAGTTTTCTGCGGGAATAAAGCTATAATAATCGACTTCGCCCCGGCCAACCGAGGTGCTGCCGCGCTCAATCGACACATACTGGGGCGATCTAACAAAACCAACAATTGTGAAGGTATCCCGTTTGATCGAATCAGATAGTGCTTTATCGCCAACCTCCGAGGATAGCTTGATCGTTTCACCCAGTTGGTAAGTATAACTGGAAGCACCCATGCCCTTAGCTTCCTGAGGCTGTTCCAACAACAGTTCGTCTTCATTTTCCGGCAGGCGCCCTGCCACCAGCAGTGGTTGATTCAGGGCCTGGTCTTCATTATAGGCCATCAATTTGATCACAGGGCGTTTATCGCCCCGCTCAATAATGACATCCGCCGAATAGCCGGGCATCACCGTCGCCACGCCTGGAGAATTTTTAATCGCGTCCACATCCGCCGGCAAAAAACCATAGGTCGAGACTAGACGCATGTCCATCAGTTGCTGGTTTTGATAGTACTGACTGACTGTATATTTCATGCTGGGGCCGGTTGTTTTAACCCCTACAAAAAAGCAGATGCCTAGAGCAATGATCGCAACGATCGATAAGAAACGGTTTTTTGATTTTTTGATTTCTCTGAATGTGTCTTTTTGCAATGCTTTCATTAATGTATCCTTTTAAATAAAATTGCTGGTCATTGGTTGCCAATAACCGCGCGGTAATGACCCGAGAGCTGTTTTCCCGGCTATGCCTAAAACAAGGTTTTTTATATTTTATCATGCTTTTATTAATAAAACACCCATTCCCGGTTAAATAATTCAGTCTGTCACGAAATCTCTCACACTATGCTGATCGCTTCGTTTAAGGTAATCAATCCGATTACCTTTTCCTTAACCGGGACGCCAGTTAATTCGGTCAGGGCCTTTGCATACAGATTGATCTGAATTTCGTAACCTCTAAGTACTTGCTCCCGTTGCTGGGGATCTTTAAAATAATCTGTCTTATAGTCGATAATAACCCATTTTTGGTCTTCCATAAAGGCACAATCAATGATCCCTTGAACGATGATCTTTTCGCGAATGTCCGTCCATTCTAACCGGATTTCAGCCGGATCGTAAGCATAGTTAAAGGGGATCTCACGCCTGATTTTTTCGGCCGATAATAACCTAATCCCCAGAGCAGAGGTATAAAAGCTGATCAGTTTATCGACACTAATGGTTCTGGCCAAGGCTGCCGGCAAAAATTCTTTGTGAATCAGGGTCTCAATCTGATTGACCAGATACTTTTTAAGAAACAACGGCAAAGCGGCTTGTCCACTACTAAACAGTTCCTCCCGGATCGGTTTTAAATCGACCACTTCCATTAAAAGATGAAGGGCCGAGCCCCGTTGAGCGGCGGTGAAATCGGTCTGTTTTTGTTCTAAAAACTTGGGCTTCTCCTGCTTTTTAGAAAGCTTTCTGATTTTTTCCTGCTGACGCGTCAAATCAGCTTTTTGATAATCTTTAATTTCGGTCACACTCATCTTACTGGGAAGTTCATTCTCTGCTTTGACTGGATATAAAAAATTAAGTCGCTGGAAAATCGCCTCCCGATCAGCCTGAGAAATACTGGTTGTCAACTTTTCCGGTGCTGCGGCAGGTGTTTCCATCTCCGGATCAATTGCCTGTAACTCATTCGCCGGGTCCTTCCGATCTTCTCTTTCCAGCGCCTGTTTTTCCGTGAATTGAGTCCCCTGATGATAAGCAATCGTAAAATCTGCTAACTCCGGATTCGTCTCACTGGGGTCCCGCCCAGCCAATACCCCCATCATCACCCAGTCAAGTAAGCTGGCGGCATTAAGGAGGTGATACTCGTCCGGTTCATTATGCCATTTTTGCTTGGCTTTGTCATGATTTTTTACGGTCCCGACAATCACCAGCTTTTCTTCAGCCCGGGTCATCCCGACATAAAGCAGGCGCATTTCTTCGGAAAGCATTTCTTGATTGCTCTGGGCCTTGCAGACCTCTTTAGCCAATGAATTATGCTTATACCGTTTTTCCAGATTAACATAGTCCGGACAAATTCCCAGATCCTTATGGAATAACACCTGGGCGTAATTGCTGCGCTTATTAAAACCCTTACCGGTACCAGAAAGAATGACAATCGGAAATTCGAGCCCCTTGCTTTTATGGATAGTCATCAGTCGCACCACCGTCTCTTGATTACTGACCATCGCCGGGGGCGAAATATCCTGCTTGTGCTTTTTCATGTTTTCGACAAAGCGAATAAATTGATACAGCCCTTTAAGGGTGGATTTTTTATAGTCACCGGCCCGCTTAAGCAGGATTCGCAAATTACACTGTCGCTGTTCGCCGCCAGGTAGAGCTCCCACAAAGGCATAATAGCCGGATTCCAGATAGATTTTCCAGAGAAAATCTTCCACTGGCATGAGCTTGGATTGATTTCGCCAAGCCGTCAGTTTTTGATAAAAACGGCCCAGCTTTTTAGACAGTTCATCGCACTCGAGCTGGCAATAGCTTTCCACCGCCTGATAAAAAAATCCCTGCGGGTGAGCAATTCGCAACCGGGTGCATTCAGTAGTGGAAAAATTGCCAATCGGCGAGGTCATAATACTTAACAGCGGCAGGTCCTGATGCTGGTTATCCATCAGGTTAAGCAGGTTTAGGATCATGGTAATTTCTAGCGACTCATAGTAATTAGTGCCACCATCAAAATAGGTAGGAATCCCCATTTCACTAAACACCTTGAGATAAACATCTCCGCGTCCGGCCACACTGCGCATCAACACCCCAAAATCACCATAGTTGATCGCCCGCTCCTGATTGTTTCGGGTATCAAAAAAAGTTGTTCCCACCAGAGACTGAATTTTTTCAGCCACAAATCGGGCTTCAATTTCAACTGCGGTTAGATCTTCCTGCTCCTGTTCCTCAAACGCCTGAAGCTCTCCCGCTTCCTGTTTTTGCTCTTCAATGATATGGATCTCAGTTTTTTGATAGGGTCCGTCATGGGGCAGACCCTTGTTAAGCCGAGCCTGTTCGTCATAATTGATTTCCCCCAGTCCGACACTCATGATTTTCTCAAAGATAGCATTAACACTGTTAACCACCCCCTGGGCGGAACGGAAATTCTGATTGAGGGTCACCAGGCTGTTATTGAGGTTTTCATCCTTGCCAAAGCTTTTATACTTGCCAATAAAGATGGTCGGGTCGGCCAGCCGAAAGCGGTAAATGCTTTGCTTAACATCCCCGACCATAAAATAATTATTATCCCGAACAATCCGCTTTAGGATGGTTTCCTGCATTTCGTTGGTGTCCTGATACTCATCCAGAAAAATATAGCGATACCGGGCGCGAACCTCATCGGCCACCTCCGGATCTCCTAAAATTTTTAGTGTCAGCTGTTCCAGGTCATTGTAATCAACCAGATTTTTCTGAGCTTTTTTCGCCTGAAAGGCAGTCCAGAATTTCTGAGTCAGTAAAACCAGATCGGCCATCGGTTTTTTTAGGCTATTAAGCTCCTGGACCATCTCATCGATATTGATGGCAAATCGTTTTTGTAGTTTAACCATACTGGTTTTGGCTTCATCACGATATTTTTTGATCAGCTCATTCAGCTCTTTATCTTGCTTGGCCGCTCCTTTAAAGCGCTCGTAACTTAGCGATTTCAAGGCTTCCAATCCCTGTACCAGATCGGTGCTGATCGTTTTTTCTAGCGCTTTAAGCATCTGCACTTCGCTTTTGCTCTGCTCATGGGTTTTCTCAAAACCAACAGCAGTGCTTAAGTTCCCGGCTTCGATGGCTGCATCGATGGCTCCCTGAAGCTCAGTCTCAATTATTTTTTTTAAGGCGCATCCCCACACTGAATCTTCCAGGCTTTTGACATCGCAATCAAACAGCAACAAGGCCTGATTGCTCCAATTTTCCGGGTTTGGCTGGGTGGCCAGAAAACGGTATAAGGTTTCAACGGTGTCTTTTAAGGCCTGATCATTTTTATTACCACTATATTTTTCAATTAGATCCAGAAAATCGAGGGACTGTTCGTTTTTATTCCGACTCCGTTCGGGCTCTTCCTCACTATTTTGCGCCATATTTTTATTTGCACTATTTTCATTCGTGATGGCCTGCTGGTATTCGTCTTCAAAAACCTCTTCCAGCGTTTCTTTAAGCATCAGCGCGATTTCAGTATCGTTGCCAATGGCAAAGCCAGGATCAATGTCACCCTTATGAAAATACTGGTGTAAAATACCAAGGCAAAAAGAATGAAGGGTGGAAATGGAGGCTCCCCCTAAAATATTTAATTGCTTCATTAAAAAGCTGCGATCATTTTCCGGGTTTTCCAGTTCTTTGGCCAGCGCCTGACTGAGGCGATTTTTCATTTCTCCGGCTGCTCCCCGGGTAAAGGTCAGAATCAGCAGCTCATCGACGCCCACCTTTTCTTCCCGGATAATGCGAATAATTCGCTCAATCAGCAGGGCTGTTTTACCGGATCCGGCGGCGGCCGATACGAGCATGTTGGTTTCACGGTTTTTTATCGCTTTTAACTGATCACTGGTCCATTTCATCGGTTTCTCCTTCCTCGATTAATGTAAAAAACTGATCTTTCTTCATTGCTGCTTTCAGTACCTCATAACCACCCCGGGTGATTGCGTCATCAAACTGACAGATGCCCTTATAATCACAATACTGGCAGGCATAGTCATGGCCTTTTTTATAAGGCCGGACTTTAATATCACCCTCGTAAATGCTTTTGATCTGACGAACCACGGTTTTTCGGACATAGTCGATGATGCCCTCAAATTCCTCCCGACTTAGCTTAAATTCCGATCGATAAACCGGCAAAATGTCCGATGTTTTGGAATCGGCATCATGATCCATGGCAGCGATGACCATTTCGTCATCGAGAAGCAGACCATTGAGTTTAAAGGACTTATTGATCGCCGCCTGGACATTCTCACCAAAATCCAATCGCGGCATCGGATCATCAACATAAAAGTAGAAGGTTCCCCCCGGCAGAATATCCTCGGCGTCAATAACTGTCATGGCCCCATCCAGATAGACCAGCAATTGGAGCGAAAGGCCATAATAAATATCATCATAACCCAACTTTTTACTCCCGGTTTTATAGTCGATGACCTTAACCCAGGTTTGACCATCTTTTTCATAGAGGTCCAGCCGGTCAATTTTCCCATAGATCTTCACTTCTCCCAGTTTCGCATCCGGCAGACTTAATTCCTGTTCAAAGCAGAACTCAGTGGCCTGGGGTTCAAAATCCCCGGCACACAGTTGGGCAACCAGGATATCAACAGACTTTTTGCCAACCCGTTCCAGTTTTTTCCCCAGGTACTGGTTTTGTCCGGTGCTGTTAAAGACATTGGTTTTTATCTGCGGCAGACAGCTTTCCATGACCCCTTCTAGCAGTGTATCCCGTCGCTCTTTAGGCAGGGTCCGCAGGTCCAGTTTTTGGTCATGAACTTCCCGGAAAAAGCCGTCGATCAGTTCATGGAGCAAGGTTCCGATTTCGGGCGCGGCAATAGTATAAATGGGCCGGCTCTCGGGTTTTAAGCCATATCTGACATAGTGGGAAAAAGGGCATTGGCGGTGGGTTTCCAACCGGGTAATACTGGTGCGCAAGTTTTTGCCGTAAAGAACGGTAGCCTCCGCACCGGTCATGGCCTGCGAAACCCCGGCATAATTTAGGGCCTCCGTCAGATTGCCGATGATTTGCTGGTAGTCCGGGTTGTTTTGATACCAGTGCTGCACTTCGGCCCACAGCGCCTCTTCCTGCTGCTGCGCCGAACCGGCTTCAGATCGACTGTTACGCAGGTGGCTAATCAGATGCCAGAGGGTCGCATCAGGCGTACTGAGGGTATTCCAGAATGCTGCCACCCCATCGTTAAGAGTTGACAAAATCTTTAGTGACGGGAAGATCATAAGCATCTGGCTCAGTAGAATGCTGGGCTGCTGACTGTTGCCTTCCATATCGGCTAACGACCAATAAAGGGCCAACCGGGATTTGGGTTTCGTTAAGAGATCATAAACCAGAAACCGTTCCTGATCCATTTGAAAGCTGCGATTGTTTTGCAGCCTGATCTGGTGAGCACCCAGAATCTGCCGTTCCAAATCTGAGAAAAGGTTGGGCTCGGTGCCGGTTCCCGGGATTTTCCCTTCGTTTAAGCCAAAAACAATCAGTACCTCAAAGGCTGAGCTGCGGCTCCTGCGTAAATCGGTAATACTGACATAATCCCGATAAGGCGGGATGATTCCCAGCCGATAGCCCTGAAAACCACTTTTTAGAATCCGCAAATATTCTTCGGTCGTGGCTTCATCATTTCCCATCGTTTCAACAATCTGATCAAAAACTTCCATTAAAATGTTCCAGATCTGGTGGTAGAGTTCCATCGCTTCATAATTGCCGGATTCTGACAACTGTTCCACCAGATCCTCAATTTTTTCCGGGGTTTCGATGGCCACCAGAAATTCATAGAGGGCTTTGGTATAATCCTGACAGGTTCTACCCGCCTTCATCACAGCTTTTAGCTGAATCAGCGGCGTGATCAGTTTAAGGCGCAGGGCATTAAGACGACCCAGCTCCAGGGCCGGGTTCTGGCTGAGCTTGGTGAATTCCTTTTCCCATTGTTTACCCCGGATGCCAAACTCCAGGGCATAGTTTTCCAGATCTTCGCATTCAGACAAGGTAATCGGTGAAAAGCCGGTCTTAACAAAACCAAAAACATCATCAAGCCGATAATGATTCTGGATCGCTTCCAAAGCGGTTACCACTGCTTCAACCAGATGGTTATCCCCAATGGCACGCAGATCATCCATAAAATAAGGGATTTTATACTGGGAGAATATACGCTTAATGATGCTCCCGTATTCATCCAGATTTCCGGCTAGCACCACCATATCCCGAAAGGACAACCCTTCTTCTCGAACCAGGGTCAGAATCTTGCGCGCGCCCATTTCAACCTCTTCCCAGGTATTCTGACATTGCGTCAGGCTGATCTGATTGACTGCGTGTTGATATTCCACCTTGGGATAAGCAAAGAGATTGGTCTCCAGATGAGCAAGCTCCGGACTTTTTTGATTTTGCTGATTTTGATTGGTGATTTTTTCCAGTTTAAATGACACCTGCGCTCTGGCTCCAATTTCTTTGATGGACGCCATGGTATTGGCTGTTAATAAAAAAACTTCCTGGTCCCGTGCTGATGGGTTCGGGTCCCACGGTAGGGCAATATGGATTTCCTTAACCGTATCGACCAGATTTGCAATCATGCGATAATCCTGGGCTGAAAAATTCTGAAACCCATCCATCCAGATTTCACTGTTCTTGAGAAATTCTGCCGAAGCGATCTTTTCATTGACGAAATTACGAAAGTCTTCTTCATCTTTACGGTCAGTTCCCAGTAATTCCTGAAAATGGGTGTAAATCTTTATTACATCGCCTAATTTTTGGGGCATGATGCCGTGACCTAGCGTCTTTCTGGTTTCTTCCAAATTTTTTGGAGCAATCTCATTTTGTTTGAGTTCACCAATCAAATCTGAAATACTCGCAAGAAAACCAGGTTTTTTAATACTGGAACGATAAATGGTCAATTGTTCCTGAATATCCCCCATGGTTTTTTGCAGCAGCATATTTTTCCCATGACTGTCCATATAGGTCTTGGCAAGCCCGCCGGTTTCCTGGAGCACCCGATTTCCCAGCCGCTTAGGACTCAACACCTCGACATCAAGTAGCCCTACTAAGCGATTGGACTTCATCAGCGCTTCTTCAGCCCCCAGGGTAAACTGTTCCGGAACCATTAAATAGAGTTTTTCTTTGCCTGCATCCAGGGCCGCACCAATCTGGTGATAGACCGTCTCACTCAACACCTGAGATTGCCGGCCAACGATCATTGTAATTCCCATCCGTTTTTCCTTTCTGCCTTTTTACATCACTAATTCGCCACTATTTTAAAAAATCACCATCCTTATTTAAAGATGGTGATCAAAACTGTCGATAGAGAATAAAGTAGTACCGACAATTGTTACATCATGTTGTTTGCATCAGAGCGGACACGGCAGAGCCTGTCCGATTCTGCAGCAAACAACAGATTAACAATTGGTCGGTACGGCAACATCACGCCAAACCCTTATTATACGGTCACAAAACCTACTTTTTTGCGCACCTTTGACAGGGTTCTCCAGGCAATCTGGGACGCCTTTTCGGCGTGAACATGCATGATCTGCTCCAGATACGCCTTTTCCCCCAGTAGCCGATGATACTCATTTTGAACCGGCAGCAAGGTATCGGCAACGGTTTCGCCGACAGCCAGCTTGAAATCGCCATAACCCTTGCCGTCAAATTCACGGGTGATCTCTTCTAGGTTTTTTCCGGTGGCACAAGAATAGATTTCCATTAAATTAGAAACACCGGGTTTTTCTTCGCGATTATGATAAACAGCCATATCCGAATCGGTGACTGCTCGTTTAAACTTTTTCACAATCGTTTTAGAGTCATCCAGCAATGAGATAAACGCATTGCTGTTTTCATCTGATTTGGACATCTTTCGTCCCGGCTCCTGAAGACTCATAATACGCGCCCCAGAATCGCCAAAATAAGCTTCCGGCACCTTAAACACATTGCCAAAATTCTGATTAAAACGTATGGCAATATCCCGGGCCAGTTCGACATGTTGGCGCTGATCATTGCCGACCGGGACTAAATCGGTTTGATAAAGAAGAATATCCGCAGCCATCAACACCGGATAGTCAAAAAGACCGACCCGGATGTTTTCCCCCTGTTTTTGGGATTTATCTTTAAACTGGGTCATCCGGCTGAGTTCGCCCATATAGGTTGAACAATTTAAAATCCAGGCCAATTCTGAATGCTCCGGCACCATCGACTGCACATAAAGAATCGATTTTTCAGGATCAATACCCAGGGCTAACAGCAGCGCAATCGATTCGTAGGTCCGCCTGCGCAAATCGGCCGGGTTTTGGGGCATGGTGATGGCGTGAAGATCCACCACACAAAAAAGACTACGATAATCTTCCTGCATCGTTACCCAGTTTTTCATGGCACCAAAATAATTTCCGATGGTAAAGGTCCCCGATGGTTGGATGCCACTGTATACAATTTTTTTTACGGGTGCTTCTATTGTCATGTTTTACTCCTTATTTAATGGCTGTTCTTTCGTTAATAAAAGAAAAAACCGCCAGGTTAGCGTTTTAAAAACTTACTGATGTGCTGGTTGATGGTAAGTGTAGTTCTGTCATTTCCAGAGAATCACAATCGATCTCCAACTCTTTAATCATCCGCACAAAAATATCATAATCGGCAGTGGTGAGAATTTGGGTGCTGCCAATGTCGTCCCGGGAGTTGAAATAGTTAAACTCAGTCAGGTGCTTGGTAAGCTGGCGAACCAGACCATTGGCTGGATTAATTAGTTCCAGCTCCGGATACATCTGCCGGATGGTCACCGCCACAATCGGAAAATGGGTGCACCCCAGCAACAGTTCTTCAATGACGATTCCTTGTTTGATGCCCTTAAGTAAAATTGGTTCCACGGCTTCCCGGATATTGTTTTTTAATATTTTCAGATCTCCCTGGCCATCGTTAATGACCTTGGCTAAGGTATGCGTTCCCTGGGCAATGTACTCCACATCGCGCGTCCACAACTCCAGTTCCTTTTCATAGCCCCGGTTTTTAACCGTTGCCGTGGTGGCAATCAGTCCTACCAAACCCCGGTCCCGCCAGTTCAGGGTTTCCTGGACGCCAGCCTCAATGACACTGAATAAAGGCACTCGGGCGCTCAGTTCGACAATCAGAGAAGAAAGCGTATTACAGGCTAAAACCACAGCTTTAACCCCTCTATTTTCCAACTCACTGATAATGGTATTGGCCAGCATGATTAATTCATCATTTTCCCGCTCACCATAAGGCATTCGCATTGAATCGCCAAAATAGAGATAATTTTCATTGGGCAGTCGGTCTTGAAGTGCTTTTAATACTGTAAAACCACCAATGCCCGAATCAACAACCCCAATCGGTCCATTGTTGTCCATTCTTTCACTTCTTTCCCGATTGATCACGAAATACGATTCCTTCGTCCTCACTCATACCATCAATGATTGCCAATGACTCCAGAACAATTCCCTGCTGACGAATCAATGCCCCGCCATCCTGAAATCCTTTTTCGATAGCAATGCCCACCCCAACTAAGGTAGCACCGGCTTGATTGATCAAATCAATTAAGGCTTCTGCCGCCTTGCCATTGGCCAAAAAATCGTCGATAATTAAAATACGATCGGTCGGCCTTAAATACTTTTTTGAGACCATAATTTTATAGGCCTGCTGTTTGGTATAGGAGTATACATCACTGGAATAAATTTCCTGATCTAAATTGAGTGACACATATTTTTTTCCAAAAACCACCGGACAATAGTCAAAATATCTGGCCGTGCAAGTTGCAATGGCAATCCCCGATGTCTCGATGGTCAGGATTTTGTTGACTCCCTCTCCGGCAAAGCGTTTGGCAAAAGCCTTTCCCATTTCATCAAATAACGCTACATCCAACTGGTGATTTAAAAATGAATCCACCTTAAGGATTCCCTGGCCTTTGACACGACCTTCTTGTCTAATTTTTTGTTCTAATAATTCCATTGACTGCTCCTTCGTATCCTAATCGAACTATTATAACATACTCTTATAAATTTGAACACACGCAAAACGCGCGGGAATTTCTTCCCGCGCGTTTCTCTTTAAAGCAAATAGATAAAGTAGTACCGACAATTGTTATCGCGTATTGTGTGCATCAAAGCGAACACGGTGCTAGTCGATACGATTTGCGACACACAACTGATTAACAATTGGTCTACGGACGTTTTTTCGCAACCTCTCAGGATTTTTTTCCTGCAAGGTTACCTACTAATTCACTTTGATTATTCTTTTTCTTTTTGAGCTGCGACAATCACTTTTTCGGAAATGATCATTGGTGCTTCTTCATAGCGGACAAACTCCATCGAGAATTCGCCTCTGGCTTGGGTCATAGAGCGTAGCTCGGTGGCATACTTAAACATTTCTGCCAGCGGGGCCTCAGCCATAATCCGTTGTTTTCCACCTGAAGCTGAATCCATTCCCATAATTCGACCGCGCTTTTTGTTTAAATCACCCATGATATCGCCCATGTACTCTTCCGGTACGGTAATATCAACATGATAAATGGGTTCTAGAATAACCGGTGCCGCGTCCTTCATACCTTTTCGGTAAGCTGCTGTGGCTGCCATTTTAAAGGACATCTCATCAGAGTCAACCGCGTGGTAGGAACCATCATAGAGTGTTGCCTTAACGCCGGTGACCGGATAGCCGGCCAGTACACCTTCAATCATACATAATTCCAGACCCTTTTCAACGGCTGGGATGAAGTTTCTGGGAACGGCTCCACCAACAACCTTGTCAACAAACTGGAATGGAGCATTGGGGTCGCTTCCTGGCTCAAAATCAATCCAGACATGACCAAACTGGCCGCTGCCACCGGATTGTTTTTTGTGTTTTCCTTCAGCGGTTGCTTTTTTCTTAATGGTTTCCCGGTAGGGAACCTTCATATCAACCAGATTAACATCAACGCCAAACTTCTGTTTTAGTTTTTGAGAAATAATTTCCAGATGCATTTCTCCCAAACCAGAGACCAGCGTTTGTTTGGTTTCTTTATTACGGCTCACCGTCATCGTTGGATCTTCTTCCACCAGTCGATGGAGTCCGGTGGCCAGTTTATCAATATCGGCCTTGGTTTTGGGCTCAATGGCCATGGCGATAATTGGTTTGGGCAATTCAATTTTATCATAAACAATCGGTGATTTGACACTGGTTAAGGTATCCCCAGTAACCGTATCACTTAATTTAGAAAAGGCGCCGATATCCCCAGCTTCGAGTTTCTCAACCTCAATCTGCTTGTTTCCTCTGAGTACGTAAATATGATTGGCTTTTTCTTTTATTTCCTGGGTAGCATTATATATTTCTACGGAATGGTCGAGAATCCCTGACATTACCTTAAAAATTGACAATTTGCCAACGTATGGGTCCGCAATGGTTTTGAATACCAGTGCTGAAAAGGGTTCATTGTTACTGCATTTCCGTTCAATTTCTTTTTTATTCCGGGGGTCCTTGCCCACTTCAAATTTTCCTTCGCCCGGTGATGGAAGATACTCGATGAGCATATTTTCCAGGGTTTCAACCCCGATATTCAGGGTTGCTGAGGTACATAACACCGGCATCAACTCACCATCGATAACCCCTTTGCGAATACCACTATGAATTTCATCCCGGGTTAATTCTTCGCCTTCAAAATATTTATCCATCAGTGCTTCGCTCGTCTGAGCCACTGATTCCATAATCATATCCCGATAAGGTTCTAATTCTGCTTTCATTTCGTCTGTGATGACCACGTCAAAACAGCGATTCTCTTTTCTCTGGCTACCGGTCATGTCAACAATATTAACAACACCATTCATGGCTTCGCCTTCACCCATTGGTAATTCAAAGGGCACAATCTTATTGCCAAAGGTTTCTTTTAATTCGTCCATGACCTTTGCAAAGGTCGCATTTTCGCGATCCATTTTATTAACAACAATAAATGCTGGTACATTTGCTTTTTCTAATAGCTCAATGGCTTTTTCAGTTCCTACCTGAACACCTGACAATGCATCCACGACGATAATTACGGCATCAGCTACCCGAAGTGCTGCATAGGCGTCCCCAATAAAATCAAAATAACCTGGCACATCAATAAGATTGATCTTATGTCCACCAAATTCTAAAGGAATAATCGATGAAGAAATTGAAAACTTTCGTCTCTTTTCTTCTGGATCAAAGTCCGATAGGGTGTTTCCCTCGTCAATTTTTCCCATACGATCAACGGCACCTGCATTAAATGCCAATGCTTCAGTCAAGGTTGTCTTTCCGCTCCCACCGTGACCTAGTATAAGAATGTTACGGATGTTCTTTGTTGGATACGTTTTCATGCTGTTTCCCCCTCGCTTATTTTGCCAATGATTTAATTGTTTTTTTGGTATAGGGCTATTTTATAATATTTTAGAAAAATAATCTACAAAAATTTGCTCATAGATCCTCTTTTATCTTTTTCATCACTTTTTTTTCAATTCGCGATACGGTCATCTGAGACTTATTAATGAATTCTGCCACTTCTTTTTGTGTTTTGCCCCGGAAAAAACGCTGTTCTACTATAATCCGTTCAACCGGATTAAGCGCTTCAATCTTCTGCTTTAGAAGATCAATATTTTCCACATTTTCCATGTTGCTATCCCTGTTTCCCAAAAGATCCATCAAGCTGACCTCCTGCCCATCCTGGTTGCTTTCGTATTCCATCGATAGTGATTTAGGATAATAGGCATTACTACTTTCCATCGCTTTGATAATGCTTTCCTCAGTGATCTCCAGATAAACAGCAATTTCAGAAATGGTTGGTGAACGCATCAACTTATGCTCCAGGGTTGTCCGAGTTTGATTAATCTCCCGATTAAGATCCTGAACCTTCCTTGGAATTCGAATCAGCCATTCGCGATCCCGATAATAACGCTTTATTTCACCAATAATCGTCGGCGTGGCAAAGGTATCAAATTCATAACCTCTGCTGACATCAAACCGCTCCACCGCGTACATTAAACCGAGACAGGCAACCTGAAAAATATCTTCATTATCACCATTTCGATGCCCATATTTGCGGGAAAGAATTTTAGGGATGTAGAGATAATTTTCTATAAGCAAGTCTCTTAATTCACGGTCTTTTGTTTGTTCGTACTCGATAAATAACTTTTTGACATCTTCTTTACTGATTTTTCGCTCATACTTCATGGGCCGTCGATAGGTTCTTAATCATGGTAATTGAAGTTCCTGACCCTCGCTCACTAATAATTTCCACCCTATCCATTAGTGATTTGATGATAAATAAACCAAAGCCGCCCAATTGTTTGCCATTAAGATCTGGCATTTCCACAGTTTCTGGTTCAAATCCAACACCTCGATCGGTTACCGTAAAGACCAACTTCTGATGCTCCACAACATAGGTCAAGTCATAGCTTGGGTCTGGATTATTGCTGTGGGTTAGTGCATTAGTACAGGCCTCAGACACTGCAACTTTCAGATCTTCCACATCGCCAATGGAAAAGCCCATCGTGTTTGCCACTGATGCAATTGTAAGACGTGCCAAGCTGACATATTCGGGTTTGGTTGGCAGTGTCAGTTTTATACTATCCATTCTTTTTCCCCTTCTCAATTTGCTTAGTTAGCAGGATTGTCCACAATTTCAATTATTTTATCAACCCCTGTAAGGGATAATAACTTTTTAATATTGGGTCGCGGGTTCATCATAATAATCCGTTGTCCCATTTCTTTGGACTTGTTTCTCAGTTCGATTAAAACGCCCATGCCGGTACTGTCCATATAGGACAACTCGGAACAATCCAGAATAATTTCGGTTGCCTTTGTTTTAATTTCTCTTTCAATTGATTCTCTAAATTTCTCGATGGAATAAATGTCGATTTCGCCTTTAATACTGACCATACTTGTTTTTCCCATTTCAGTTATGTTATTGCTATTCATATAAACTCCATTTCACAATTAATCTGTTCGAAAAGAAAGCTCTTTTTTTGTCCGCCGCTTTATTAGAGGCGGTCGCCAATTGCCGGCCTTCTGATGAATCCAAAACTAGACCCAATGAGGCACTTACCGTCATTGGGCCTAGGGTTGTAATCCACGGCCTATACCTTATCTTTTCTATTTCTGGTTTGAAAAATTCCCAAGCCTCTTTTTAATACCGATGCGGCCTTTACCACCGGATCAATGACATCATGTTTAATGGTATTTAGCGCAACTTCAACCTCATCCACCATCAGACTGGACTTCTCTACCACGTGCGCTGTGGATTTACTTATTTCATCGGCATTTTCCATAATACTACGAAGCGCCAGACGATTATCTTCCATCAGCTTGGTGGTTGTGTCAAAGGTTGCTGCCAGACTTTTAAAAAGTTTGACTAAATATACCGTTCCGACCACAAAGGCAACTCCGACTAATAACAGAGCTAATTCCCACAAGCTAAAATTTAACGTTATCATTTATAATGTCCAACCCTTACGCTTCTTCTTTATCAGCAACTTCTTCTGACAATTCAGCTTCTTCTTTTTCAAGGGCTTCCAGCTCGTCGCTTAAATCAGCAATATCCTGTTCAACTTCGTCCTGAATTTCCTGAATTTTGCTTTCGATCTGGTTTTTGTATTCATTAACGCGTTCTGTAAATTGTTCTTGCATGTCCTGGAATTGTTCTTTGAGATTTTCACCATATTCCACGGCTTGATCATAGGCATTTCCCAGGACTTCTTCAGTACCATCAGCCAATTTTTTTCGCGTTTCATCGCCTGCTGCTGGTGCTAATAATACACCCAAGGTTCCGCCGATGATGGTTCCTAGAAAAAGCCCACCAACAAAATATAATTTGTTACTGCTCATTTTAAATTCCTCCACTTTCATTGTGATATTTACTACATTTTACCTCAAAACACCCTTAATTAACAGTTTTTTATTTTATTTTTTAATTCAAAGAAACTTACTCGCCAAACTTATCGTTGATTAATTGTACCAAGGCATCCACTGCTTCGGCTTCATCATCACCTTCGGCCTGAATTTCGACCGTTGTCCCCTGAGAAATCCCGCCTGCCATAATACCCATGATACTTTTGGCATTTATTGAGTTTCCCTCTTTAATTACAAATATCTTTGATTTAAATTTACCCGCTGTTTGAACAAACATCGACGCTGGGCGGGCATGCAAACCTGTTGCATTTAATACAGTCACTTCTTTTTTTACCATTGTAATTCCTCCTAATGATTCTTTTTTTAAATATTTAAGTTCAATTTTTTCATTGAGTCTTTAACAAAATCCATTATTTCCTCACCGGTTTCCATATCAAGTGCAGCTTGTGCAATTTTTTTTGCATCTTCATAACGAACGCTGCGAATGATTTTTTTTATCTGAGGAATTGACAGTGCACTCATACTAAATTCATAAAGGCCCAGTCCCAAAAGCAGGATCGCCGCTAACGGATCGCCGGCCATTTCACCACACATGCCGGTGAAAAAGTTATCTTTTGATGTTGCCGTAACCTGTTTAATCAGACGCAGAATAGCCGGATTAAACGGATCGTACAGATAGGACACGTCCTGATTCATTCTGTCTACCGCCAGCGTATACTGGCAGAGATCATTGGTGCCAATGCTGAAGAAATCGACCTCTTTTGAAATAATATCGGCGGCAATGGCAGCCGATGGAATTTCAATCATTACACCTACCTTGACCGCCTTATCATAGGGTAGCTGCTCCTCATCGAGTTCCTTCATACAATCTAAAAGGATCGTTTTTGCCTGTCTTACCTCGGTAATGGATGAAATCATCGGAAACATGATATGGGCATGTCCATAAACGCTGGCGCGCAAAATGGCCCGGAGCTGGATTTTGAATAATCCAATTTCTTTGAAACATAGCCGGATTGCCCGCAAGCCTAAAAAGGGATTTAATTCTTCATCCATTGGTAAATACGGCAATTTTTTGTCACCACCAATATCCAGCGTCCGAATAATTACCGGCCCATCAGGAAACGCTTCTAAAACGGACCGGTAAGCTGCAAACTGTTTTTCTTCACTGGGCATTACTTCGCTGTTCATGTATAAAAACTCAGTTCGATAGAGTCCAACCCCGACTCCACCATTCTTCAGAACGCCAGCCACGTCATTGGGTTCACCAATATTCCCAACCAGTTCAACTTTTCTACCGTCTAAGGTGACCGCGTCCAGGTCTTTTAGTTCTTCCAATTCTTTTAGATAATTCTGGTATTTCAGTTTCTCGTTTTCATATGATTTTAGTTGTTCTTTAGTTGGATTAACGCATACCTTACCCGTCAAACCATCTACCACCATTAAATCCCCGCTTTTAACGGTCTCAGTGATGTCACCTAAACCAAGTACCGCGGGAATTTCGAGACTACGGGCCATAATAGCGGTATGAGATGTTCGGCTACCGATGTTAGTCGCAAAACCCATCACCCGTTTCTTATCCATTTGTGCCGTATCCGAAGGTGTCAGATCATCGGCAATGATAATGACATCGTCATCGAGTTGGGACAAATCTGCCTGGACAATTCCCAGAATATTATGGAGAACCCGGGTCCCTACATCTTTAATATCAGCAACCCGGGCTCTGAAATAAGGGTCATCCATCTGATCAAATATTTCATAGAACCGGTCCGTGACGATTTTAACCGCATGATCCGCACTCAGGTGATTGTCATTGATTTCTAATTCAACCCCTTCTACAAATTCCGGATCATCCAAAACCATCGCATGGGCTTCAAAAATTGCACCTTCTTCTGCACCAAGTTCACTGACGGCTTTTGCTCGAATGGTTTCTAATTGCTCATGACTTTTCTTTAGCGCATTCTGGAATTTGACAATTTCAGCCTCGGCGTCTTCAATTTTACTTTTGTTAACTTCCACCTGAATTTTTTCATAAACGAGTGCCTTGGCAATAACAATACCAGGCGATGCAATAATTCCTTCTTTAACAAACATCTTCATTCTCCTTTTCTTAAAGGTTTAGATCTCATTTCTTCCTTCAAAGGCTTTAATTAATGTTATTTCATCTGTATATTCAAGGTCAGCACCAATGGGGATGCCCTTAGCCAAACGGGTAACCTTCACCCCGAGAGGACTAATCAGGTTTCCGAGATACATAGCAGTTGCCTCGCCTTCGACCGTCGCATTGGTTGCCATGATAACCTCTTTTATATCGCTTTCACCAATGCGCAGTAAGAGTTCCCGGGCTTTGATGTCCGCAGGTCCAATGCCGTCCAGTGGTGAAATGGCGCCGTGCAAAACATGGTACAGGCCATGGTATTCCCGCGTTTTCTCAATGGCAAAAATATCACGACTATTTTGAACCACACAGATGGTTTGCTGATCCCGCTTTGGGTTCTCACAAATATCACAGATCTCTTTATCCGTGATGGTAAAACATTTCTGACATAATACGATTTTTGTTTTCGCCAAAACTAAGGCCTCAGATAGGCTTGATATTTCTTCATCTGAGAGATTGATTATGTGAAACGCTAACCGTTGGGCCGATTTTTCTCCGATGCCGGGTAGTTTTCCCAACTCCTGAACTAACCGCTCAAGGGTTTTCGGGTAGTATCCCATCGATCGCCTACATTAAACCCGGAATATTCATGCCACCGGTAATTTTTCCCATTTCGCTATTTACCATCTCCTCTGCTTTAACAATGGCTTCATTAACCGCTGCCAACACCAGGTCTTCAAGCATTTCAATATCGTCTTCGTCAATTACTTCAGGATCAATCTTAATCGATAAAATATTTTTTTTACCAGTCGCTACAACTTTAACCGCACCACCACCGGCTGTCGCCTCAACTTCGCGTTCTTCCAGTTCTTCTTGTAATTTTGCCATATCTTGTTGCATTTTCTGCACTTGTTTCATCATGTTATTCATATTACCGCCGCCCATTCCGGCCGGCATTTTTCTTTTTGCCATTCTATCCTCCTATAGTTCTCTATTCTTAATAACTTCATTATTATAACACTAATAGTCCATGGATATCACTATCTTTTTAACCTAATTTTATTGTTCATCCTCGGTTTTGATTATTTTTACAGCTTCATTGTTAACGATTCGCAGGGTTTTTTCAAGTAGATCGAGCTGATTAAAATTTTCTTCTTCCAACTGGATTGAAACCATAATGGATTTTCCTGTTTTTTGAAGCAGCACTGCTTCAAAACCTTTAATCAGCTCCGGTTTATTAACAAACTGATAAAAATTTTTATTCTCCACCGAATAAATAATCACTAGATGTCCTTCATCTTTCAGAGCCGGTTCGCCACGTTTTAAAAACATCGCCTGCCCGGAGTTCGTTTTTCCTATTTCCTCACAGAGAATTTTAAAAAAACGCATCTCATCATGACGATTCCCGCCAGTCGTGTTCTTATTATCTGGCTTAGGTTGAGAAACTGTTTCTTCTTGTCCGGACAAGCCTTCCTTATCAATATGTTCAGGAACCGCTTCAAAATTAGCTACACCGGGAGCAAATCGATCCTCTTCCTGATCATCATACTCAGTCTCAGGTAGGCTGCTTTTTGATGGCAGCTGTTCTGCTTCCGGCTTTTTTTCAGGTAACGACGCTTTAGTGACCGGTCTGCTTTGAGGTGCAATTGGCGGCAATGGCTGGCGCTCTATTTTTTGCGCGACCATTTCTGCTTTTGGGGTCAATTTTTGTTCTTCCAAACATAGTTTTAACAGAGCCATCTCCACAATAATTCCCTGAAGGCTGCTGTATTTTAGTTTATTTTTCTCGTCAATCAGTTGGCTGATCATTTGATATAATTGATTAAAGCTCAGCTGTTCACTAAATTCTTGATAGGCTGCAAAATCCTCAGTTGTACAGAGTAGAATTTCCTTAGCCGTCTCTTTTGCGGTTTTCGTTATCAAAATCCCCCGCAAAAATTCAATTAGCTGATCCATTAGTAAAATATTATCTTTTCCATTGCTGATTAGCCCTCTTAATCCGATTAAAACTCCAGTGCTGTCATGATTAATAATTTGCTTTACTAAATTACCAATACTTTGTTTATCAGCCATGCCCGTAAATGCCAGCAGATCAGAAAATGCTACTTCTCCGGCATCGTCTTTTAAATCGATGACCTGATCTAATAAACTAAGCGAATCGCGCATTGAGTTTTCACCCCGAGTTGCAATAAAATCATAGCTTTCTTCCGACATCGTCACCTGAATATCCTGACAGATCTTTTTCATCTGTTTTATAATCAGCGCTTTGGGAATTGGCCGAATTTCATAACGCTGACATCGGGACAAAATTGTCACCGGACATTTATTCGGTTCTGTTGTGGCCAGTATGAAAACAGCATGTTCCGGAGGCTCTTCGAGCGTTTTTAGGAGCGCATTAAACGCTTCCTTAGTGAGCATATGAACTTCATCAATAATATAAACTTTATACCGACCAACGGTTGGAGGGTACTTTATTCGTTCCCGAATTTCACGTATTTCATCGACTCCGCGGTTTGATGCACCATCAATTTCGATGATATCCATAACGCCCGGTCGATCAATTTTTAGACAAACATCACATTGATTACATGGATTTCCGTCAATCCCATTGGGACAATTGATGGCTTTAGCGAATATCTTTGCCAATGATGTTTTTCCCGTTCCTCGAATCCCTGAAAAAAGGTAGGCGTGCCCAATTCGACTAAATTTAATTTGATTTTTTAGTATTCGGGTGATACTATCCTGGCCCACCATCTCATCAAAGGTTTGCGGCCGATATTTCCGATAGAGTGCTAAATATGACATTGTTCCCTCTTTATTCTGAACTTTTATTTTATTATATTACAATCTGAATTAATTGTATAGTCCAAAGCATACAACCATTCAGAGTGTACAAAAAAAGAAGTTCCCTTTAAAAGGAACTCCCTAATTTCTACAAAAGGTGGAATGGCAGATCTTTTTCTCGCTTCGCCTTTTTTGCCTGTTCTTTTTGTGCTTGAGCTTTCTGTTTCTTTTTCGCAATTTCCGCGCGAACTTTACGTTCTTTTGAAATTGCACGTTCTGCTGCCTTTGCCGTCAATTCTTGAAGTTCTTTGGCTTTTTTTATAATTTCTTTACGAAGCCGCTCTTCTTGCTCAATTTTATTTTTAGCTTCATCTTCAACCGCTTTTTGACGGGCCCGTTCAATTCTTTTTGCCTCGTCTTGTTCAGCTTTTAATTTCGCTGCTTCTTCGGCCGCTTTTTTCGCTTTAATTTCAGCTCGTTTTTTTGCTTCCTGTTCTTTTCTAGCTATTTCTGCTACGCGCTTATCTTCAGCTACTTTTTTAAGTGCCGCTGCTTCATCCTGAGCTTTTTGATGGACTTTTTCAAGTAAATCCTTTGATTTTGCAGCTGCTGCTTTTGCTTTTACCTCAGCAGCAACTTTAGCTGCTGCTGCTTTTTTAGCCAGCTCCCTTGCTTTTGCCTCGGCCGCTTCCAATTCTGCCTTAATTTTTTCTTCGGCTTCCTGTTTTTCTTTTTCTTCCGCTACCGCCTTGGCTTTGGCTTCTGCTTCCTTCTTAGCTTTGGCTTCTGCCTCCGCCTTGGCTTTAGCTTCTGCTTCCTTCTTGGCTTTGGCGTCTGCCTCCGCCTTGGCTTTGGCTTCTGCTGCAATTTTTATTTCATTCATTTCCGGGGGATTATTGTCACTCAAATCTTCGGCGCTTTCCTCTTTACCAGTGATCACTCTGCCAACTTTTTTTATAAAATCATCCAATTTTCCCACTTCTTCATTCCCCGCTTCACTTGAATTCGATGTATTCAAATTATTTTGAATCGCAGTCTCTTTTATTAATTGTGATTTAGGTTTACTTTTTCGAGCCATGACACTCTCCTTTTTAATGACATAGTGTGGTTCTATTTTTTATAAATGGCCTTGGAGCATTTATAAAAAATAGAAATCTAGTGTATAAAAAGACAAATGACCGAAGCCATTTGTCTTTTATACATTTCAGTTTTTATTCTTGTGCTAAAACAGGATTTTCGCAATATCCTTATGTGGTGAAGCGATAACTGAATAACTCGTAATGAGGTTTGATTCAGCCATCTCTGTCTGTGCTGTTTGAATAGCCATCTTAACAGAAGAAATTTCACCAGTGATTAATACAAAGCCTTTTCCACCCAAGCCTCTAGCAATTCGAATTTCAAGGAGTTCTACGTTTGATGCTTTCGCACAAATATCTCCGATCAAAATTGAAGAAATTGCATTAATCGTTTCAACAATACCTAGCGATTTCACATCACCGATTTCACCGGCGCCTAACATGGCCGGTAGAACATCGGGGTGAATATTCGGTATAACGTGAGATTCTAACATGTGGATACCACCCACATGTGCCCCATTCTTTATTGATGCTTCGACGGCTCCCACATCTCCAGCAATAATACTGACGTATTTTCCAGGACATAAAGGTGACGCCATCAGCAGCTCAACATTTGCGGATTTCAGCATTTCATCAGTGGATTCTATACCAACTGGAATGCTCTTAAATTCCATAAAACCAACTGCTTTTTTCAAAATACCACTTCTTTCTATACTGTGAATGTTTAATTTTTTTTAATTTTTACCAAATACTTCAACTAAAGATTAAACTAAGATTAATCCACCAATAATTACGGTATTGATAAGCTGTGTTATAAAGATTGTTACGGCTGGAGGGTCGATGTGGGTGTCGCAATGACTGTTAAGCGTTTTTGCTGCCCATTCGCCTACGAAAGCTGTAAACATACCTGTAATCGCGCCGCCGATAATTGCAGCAAAAGGATTTAAGGTAGCTGTGAACACTAATACTGCGGTTGTACCTGAAGGTAAAACAATATGATGCCATCCTTCAAAGTAAACACCACACATGATTAAGATCAGTGAGAATGCCGCAATTGCAAAACCAATAACGGGTGTCATTGAGAACAGATAAGCTGCTTCAGCAACGCCATCAACTAATCCTAGTGTTCCTAAGGCAGCAGCAACACCACCAATTAAGATACCGATACCAGCGCCATAAGTAAGTACAAAACCTAAACGGCTTCCGGTCGCAATCCATTCGCGTTTTTCTCCGGCTGGTGTTTTTCCCGTTAGACCAGTTTTACCAAATACTAAACGAACAATAATACCAGAAAGCATAACAGTGAAAGCAACGGTGTCAGTCCAGCCAGCAGCGCCTTCACCAAGAAGTCCACCAAAGACGACTGGTCCAATCACTGGTCCAACAATGTATTGGATCAGGAAACCAACCATACCGAAGATACCACCTACGATCAATACCATCGGATCACCAAATTTTACAAGTGGTGTTACGATATCTTGACCATTTTCAATGTGATTTCTGGTCATTGCAAACGCAGCACCTGCTACAGCACCACCGAAGGCAACATGAGGACCAAACCAGGAACCGAAACTAATAATACCAATTGCAGGAGCCCCAAATTCTCCACCCATGATTGCCGCTAAAACGGTTAAACCGGTGAAAACAAAGGCTGTGATCCCGCCCATAAATGTGGCTAATACGCCACCGCCAAATGCGGCGATTAACATTGTAAAGTCCATAATTATCCCCCTTAAAATATGATTTAGGACTCGATAGTGATTTTCTCACTATCCGCGGCTGAAATCCTACCGCTAATACTAGCAAAAATTTTTGAGCTCAGTTTTCCCTCAGGGATATCCCCGATGAGTTGTCCTCGTTCCACATGATCTCCAACGTTTACAACGGCCACTGCAGGAGCACCTATATGTTGTGACAATAATAGGTTGACTTTCGAAAACGTCTTCTCCGTTTTTACCATCGGGGCCGGAAGATCATACTTCGTCAGTCCCAATCGTGATACTAAACGGTAAACGTTAAACTGTTTGCCTTCTCTGAAGGGCACAGCTGCTGTTGGTTCATTGTGATGAGGATTTTTGATCCCTTTGCTTCCAAATTCTCGCTTGAGCATGGCATTGAACTTCCAAGGTTGTAGGTCCATTACGCATGCATATTGACATAAGCCACATTCACAGCATAGAAAAGCGTTTGTAGCTTGAGTGGACGTGTCGCAGGTTGAACCATAAGCAGCGATCCGCATCAGTTTATGGGGTTCCAGGTTATGACCCAACGCGTATCTTGGACATAGCTCTGTACAATAGTTACATTGCATACAAGCCATCCCTGCCATTTTCATGGTTTCCTTGATGGACTTTGTTTTAGAAATAATCAGCGAATGATCTTTTGCTAAGACAATCAGTCCTTTGGTTGTTTTTGTAATCGTTGACTCTAAATCGACAATTTTTCCCATCATTGGTCCGCCGTTAATTACGACAAAATCCGCGATGGTCGTTCCGCCAGCTAATTCCAAAGCTTCACGAACGGTGATACCCAAAGGTACCTTTGTTGTTAGTTTGTTCTTAACCTCACCTGTTAATGTCAAATATGTATCCATAACCGGTTTATTGTCTACCATTATATCATAAATGTTTATAAGTGTCTCCACATTTATCACTAATGTACCGACATTTAACGGAATTCCGGCTTCAGGAACAATCCGTCCGGTTGTTTCATAAACAAGAACCTGTTCATCCCCAGCCGGGTAAAAATTTTTCAACAAGTGCATTCTAATCTTCGGAAATGCAATTAATTCTTTGTCTATCGCTTCAATAGCAGGTGTATATTTCTTTTTGAGGCCAATAATGCCTTCCTTTGCTTGTGTTTGATCCATAACAGCCTGAAGAGCTGTTAACATTTTAACAGCCTCCAGTGCCATCAGTTGTTGATCAACGCGCAATAATGGTTCGCATTCTGCGCCGTTAACGACGACTGTGTCAACGGTGCAATTTAATTTGACCTGGGTTGGAAACCCTGCCCCGCCAGCACCAACGATGCCGGCGTTTTGTACCAATTCTACTAAATTTGCGCTCATGAACAACACCTCTATTATTTAATCGTAAATCCTCCTACTAATACACATCTTCTTTTACGAGTAAATGTCTTAGCAGATGTCAGGCCTTCACCAGTAGGACCGGCAATGGTAAAGGTTGTATAACCTTCTCCGCCAACGCCGATACCAGCGTATGAAGGACCATTTTTAACAAAAATAGTGGTTTGCACTCTTTTTGCCATTTCAGTTAAGTTATTGATATTTGTTGAATGCATAATCGCGGTATGTCGGTTGCCATGCTCAAGGGTTACTGCCAAATCAATTCCTTCGGCAATATTTTTAACGCGAACAATTGGTAGGATTGGCATCATCAATTCTTCAACTGCAAAGATATGATCTTTAGCTGTTTCCATAATGATTACCCGAACCGAATCATCGACTTCAATCCCAATTCCTTTTAGAATCACTTTGGCACTTCTGCCCACATAATCGCGGCTTAAACGACCACCGGGAATAACCAGTTCTTCTAATTCGGCAATTTTTTTGGCATCTTTCAGTTCGTAAGCACCATTTTTTTTCATGTTAAAAATCAGATAATCCGCCACCTGTTCAACAACAACCACTTCCTTTTCAGCGATACAAGGTAAGTTATTGTCAAAACAACAGCCATCAATAATATCTTTTCCAGCTTTTTCAATATCAGCCGTTTCATCAACTAATGCTGGCGGATTTCCCGCTCCGGCACCAATTGCTTTTTTACCACTTTGCAAAACCGTTTTTACAACTCCCGGACCACCAGTTGCACAGAGCATGGTGATTTGGGGACTGCCAAACATTAAGTTCGCACTATCAATGGTTGGTTCAGCTGTTGTGACAATCAGATTTTCTGGTCCACCAGCTTCTAAAATTGCTTTGTTAAGCAGTTTAACTGTTAAAGCGCTGGTTTTTTTAGCACTGGGATGCGGAGCAAATACAACCGTATTTCCAGCCGCCAGCATGCCAATTGAGTTACAGATAACCGTTTCACTGGGATTGGTTGATGGCGAAACCGCACCGATCACACCAAAAGGTGATTGTTCAATCAGGGTTAAACCATCATCTCCGGTAAATGCATCTGCAACAAGATCTTCTACCCCAGGTGTTTTAACTGCGGCCAGTTCATGTTTTAAAAGCTTATGTTCGTAGTTGCCCATACCGGTTTCCTCAACCGCCATTTGACAAATCATTTCCATATTCTCTTTTTTTAGCATTTCAGCTCGCATCGCCGCAATCAACTTACTTCGAAACGCCATCGATTGTCTCATAAATGACTTTTGCGCTTCAAAAGCAGCGTCAATGGCATTTTCCATATTATTAAAAACACCAAGTTCGCCATCTTTTAAAGGCTTACCACCATCAACTGCACAATCAATTTCAGCCATTACTTTTTTTACAATATATTCTATACCTGTTGTATCAATATTCATACAAGGTACCTCCTGGATCGTGTTATTTTTTGTCTTATTTTAATGCGTCTAGTCCAGCTTGAGCAACAGTCATGTCTTCTGCAACACTGCCACCGCTCACTCCAATACCTCCGATGATCTTATCCCCTTCAAAAATAGGGAAACCACCGCCAAATACAACCATTCTACCTTTATCACAGGACGCGATTCCGAAAAGTTGTCCTGATTCTTTGGCAAGATCGGCTGCTTGATCAGTACCCATTTTAAGCGCAACGGCTGTATAAGCTTTGTTCGTTGCAATATCCATACTAGCGAGTAAAGAGTCTTCCATGCGGTTAAATAAAACCGTGTTGCCACTGGCATCACAAACTACAATCACCATTGGCACATCAATTTCGATTGCTTTTGCAGCCGCCGCTTCTGCCATTTTTTTTGCCATATCTAATAATTTTCCAGTCGTTGTCATTTTTTCTTCCTCCTGATTAATTAGTATTCTACAAAATAGCCAAAGCACTCTTGGCAATAATCATATCTTCGTCAACGCTTCCGCCACTGACACCAATTCCGCCAATCACTTCACCATTGTGTTTTAATGGATAACCCCCGCCAAAAACAACCATGCGACCATTATTTGTCCATTGCAGACCATATAGGGAGCCATTCTCTTTTACTACATCGGCAACCTTATCGGTGGACATTTTCAGTGCATTGGCCGTATATGCCTTGTTCACTGAAATATCAATGCTAACCATTAACGCATCTTCCATGCGTTCAAAGTAGGCCAGATTACCACCGCTGTCGACAACTGAAAAAACAATCGGCACATTGATTTCTTCTGCCTTAACTCGGGCTGCTGCCGCCATTTTTTTTGCTAACGTGAGTAATGAATAATCTTTATTACTTGCTCCACTGTTAACGCTATCCAAATCAGTCTGTTCTAACGCGTTCAGTTTTTCTTTTACCCGATCGACAATTTCTTTGACAAAACCATTAAACTCGACGGTACGGGCTAAAACAAACAAGGTATCTGAAAGCCGATTAACAAATTTCACCAATTCCGGACGACTTTCTTCATTTTCACGATTATATTTTACAATCAATCGTTCACCTCGTCGGACAACCGTTCGAGCAACGTGAAGTGCTGCTGATGCGGGACTGGCGCCAGGGATAATGAATGCTTTTTGGGGACCAATAATCGCGAGATATTGTTCCATTGTACATTCCATGTAATCCACATCGGCCTGAGAAATTCTGTCTGCAAGCATCGCCTTGCCTTTTTCATCGCTGGCAAGTTCTGCGCCTAAAACAAAGATTCGTTTTTGCAAATAGTGTAATATTTCTTTGATATCATTATCTTCACAAAGTGAATAGGCTAAACCAATAGTCGAATTTGCTTCGTCCATGGTTCCATATGCATCGACACGGATATTATCCTTCGGTGTTCGACTGGATCCAAAAAGACCGGTCTCACCTTTGTCCCCGCCTCGGGTATACACATTTGGCATCTCTTCACCCCGCTAAACAATCTGAATTTCATCAACAATGCCAACAATGGTCATATCAAGCGGAGCCATCTTGTCACCATATACATAACGGGCATTACTTCCCGATGTCACGATCACTGTTTCGCCAATACCTGCACCCACTGAATCAACGGCAATTGCTGTAGAAGAACTTGAATATTTTTCAAATTCACCATATTCGTCAATTTTTTTTATTATCAATAGTTTACACCCCACAAGATTTGGATCTTTTTGGGTTGATACTACGTTTCCGACTACTTTTGCTAACTGCATATATTCACCACCCTTACTTAAATCCTGATAATCTGGAGCCCAAATTCCTTTGCGGCATCCGCAGCATACCCCGTTATAATTGACCCCGATGGTATTTTAATCACATCCGATTCCCTGGCTTTTAAAATATCGACCCGTGAAATGACATTTTTATCAATCACGCATTCGCTACTCTTGCCCAGCAAGATCTGATTAACCACCGTTTCTTTGCTAACAGGCCGCGCTGTCTTTTCAACGATTAAATCATTTGCTTCTGTGGGGGTTCCACCAACACAAGTCGCATACAAGTCTTTACCACTTACTAATTTCATTCCAAAATCCCGCAGTGTTTTGATGTTATTATTCAACATTTCGCGGTATTTTGGAGACGATTTTCCCATTCCGAGAGTTGCTCTCTGGGGATCATCCGGATCGCACGCATTGATCGCTGCAACGACCGGTGTTCCAGCCATAAATCCGTGATTTACAAGGGATAAAAGCACCGTATCGGTTATTCCCACAGCCAGTTTGGCTGCTGTATTCACGCTCATGGTAGCCATTACAAATAGATCTGCCGATCCGTAAAGCTCTTTTTGGCTTTTGATGTTCCCACTGTGATAAATCACATCAAGACTTAATTCTTTTTGAATAGCTAAAGGGTCTAACACCTTCATACCATCATCAGAAAGAACAACTTTTAATTGCCAACCATCTTTTTGTAATTTCAACAGTGAATCCATCGACTCGTCAAAACCAATCGTAGCTCCCGTAAAGAAAACAACTGCTTTTTTGGGTTGATTTTTTATTCGCCTGACAACCTCGTCAACAATTTTTTGAATAAGTATATCCAACAAACCGCTTTCGAGCATTTTCTCCATGTCCAAATTCTATCACCACATTTCTTACCTTTGACAATTAAAGGCGATCCCTAAGGGTGTTACCAATAATGGTTCTACTGGTTTAATGGTTTTGATACCTGTTTCATCTTCAAATATTTTTTCAAAATTATCAAAAACACAAGCCCCACCAACCACATAAATAACATCTACATCATACCCGACCACAAATCGATTGACGATCGACGCCATCTTTTGAACAACGGGTTTAATAATTGGAAATATTTTGTTTTGTGATTCGTTCTTTTTTAGTTCCTCTGCCTCTTCAAAGCTGATGTGATGAAAACCTGCCAGTACCAGACTCATATGTGTTCCTCCGGTCGCTTCATCGGCTGTGAAAATAACTTCACCATCTTTGAGAATACTGATTCCCGTGGTTCCGCCACCAACATCCACTACCGCTCCATTTTGGATACCAAGAACGGTGGCTGCTGCGGTTGGTTCATCAACGACATTTGTAACCACAAAATCGGCTGAATCGACCACGTTGGAGATAATTTTAGTATTCCCGGCCAAGATACCAGGAGGAATGGCTGTGGCTGCTTTGGCATATGTTAAGTCAATGCCTAAAATTGCTTCAACCTCACCTTTAAGTTTTCGTACAATTTGACTCGCTCCGAGATAGTCAACGACAATTCCGTCGCGAACCACTGACGCGCCTTGAGTCGCTCCGGCAATGGGACGATTGTTCTCATCAACCACAGCGATGACAATATTTGCAGTACCGAGATCGACACCAACTTTTAATTCGCCCGTGTAGGCATTGGCTTTTTTCCCCCGAATTAATTCTGCAAATTCCAATATTGCGTCGTTACCAGATTTCCAATCCATTATTTCACCTGTTTGGGATTATTTTTAAATAATCATTGTTACTTAGTCCTGCTGCGTTTGCTTCATCGGTATCTAAATGCATTTCGTAATCAAATTTATCGGATACTCGGGCCAACACATTACAGAAAACAGTTTTCCGAATTCCGCTTGTTTCAACGCAAACCCAGTCTTTATCCTTAATGCCAAGTTTTTTAGCGACCTCAGTCGGCATATGAATGTGCCTTAGTGCAACAATCACGCCGTGACTAAGGGTAACCGAACCGCATGGTCCTTCAAGTGTAATTCCCGGTGTCCCTTCAAGTTTCCCTGACTCACAAACTGGAGCTTTAATGCCTAAGGTTCTGGCATCCGTTAAAGATACTTCAATTTGACTTTCCGGTCTGGCAGGTCCTAAAATACGAACCGTGTCAAAGCTGCCCTTCGGCCCTATTACCTTAACGGTTTCTTTTGCGGCATATTGTCCGGGCTGTTTTAAGTCTTTCATATTGGTCAGTTCATAACCTTTGCCAAAAAGTGTTTCAATATCTTCCTGGGAAAGATGAATGTGTTTGTTAGAAATTCCTAAAACAACACGATTCGGAGTGTCTTTTTCTTCCATCAATTTCTTAACCGTATTGATTACGATTTGTTCAATGACTTTTTTTTCGTCTGCATTCATAGTTAACACCTTTTCTTCAAAAGATCATTTTTGTCTGAATCATTCAACAGATTTAAGTGATTATTCTTCTGTATTTTCTTCTGCTGTTTCTTCATTTTCTTCTGCTGTTTCTGCTGTTTCTGTATTTTCTTCTATAGTGACGGCTTTCGTGACAACTTCAGCTTCTGGTTCGACTGGTGGTGTAAACCCGACTGTTTGATTATTGTAAATTAATTTCTCAATTCCTTCACTGGGTCTGGCGATCACTTTGGTTGCCCAAACGCCCCGGCCTTTAGCACAAGCAGCCGTAGCCGCATCAACTGCCGCTTTAACAGCACCGATATCGCCTGCTACTTTAATGGTCGACATCCCGTCGCCCTTACACGCTTCGTAACCAATCAGTCTTACATTTGCTGACTTGACTGCCGCATCGGCCGCTTCAATCGCTGTGGCCAACCCAATAGCTTCTATTAGGCCAACGGCCTCTCTTCTATTCAAATTAACCCCTCCTTACGACAGTTCCGTATTATCAAGATTCTTAAAGGGCATTCTTTTCACCAGCCTGGCAGCGTTGCTTCCGATTGCTCGTAGCGTTGCCTCATCGCTGTAAGCTGGAATTTTAAAAATTGGATGATCCTCTTTTAATTTTATATAATGGAGTACCACTTCATTTTCCGTAATTCCAATTCCCACGCCAAGGTGGGATAGTTCCGCGCCTCGAAAAGCGAGTTCCACCGGATTGGTTTCTTCCAGTTCTTCGATAGAAAACGGAATGCCTTCTTCTTCGATTCCGTGTAATACTTCATCAACGACCTTTTGATACGTTATATTTTTGCCATGGACAACTTTTATTTCTGGTTTTGGAGCATCAAAATCCATTCGCATCTTTATTCACCCTCTTCGTAAGCAAGTACGAGACCAGTGGCTACTGCGTTACGTGGACCCTCAACCCCTCTAATATTGGCCCGTCCTGAAACAATGCTATACTTGGATAAGGCGTCCGTTACTAATTGCGGAATCTCAAAATCGAGGGCTGATCCGCCAACTAAGGTAACAAATTCAATATCCCGACAGTTTCCGGTCGGGCTGACACGTTCTAATGAACGAATCGCATTTACAACAAATACTTTTGTTTTCGCTTCTCGACGTATTGCTCGAATACGTTCTAGTGAATAATTACCCGGCATGGGTATCATTCCATTTGGTGTCAAAATGACAACCCGTGCAAAAGTTCTGGGATCAAGTGGCTTGTCAAAAAATTGAACGGTTCCATCTTCATGACGAATATGGAATAAACTTTCAACCTTAGCTAACGGATATTTTTTAATATCTTCCGCCAGAGCCATGTTGTCATATCCTAATTCAGATGCGATGAGCAGGGTGACCATGTTTCCGGCACCTGCTAAATGGATGGACTTAATTTCACCTGCCCTGTTAATAATCGCTGCGTCTGTCGATCCTGCGCCCATATCGATAATCGCTAAAGGCTTATTACTACCAGGTGTTGTTAACGCACCACGGATCGCCATATCGGCTTCAACTCCGCCCACTTCAACTTTTACACCCAGTTCAGCTTCCAATTCATGGGCAATCATATTCATCTGCAATTTATCAGCCTTAACCATGGCGGCAATACCAACGGCATTCTCCATGGAAAATTCTTCCGCAATCCCACCTTTGACTGTTTGAGGAACGAAAGTATCGACGGCTAATAAATCTTGAATTTTAATTGCACTTGGCAGTTGATCTGTCAGGTTTGACATGACCTGTCTCACCTTTTCAAGCATTCCACCGGCATTGGTGCCAGCTTCTCCTTTAATATCTTCTACCGGAGCTACAGAACGTATTGCTTCCATAATTTTTTCAGCACCATCATCCACATTAACCTGAGCTTTTTTGTTTGTGCCCTGAATAATGATTTGGCCAGCCGGGATTTTTCTTTCTTTGACATCCCCTGCCGGCGTTTTGATAACAACTGCTGAACGATTTCCGATGAGGGCTCGTGAAACAGGCACAACCTGTTTTGTCTCGTCGGATGTTAAATCAAATACGGTTGCAATACCGTATGGGTTTGATAGCTGTTCAACTACCGAACCTGGTGCGGCAACCTCAATGGCAGCACGCATGTTTCTTGGCACCTTATCAATCAGCGAAACTTCATCAACAATCGGAATTTTTTTGACAAGTCGGTTATTAATTAAAACGCCATCATCACGTTGGACAATGGCACCATTAATAAATATGCCGTTATTAACAGCATGGTTAATAATTCGAGAGGAATCATCAAAATCCACTTCTCTTGGAATAACAACGATAACTGACTCGCCTTTATCACAATCATTAACTTCTCTTATGTCTACGGTCACACCCACACCGATCCCCAATCCCCCTGGTGTCGAGGGATTGTGACCGATCATGGTTGATTCCGTAATAATTGTTTCCGTAATTGTTTCCATCGCTACATCCCCAATAACGGGAGCAGCTTCATTGATCCGGATTAAATCAACATTTTCTACGGTTAAACCAGCTTTTTCAAGGGCTTGTTTGAGAGAGGCGAAAACTCCATGAATATTTTGACGGGTTCCCTTCATCCCAGTGGTATCAACAATACCGCTACAAAGAAATTCAGGCTTTCCATCTACATATCGGGCAAGAGCTGTTTCAGTACTTGCGTTTCCAATATCTATTCCTGCAATAATCATATGTTAGTCCTCCCAACACTTCCTATTTATGCTAATTCTATAAGAATTCTTTTGATCGTTTTCGGTTATAGTATACTTCAGCAGCTTCAGCTACTAAAGAAGCGGAAATTGGAGCATTGAACTGGTTTTTAAGTTCAGCAGCAATCGCCAGTAATTCTTCTTTAGTCGATTTGTATGGACGCAGGGCATTGTAGATTTCTAATAAACGAGCATCTGGAACAGCAATTAGTTCAGCCGCTCTTCTTAGATTTCTGGCAAATGCATCACGTTTTACAGATTCAGCAACCTGAGCTTGAAGTTCAAGGGTTTCTGGTCTGATTCGTAAATCTTCTGGTGTTAATTCCCCAGCTAATAATTTATCTAAGGTTAATTCTTTGTAAGCTTTACCAGTAGCGGATTTAATCAACTCTGGTCTTTTATCACCGATAGGGTAATCAGCTTTTGAAACAGTTCCGCAAGATTCTGTAGCAGGAGCTGCAGCGGTACTCATAGAACTCATAACTTGTTTAACGATTTGTTCCAACATTTGTTCTTGTGTCATTCTGGTCACCTCCACTTATACAAACGAAACTTGTTGTTCGACGGCTTTTTTACCGGCTTCAACATGTTCAGTTTCTTTAATATGTAATAGGGCCGCTTTCGCCTGGTAAGCTGGACGAGCCATCTGGTCGTTTCTTACTGGAACGGGTGCTGGGCTTTCGCCTTTAGCATATTTAGCAGCATTTTTCCCGATCGCTCTGAACGTATCTAAATCGATCAATGGCGCTTGGGAGAATAATTCTAAGTTACTTAACTGTGGTAAATCTTTTTGGTGAATGAGGCAGGTACCTTTTGACTGTAAGCCAATGCCGATACCTGATCCAGAAAGTTTAGCAGCGGTATGACCGCACACAGCAACGTCAGAACTTCGGTAAATTTTGATAACTCGAGCTTTTAAGCCTTCTTCTTCAATCCCAGCGATAATTTCTTTAAGAACCTTATCATGTGGAATACCGATGATCGTTTCATGTTGAGACTCAGCAAAAGCTGGTGCTAAACCGATTATTACTTCATCACTCGCCATTCCTTGTTTTGCTTCTCCGACTGGAGACAGTTTAACAGCGCCGGCAGCAGTAGCTGCTGGTGCAGAAGCTGGTGCAGAAGCTGGCGCAGCGCCAGTCATTTCTTTTAAGACATCTTCAATAATGCTTTTTAACATTTGTTCGTTTATAGCCATTTTATTACACCCCTTCCTATATGCTTGCTGGGTCAACAGCCCATGGAATATCTTGGATTTGTGCCCATCTTTCGTCACTGATTACATAACCAGTTTTTACTCCATGATAGGTATTTGGATAGTTAACTGCTGAAATACATTCCCATGTAGAGCTTAATTTAGAAGCAGTGTGTAAGTAGTCACCAGCACATTTCTGTAATTGAATGTTAAAGATCGATTCAGCAACATCTCTCATGCCGCCTCGGTCTAAAGCTTTAATAAAGTCAACCGCTGTTGCGCCACGACCCATTAAATCTTCAACAGATTTTAAGTCAGCGACAACATCACGGTCAGGCATGTCTTGTGATCCACGAGCATAAGTTGCAGCTTCAACTTCAGCATCAGTGATTTCGGTCAAGCCTAATTCTCTGAATAAGATCTGCATTGCGCGAGCGCCTTTAGCACGAGCAGCAACAACGGTATCTTCATCAGCAGGTTGTAAACCGGCATCGATTTTTAAGTCACGTTGGATTACATTCCAATCATCATAATCATCGGCATCCCAGTTAGAGCCTGCAAACATATTATCATAGTTAGGTGTAGCAGAGTAACCAGAACAGATGTAATCAGTTCCTGGTACCATTTGCATTAATGAACGCGCAACGCGTCGTAAGTCAGAGTGAGTAAAGGTCTGGTCATTAGAAGAAGCACACTCTAAATCGAGGCATGCTGCTAATAAGTTTTCAGCCAATACTTCGCGGATACCGCCCGGTACACCAGCTGGAACACCGATACAAGAAACTGAACCATTCTGGCTTCCTTGTACGCCGGCACCCTTAGTGATATATAAGCATCGCGCTTCAAGATAAAGCATTGATTTACCTTCAGCATAACCCATTTGTACTTCTGATCCAGAACCAGATGTAAAACGCATTTTCAAACCACGGGAAGCGTAGCTTGATGCTAAGAAAGCTTTAGAGTATGGAGTATCATCGCCATCCATGAAAACGGGTTCGGTACCATATACCGAAATCGTTTCAGCGTAAGCGGTGTAACCTTTCATACCAAGATCAAGTTCGGTCGCTTCTTCAACCGCACATTGTGTTAAGATACCGGGACGACCAACATTTGCGCCGACCATGATAGCAAGAGCATTAAATGGTGCATAACGACCGATACCGACGGTTGTTTCCATTTCATCAAATCCACGGATAGCAGCTTCTGCAGCATCAGCAGCGATTTGAACCATGTTATCTTTTACGTTGGTAACGTGACATTGGTTAGAAGGCATTAGACGAGCTCGCATTTTACTTTGAGCCATCATCATTTCCAACACGGTCATGTGACCAAGAACTTCGGTAATTTTAGCAGGCGTGATTGATGTTGTAATATCAACAACAACGTCTCTCGGCACATTAATATCAACAAGCATATTAGCAATTTTTAAAGAATCCATCGCCATATATTCTTGGGCTTTTTCTAAACGAATAGCATAGTTCGCGATGAATGTATCAAGCATATCAAACTCAGCTCGTTTTTTTCCATCTAATTCAACAACCACACCATTTTCAACCACCAGGCTCGGTGTTGGATCTTGAGGGCTGTTCATTGCAATGAGACCTACTTCTGGCCATTCTTTAACAAAACCATCCTTTTTGACTGGACGAGCTGCTAAAGCTTCAAATCTTTTTGACTTCATAGTCATTATTCCTCCTTCTTTCTTAGAAAACTAACAACAGCTGCTTAAATATAAGGTGTTGTTACAGGTGGGCAAGGACCGCCAAGAGCTTCTAAAGCTTGTTTACCAACTTCTCTAGCTGCGTATACGGCTTGACGAACTGCGCCAGCGTCTCCAGAAATGAAGATCATTGATTCATTCGAGAATTTAGTACCACCATTATCAGGTGAAGCATAACCACAAAGTTCTACGTTAGCAGCTTTCAAAGCAGCATCAGACATTAATACGCCGATACCAGCTGGAGCACCAACAATGATTGCGAAAGCTTTTCCAATTGGAGCGCCTAATACCATATTACAAGCAAAACTTGCTCGAGCTGTGTATTGGAATTCCAAATGACCTGCAGCGTTTGCATATACATCTCCGAAGGTTCTGTTTAGGTCGTTAAGGGCAACTTCAACAGCACGTTTTGCATCAGATACATCTTCTGCACCAAAGATAATTAAAGAACCATGACCTGCGCCACCTTCAGTATCTCTTGCGAATTCACAAGAAACAACTTCGCAATTAGTCGCTTTGACAGCTTCATCAGCAGCAAATACCTGTGGACCAGCACCAGTTCTAGCAGAAAGAATACCGATAGATCTGTATTTAGGATCAATTTTCATTGCTTCGTGTAAAGTTCTGTCCACGTTTGCAATAACAAAACCAATTGTGTTACCAACAGCGGTTCCTACAAATTCGGTCAATCCGCATACACCTGTGGCAGCGGCAACTGAGCCAGTTTCTTCAACTTCACTCATTTTTTTCATAACTTCTTCCATCAACTTGTTCATTAAATCATCTTTCATTAATTTACACCTCCGTAATTATTAAATATTATAGACTTGGTAAAATTTTCTCCACATCACCGTGTGGTCTTGGGATTACGTGTACAGAAACAACCTGTCCTACTTTGTCAGCAGCCGCAGCACCTGCATCAACTGCAGCCTTAACAGCTCCAACATCACCACGAACCATAACAGTTACTAATCCAGAACCGATTTTTTCGTAGCCTACTAATGATACATTTGCTGATTTTACCATTGCATCAGCTGCTTCAATTACTGCAACCAGTCCTTTAGTTTCAATCATGCCTAAAGCTTCGTTTGTCATAAGCTCTATCCTCCTTAATTTCAAGATTTTGTTACTGAACTACCTCTATTTTAATTCAAAGTCTATGATAATTACTTGTGCTATTCTTATAAAATTATTCTAAGTTTCTCAAAATCGCTCTGAAAACCTTTTACTATCGCTGTTTTTTGTATCTGTACACAAAAACATAGTGCAATATTTTGTCGAATCCCTGCACTTTAAAGCCAGCCTTGCTTATTCTTTCACTAAAAAGAACAGGTCAACCATCAGGTTTTCCTGTTCTTCGTTTTTGCTGTTTTACTCAATTTTTATTCAAGAAACTTCTCGATGCTTTTCTGAATATTTTTCTTCATTGGAATGCGTATTTCCCGAATGATTTTCTTCCTCTAAAGCAATACTACGGCGCTCTTTCCGATACTCTGTCGGTGTCATCCCGGTGCTCTTTTTAAAAACCTTACTGAAATAGTTCGGTTCATGGTAAGAAAGATCCAGGGCAATATTGATAATCGGAACATCGGTATTTGCCAGCATATCTTTCGCAATTTCGATTTTTCGTTCCGTTAGGTAGGTTACGAAATTAACGCCTGTTTCCTTTTTAAAGATCTTGCTTAAATAATAGGAACTCATATTTGCATACTCGCCGACCTGATCGAGAGAAATGTCTTTATAACAGTTTCGGTCAATATAGTTTAAAATATCTTCGATATTATTCTTTCGCGTTTCTTTATTATCCAGCATCCGGTCAAAAACCTTGTCGATGGTTTTCATGATCTCAATTTTTAGATCGTAGCGGTTCTTGTAGCCGCTGACAAATTGCATGTTATTGCTTGAACAGAGCGGACTATTCAGCTCATAGCCGCACATATCCTGAGTGACAATATTAAGTTCTTCCATAAAGTGTTTAATTTCTGACTGGACCGACATAATATCATAGGTATGATAATCATAAATCATATCCAGATAGTTGATCAGTGCTGTTCTGGCATCGCTGTATTTTTTCTGAATAATTGCAAAAATGACTTCATTCATTTTTTCATCAAATCGTTCTTTCGCATTATTCTTTAAAGAAGCAATACTCTGATTGATCGAATCCATGAGTTGCTGGGGACGGATCGGTTTTAACAGAAAATCATCCACCCGGGCTTTAATGGCTTGATGGGCAAAATCAAATTCATTGAATGCCGTAATTAAAATGACTTTTTTTTCATGATCTTCTTTTTTGATCATTTTTAAAACATCAATTCCGTTTATCTCTGGAATATTAATATCCAGCAGGATAATATCCGGATTTAATCGACGGATTTCTTCAATGGCTACCAATCCCGAAGATGCTTCGCCCACAACTTCAATATTTTCCCCATGCTGACTGAGAATGAGCTTAATCGCTTCAATCTCTAAATGCTCGTCTTCTACAATAAACAGTTTATACATGATTATAATCCCCTCCCAGCTAGAGATTTACGGGGTATTTTAATCGTAATTTCAGTGCCCTTTTCAAGCTCACTTTTTATTTCAACCCCATAATCAACGCCGTAGTAATACATAAGCCGCTTGTTTGCGTTATTAATTCCAATTCCGGTATTCTTTTCCCGTCCGTCCGCTTCATAGGTACCATCCAAAATTTTATGGATGCGATCATCAGGAATACCCTTGCCGTCATCGACAATTTTGAGAATGGCAATTTCTTTTAGAATATCAGCGGTTATTCTGACTTCACCACCTCTTGCATTCGGTTCAATGGCATGAATAATGGCATTTTCGACAAAAGGCTTGATGGTCATAAACGGACATAAGATATCTTCAGCCATCTCATCCACTTCCACCAGATAATTTAATCGATTGCCCAGACGCATCTTCTGGATCGATAAATAATTTTGCACATGTTCCATTTCTTCTTTTAGCGTTACCACATTGTTCTTTTCTTTTTTCAGGGTGTAACGCATCATATCCGAAAACGCATAAATCATTTCCTGAGTTTTATCTGCCCCTTCCAAAAGTGCCAACCGGCCAATGGTATTTAAAACATTAAACAGAAAGTGTGGATTAATTTGAGCCTGTAAAGCTTTTAAATCAGCTTCTTTTAACGAAGCCTCGACTTCACTTCGCAGTTTAACCTCTTCCATTAATTCCAGGTTCTTATTATGCAATTCCTCCTGAATAATATGAATCATCTGTTTTTCTACCAGATAATTGGCAATGGTATAAAGCAAATCTGCTGCCGATCTTACCTGTGTTAATGTTGTTTTTAGTGTTTTGTCATATAGATCCATTATTTCAGGATTCTTTGAAAAATCGGTCAGTTCATGACTTGTCCCAAAAGGCAACCGTTTCATTTCTTCTTCATCTATTTTTACCTGGCCGGCCATAATAGCGCCAAGATAATTACCTTTGACCATGATCGGAACGGCAAGGTCGACCAATCCCCCATGACAAATGTAAATCGATGGTTTCCCAGATCGGGCTGACTCAATCCCGCCGTGGGCATCTGACTGAAAGCAACAATCCCGATTGCTACTTTCTTTTCTGACGCAGGTACAGTATTCTGAAAAATTACTGTATTCCGTAATCGGATTGCCTTTGTAATCAACAGTAACCGCAGCAAGCCCAGTGGCATCTGAAAAAGAATCCTGAATTCTTTGCAGTACCTCTACGTCAATAATGTCAGTAATCTTTAGTAAGACTCTCATATAACAACCCCTTTAGTCAATAATCCCATAATTCTCATTTGTTTCGATTCCCATTTGAGTAATATTATAACACAAACAGGAAATTTTTGGCATTTTTTTTACCACTTTATATTATTTTGCTTTGCATCAGTATTATATTGCTGCGAATTTTTAAGTTTATTGGTGTTTTAGATAAATCAGGTATTTTCTTGACTGCGACAATTTGAACAATTCCGAATTTTATCGGTTACCTGTAAGAAATCCGATTTTTTGTATTCTCAACCAAATAATCAGTACTTTTCCAATCATTTTATCTCAATTTTTTTAAAAAACCGAGAATTTGTCTGAACTTTTTAAAAAAACACTTGCAAAAAAAAGACACCTCAATTATACTGTAAAAGTGTCCTGAAAGCAGTATCATCTGGGGGTGTGGCGAAGTTGGGATCGCGTCTGACTGGCAGTCAGAAGGCCAGGGGTTCGAGTCCCCTCATCTCCACCAATAAGAATTGAGCAAGAGAGCCGATGAGGTTCTCTTTTTTTTATGTCCCAGGGGCAGAAGAGGTCAAAAAACCTCTACCTTGGGGACAATTTGGAGACCGTTACAAGAAAAACTAAAGCTCAATCACAAAACGTTATTGAGCTTTACGGGCTTTTGTGACTAGAATATGATCCAGTGCATCGCTTGCTTTTGCATCGGCCGAATTAATCACATGGGCATAACGTGCCGGTTATGGATAAATTAGAATGTCCCAGCCATGAAGATACCGTTTTGAGATCCACACCACTGGCAATCAGTATCGAAGCGTTTGTATGCCGCAGTGAATGCAGATGCACTGGCTTTAGCCCATGCCTGTCTGTGAATTTCTTCAAATAACCGCCGATGGTGTCCAGGCTCATGGGTTCCCCGTTCCACCGGGTAAAAATAAAATCATGATCTTGCCACCGATCCCCCACCTTAAGGCGCTCTTCCACTTGCCAGACCTTATAGGCCTTAAATAAATCAAAGACGAAATCAGGCAGCTTAATACTTCTTCTGGATTTAAATGTTTTGGTTTCCCCTTCAAACAGCCCCACACCGGCAATGTATTTTAAAGCCCTCTTCACTGTGATAATCTTATCATCGAAATCAATGTCCGACCATTTCAGGCCGCCGATCTCCCCACGCCGTAAACCACTGAATATTAGAAGATTAAGAGCCAGCTTATATTTTATGGGTTCCAATCCCTATCTTAATTTTTTATATTTTTTTATAACAACGTACCGGCGGTCAACTTTCTTATAACACGCAGGTCGCATGCGTGACCCCCCTCCCTTGAAATAATAGTTCTGGATTTATCAGTCATTGAATAGGGTTACCTCTTCCAACTATGCGGATTGTGGAAAAGTTTTTTGCCACCAAATTAGGCGATTACTTTATCTGAAAAATCAGAAAAAGACTTTTGCTCAAAAATATTCAAAAGTACCAGGGTAATTGGCTCCCGAAAAAACGTGAACCAATCTTGCTTTCCAATTGTGGCAAGGAACACCGGCGCGATTTTACGCCGATCTTGCCAGTCCTTTACTTTCAAGGAAATCAATGAATTCATCCAAAAATTGGTCATGATCCACATTATCAGGCAGTTCAACAACGCCGTTAAGTTCTATGTATCGACTCATTTATTGGCGCTTTCTTTTCTTTTGGAACGATGGCCAGTGTATAACCCAATGGATCAAGCAGTTTAAACAGGGTGTCAATCTTCGGGATCGATTTGAGATTCTCAAGGCGTGCAATGGCCGGTTGCTTTAGACCTGTTAGATCAGCAAGCTTTTGTTGAGAAAAACCGCTCGCTTCACGTGCTTCAATTAGTTTACCAATAAGGGCTACCTCAAATTCGACCTCTGCCCTTTCTGAATCGCTCATAAAATCAGGGTCATTATAAAGGTCGCTGAACTCTGTAAATTCTTCATTGCCTATTTTAATACTCATTTTTAACACATCCTTTCATTAAAATCTTTCATGTTTTTTATTGCTTTGTCAATTTCTTTCTGCGGGGTTTTCTGCGTTTTCTTATGGAAATAGTGTAGCAAAACAAAAGTATTATCTTTCCAGTAAAAGAAAAATATCCGGTCTGCTAAAGGTCTTAGCTCCCAGATGTCACCATCAATGTGCTTAACGGTTGGGTTACCAATCCGGGTACCATATTCTTGTAATGATCGCATATAGGTAGTGATTTTTGTAAATTTGATACGATCTTGCTTACTGGTGCTGGATTTGGCCTTTAAACTGGTGAGATATTCCCTTACAGGCTCATTGCCTTTTAAATCTTTATAAAATATTACTTTAAACATATCAACCTCTTTATTTGATTAAATTATAACATATTTGTTATAATATGGCAATCTGTTTTAATTTTTTCCATTATCTCACAAAATAGAAGAGGTTCTAAGAACCGCATAAATAGGATGTATGTGAATTATTTCCATTAATTCCATAAGTTTATAACATTTACAACATATATAACAGGGGTTACAAATTAATTTGCGACATTTACGACACGATCCAGAAAATTAAAAAGAAGAGGTCTTTGATTGAACCTCTTCTTACAGGCCTATAAAGATGTGCTGGATTTTCAGCCGATCTATTGGGGGTCTTGCTCCTCTTCCAGGTGGTCTTTATTTATGCCTCCAGGAACTGATTTTGGATAATAACACGTGGAGGTATTGAAATGGATTTTGTAAAGGAATATGACAGGATAATGGCAGAACAGGTGGAAATTGCTTTAGCAACCTGTATTGATGGAGCACCAAATGTTAGAATTGTAAATTTTTGTTGCCAGGATGATTCGAAGGGGATTATCTATTTTTCTACCTTTGGCGATAATCAAAAGGTTGGTGAATTAGTTAAGAATACATCTATCGCATTTACAACAATCCCCCATGAGGGGAATGCCCATGTGCGGGTCAAACATGGACGGGTCAAAAAAAGTAGCCGTACTCTTTACGACTTGAGTGCGGAATTCATTAAAAAAGTACCCGATTATGCAATAACGATTGAACAAGTCGGTGAACATCTCGTATTGTATAAAATCGAATTTCACGAGGCAGATACGACAGTTGACTTGGAGAATATCGGCCATATTCTTCTTTAAGACCACCGGGGTGAGGGACTCTCCGATAAAAATGATATTGTTGTGCTGAGTTTTTTTCTAAGAGTCTCTTCAAACACTATTCTATTCGTTCTGAGTCCTTCAATCACTAAGAACAATAAATTCATATTTATACCAACACTATTGAGTCTGCCTTACGTATTGCCTGGTTTCTGGGCTGGCTTTTCGATTATTTCAAAATTTCTCCAAAATCTCAAAGGACAGCATCAGATGGAGTCTCGTTTGATAATCTGCTAAATCCAAACCGGAGATTTCGGTAATTCGTTTGAGCTGATACAAAAAAGTTCCTCTCTGAAGATATAAGACTCGAATCGTTTTTGCAATATTCATATTATTTTCCAGATAAACCTTCAAAACCTCGCAATAATTCCGGCTTCGCTTCAGATCATATTCACGCAACCATAAAAGACCAGGAATACAGAGCACCTCTGGATGATAACCTTCCGATGCCCGATCAATCAAAAAACGCAGCGCATAATTCTCATAGCGATAGCACCAAAGGGTTTCATCATAAACACTGCCCATTTGATACGCAATTTTTGCCTGTTGATAATAGAAGCCCAGTTTAGAGAACTCATGAAAAACTTCACTGACGCCCGCTTTGATAATCCCTTCCCGAATAAAATACGCTAGGTTTCCGAGGTGTTGATTTCTGGTTTTAGATGATCGGGTCAAATTAATCAACAACACAATGGCGTTTTCGAATTGGATAACGCAACTCTCCTTAATATTAGTAGAAAGTTGAAACGATAGAGCATTGGCAGTCAGAACAGATTTTTCATAACTTGAAATGGGTAATTGGCAGCAGAAAAATGAGTCTTTGCCAGACCAGTGATAGTAGTCCAAATATTTATGCAATAACTTGACTTCAACCTCACGATTTGATAATAGTTCAAATAAAAGGTGATCAAAGTTTTGAGGATGATTGTTATATTGCTCATTATCATGATGACGCAAACATAATTCACTATAAAAAGAGAGTGTTCGGATCAGGAAAAGATCACTTTTTTTAATCGGTTGATCCGTTTCGCTAATACAGATCCGAGCCACATAGATATCTTGAATACGAAGATTATCAAGCAGAATCCGATATCCAAAGGCATCTTTAGGAAAAATGGTGGGCTCATAGGATTTGATGGTTTCTATAAACTCAGAGTCGATTTTTAGCGCGTTGACTTCATCAATACTCATGTATTTTTCAGTGTCCGACGTATTAAAGAGCATGAGCTGATCCGGTTTTTCTTTTTCGGCATAGCAAACGAGCCTTAAATCCGAAGTATAGACGGAAATCGGATTCTCGAAAACACAAAGACTAGCCTCACATAATGCTTTAATGCTTTTCTTCTGATAAAAGATGGATTGAAGGGTCTCTTCCCATTGGGCAAATTTTTGAAAAATCATTTCAATCGCATTAAAGAGACCGTTCAGTGAAGTGTCCGAATTTAAATAAAGAAGGTTAACCGTGTTTTTTAAGTAAGCTTCTGGAGGTTTGCCAATACAGACAATGTTATAATGAGCCTCCACACTCTGCGGTTCTGGAAGATCGCTGGCATATGATAAATACAGTTGATCCGTTTTCAAATCCATACCAGAGTAAAATAGCAAAACTCCTTTTAAGCTCCCTTTCATGATCGGATCAGCAAACTGGGATTCAAATGAAAATCCCTTTAAATGATCTGCAATCACATATAAATTTAATTTCATGCTCCAACTCCTTAAAAATTGTTTCACAATTTATATATTATATATAAATTATTATCTTAATTCTATATAGTTTGAAGAATTACGAAACCCTGATATTTATGATAAAATCCCTTTATACACAACATCAGACACGTGATTCCTTATTATTTTAGCACTATTTACTAAATTGTCAAAATTCATATCAATGGTCCTAAATTACATGTATCAAAAATCTATACTTTGTGTATGAAAAAAATGTTATTGGAGGAAACGATGAAAAAATTCAAGTTCAACGAAGCAGAATTGGTTACCGATTCGGTCTGTGAGCAGGTTGTTCAGGCATACGGATATGGTTTTTTAGATTACCCGGTGCCCAAATTCAATGCGCCCATTACCCCTCGGGAAAATGTTCTGCGAATGTATGCAGGAAAAAGGCCCTTTTGGACACCTAATCTCAACTGTGATTTTAACTTCATTCAGCCAGAAGTAATGCCCGATGCAAAAGCCAGAAACAAAGGCGGCCTTGATTGGTTTGGGATTGAGTGGAAATATGAAGAATTGTCTGGTGCCGCCATGGTTAAGCCAGGAACCAGGCGTTTATCCGATATTTGCAACTGGAAAGAAGAACTGATCTGGCCAGATTTAGATGCTATTGACTGGGCGGCCGATTATGAAGCGAACTTCAAACCTTATGTTGATCCAGATAAAGCATCGCTTTTTGTAATCGTTAACGGATGTTTTGAACGATTGGCTGATTTAACAAGCTTTGAAGATACCTTTTGTTATTTGCTGGAAGAACCGGAAGAAGTTGTTGCTCTTTTCGACAAATTTACTGATTTTCATATAAAGTTGATGAGCATTGCAAAAAAATACTATCATGCCGACATCATCACCTATCATGATGATATGGGAACACAGATAAATTCCTTTATGTCTGAAAAAACCTTTCGAGATGTGATTGCTCCCCACTCAAAAAAACTGGTGGATGCCGCACATAAAATGGGATTATATGTGAATTATCATTCCTGCGGCCATGTAGAAAACCTATTAGATGCATACATTGACTGTGGATTTGATTCCTGGGAAGGCCAGGATACGGCTAATAATATCACTGCGGTCGTTGACCGATATCAAGGAAAAATTGGAACCTTCAGTGCCTTTGATGTGGGTCAGGATGAAGAAATTATGCGTGAAATACTATCAAAACGGATCACAGAGCAGGGAAAATTTGGTAAATTTATTGCCTGGCCATTTTCTGAGGATTTGGATATTGAAAAAAAATCAAATGAAGAACTTTATCGTATTTCAAGACAATATTTTGAGAAAGAGGTAAACTAAATGAATATTTCATTGTCAAAATCCAGAACGTTCTTATTTTTGCTGGCGATATTTTTAACAAACGTCTGTACCATGGCCGATTTTGCAATTATTCCGGCTGTCGGTGGCTTGTTTGAAACATTTGACAACGTCACACTCGTAACATTAATTGTCACTGGTCCATCACTACTTGGAGTATTCTTTTGTATTCTAGGTGGACGCTTAGCCGACAAGTACAATAAAAAAGCACTGTTAGTCTTTGGTTTTGGTATGTTTACAGTGTCATCAATTCTTGGCGCCACCTTTGATAATGTCTGGTATGTTCTGATTCTTAGAATGATCTCAGGTGGTATTTCTTGGGGATTTACAAGCTCAGCATCTCTTGCAATTGTAGCCGAAGTTTATCTTGATGAAAATAAAAGAGGTACCGTTATGGGATGGTACAATTCTGCCATGGCTGCGATTGGAGCGATTTTAAGTTTTATCGCCGGTTTACTGGCCGTGACATCATGGCAAAATGCTTATAGCACCTATTGGGTTGCCGCCCCGATTTTAGTTCTGGTCATTTTATTTGTTCCGAATCTTGCTAAAGCAGAAAAGCTGATTGCTGTTAATGTAAGTGATGGAAACATCGGAAGTATTGAAACAAATGTTGCCGTTGATAAAACCTGGGTTAAAAAATTTGTTCCACTTCTGGCTGCTTTCTTTTCACTCGGCATCGTTTATTACATTATTGTCTATCAAATTGCTTTGTATGTTGCCGCAACGGGTATTGGGAATGAAGCAATCTCAGGAACATTGGGCTCACTAGGAACAATTGGCTCGGGCGTTATCGGTCTTATGTTTGGCTTGATTTTCGGGAAGCTGCATCGTGCAACAATCATCCCTACCTACATTATCTTTGCCGTTGGATTCTTTGCCCTGTTTATCTCAACTAGCTTTATTGTTACCGCGATTTGCTGTACACTTCTTGGTGCCGCCTGGGGAAATGCCTATTCGTTCTATTATGTTCGGGCAACAATCATTGTTCCGCCAAGCTTTGTCGCTACCGCAATCGGTGCGGTGAGTGCCGCCAGTGGTATCGCAGTTTTTCTTTCGAATTTTGTAGCAAACTATTTAAAAGGTCTTCTCGGCACGGATATCGTCGGTATTTTACCGGTCTTAGCGGGAATTTCTTCGGTCGGAGCAGTGTTATCGATTTTGTTAACCGTTAAAAATAGAAAAGAAGCTGTTGAAATGCAATACTAAAATCACTGATAATCAAAGCCATCCCAATTTTTAACTACGGAAACTGAGATGGCTCTCACATGGCGTCGTTAAAAAAAGCAAGTATACGATCTATGACTTAAGCTCAGAATTCATTAAAAAAGTACCCGATTATGCAATAATGATTGAACAAGTCGGTGAACATCTCATATTGTATGAAATCGAATTTCACGATGCAGATGTAACGGTTGACTTGGAGAATATCGGCCATATTCTTCTTTAACGAATAAACATCGCGCAATTAACACGCAAATTTATAAGTTCAATGCTTCACCCCAGCAATCCACCAGTTTTTCCAAAGAATAGCTGGCATTGGCGGGACTGGTGGATGGTAGCTTGACAATAGCCTTCTTAGTCGCCTCAAAACAGTATCGGTTGTATAATTCATAAGCTTTGCCGCCGTTGGCAAAAATAGTTTTGATGTCAGTCTTATTTAATAGTAACCCCATATCATTGGGCACCACATTTTTAATGGAGCTGTCACTTGAGCCAATGATATCGCAGGAATAAATCACATCCCAGACAGCAATTTGGTTTTCTAGCAGCAGGGTCTTTTGATCTTCAATGGTGTCAGGGGTTGACCAGCCCACCAGAGCACTGATCACTTTCCAGAATCTATTTTGGGGGTGCTGGTAGTAAAAATCCCTTGCTCGGGACTTTACCGACGGAAATGTCCCAAGGATCAGGATTTTTGATTTTTTATCATAGACTGGTTCAAAAGTATGGGTTATTGGCATTTTTTCTCCCTCTTCATCTCTTATAACATCATCAAGACCGCATCATAAAACTCCCGTGAATTTGTTGCAGATTCACGGGAGTTTTTATGCTTAAATTCGGATTGCCTGCGCCTCGGTCCATTGGGAAATGGTCTGATCCGGCGAATACTGATACAGATTGACGGTTTCAATGGCTGAACTGCCTTTGGGCGGTGTAATCACCACAAAGGTCCGAGTCGGGTAACCCTGAGCATTATCAATCCAGGTGC